>KL569429.1:33279-33421 GCA_000715685.1 Streptomyces lilacinus
GCTCAGAGATGTGTATAAGAGACAGGTACGCCGCAGGTCGGGCAGCTGCTGCGGGCTGCTCTGCAGACGTTGAACCGGGCTCGATGAGTCGGGTCCCGTGCGGGCCGGTGGGCGGTTTGTGCCCACCCTCCCCCAGCTACCG
>KL569429.1:33732-38580 GCA_000715685.1 Streptomyces lilacinus
GCCCTGCGGAACGCCTGCCCACAAACCGATCCAACCGTGAGGTTTCACCCGTGAACTGGGACGACGAGTCCACGTATGCTCCCCCCGCCGGCGACCGCCTCGTCGGTACCGCCGCCGACGGTGAGGACCAGGCCGTCGAGGCCGCGCTGCGTCCGAAGGACCTGGGCGAGTTCATCGGCCAGGAGCGGGTGCGTGAGCAGCTCGACCTCGTGCTGAAGGCGGCCCGCGCCCGCGGGGCCACCGCCGATCATGTGCTGCTCTCCGGCGCTCCCGGCCTCGGCAAGACCACGCTCTCCATGATCATCGCGGCCGAGATGGGCGCCCCCATCCGCATCACCTCCGGCCCCGCCATCCAGCACGCCGGTGACCTGGCCGCGATCCTCTCCTCCCTCACCGAGGGCGAGGTGCTCTTCCTCGACGAGATCCACCGTATGTCCCGGCCCGCCGAGGAGATGCTCTACATGGCCATGGAGGACTTCCGCGTCGACGTCGTCGTCGGCAAGGGCCCCGGCGCCACCGCCATCCCGCTCGAGCTGCCGCCCTTCACCCTGGTCGGCGCCACCACCCGCGCCGGCCTGCTGCCGCCCCCGCTGCGCGACCGCTTCGGCTTCACCGGCCACATGGAGTTCTACGCCCCCGCCGAGCTCCAGCGCGTCGTCCACCGCTCGGCCCGGCTGCTCGACGTGGAGATAGAGGACACGGGCGCCGCCGAGATCGCCGGGCGCTCCCGGGGCACGCCCCGCATCGCCAACCGCCTGCTGCGCCGTGTGCGCGACTACGCCCAGGTGAAGGCGGACGGCGTGATCACCCAGGAGATCGCCGCCCAGGCCCTCCAGGTGTACGAGGTCGACGGCCGCGGCCTGGACCGGCTGGACCGCGCCGTGCTCACCGCGCTGCTCAAGCTCTTCGGCGGCGGACCCGTCGGGCTGTCCACGCTGGCCGTCGCCGTGGGGGAGGAGCGCGAGACGGTCGAGGAGGTGGCCGAGCCCTTCCTGGTACGGGAGGGGCTGCTGGCGCGTACGCCCCGGGGACGGGTCGCCACGCCGGCGGCCTGGTCGCACCTCGGTCTGGTGCCGCCGCGGCAGGCCGCGGGGGGTCCCGGAGGGGCCACCCTCTTCGGGGAGTGACGGCGCGGGGGCTGGTCCCCTCAGGAACCCCGGTGCCATGCTGGGCGTTGTTCCATCGGTGCGGACTCGCTTAGACTCCGCCGATGCCGTCCGTATTTGTACGGCATACCACCCCCGTAGACCAGGCCGCACCCCCAGCGGTCGTGTGAAGGAAACCCCGTCCCGTGAATATCGTGACTCTCCTGCCGTTCATCGTGCTTATCGGGGCCATGTTCCTGATGACCCGGTCGGCGAAGAACAAGCAGCGCCAGGCCATGCAGATGCGCGACCAGATGCAGCCGGGTACCGGTGTCCGGACGATCGGCGGCATGTACGCCACCGTCAAGGAGATCCACGAGGACACCGTTCTCCTCGAGGTCGCCCCGAGCGTGCACGCGATCTACGCGAAGAACGCGATCGGTGCCGTCCTGGAGGACGCGGAGTACAACCGCATCGTGCACGGCCTGGAGCCGGAGGAGACCCCGGTCGTCCCGGACGACGCCTCCACGCTGACCGAGGCCGTCGAGACCGGCGAGCCCCCGGCCGAGCAGAAGATCGACCTGGGCAAGGGCGCCCACGGCGAGTCGAAGGACGCCGAGAAGGCCGACACGTCCGACGACACGACCGGCACGGAGAAGAAGGACACCAAGCGGGACGGCGACACCGACGCCAAGTAGCCCTTTCACGGAACCGCGGAGCACCCAGGGAGCGGTGCGCCGCGGTTCCGTTACGGTCTAGGCTCCGGCGGGGGCAGGTCCCCACAACATTTCGTGGCCGCCCGGCGAACACCCGACCCCGGGCGGTTGGACAGGGAGAAACGACAAGGTGGCAGCACCGAAGAAGGGCCGCAGGTCCCCGGGCGGCCAGGGCAGGCCGGGCAGAGTCCTGGCCCTGATCCTGATCGCCATGGTGGCGCTCACCGGGGGGATGTTCGCCTCCGGGCACACCACACCGCGACTGGGCATCGACCTCGCGGGCGGCACCAGCTTCACGCTGGAGGCCAAGAACCAGCCGGGCAAGCCCAACGCGATCAACGAGACCAACATGAACACCGCGGTCGGCATCATCGACCGCCGTGTCAACGGTCTCGGCGTCACGGAGTCCGAGGTCCAGACGCAGGGCAGCAACCACATCATCGTGAACATCCCCCGGGGGACGAACGCGAAGCAGGCCCGCCAGCAGGTCGGCACCACCGCCCAGCTCGCCTTCCGGCCCGTCGTGACCGCCGCCCCCGGCATCAAGGCCCCGGAGCCCGCGCCCAACGCCAGCGGTAAGCCCAGCGCCGGCGGCAAGCCCAGCCCCAGCGGCAAGCCCGGCGACAAGGACAAGGCCGACGACAAGAGCAAGCCGTCCGGCTCCGCCAGCCCGCAGGGTCGCCCCGTCACCGAGGACCTGAAGGCCGCCGGCACCCCGACGCCGCACGCCACCGCGTCCGTGTCCGACGACAAGGCCGACGACGCCAAGAACGAGGACAAGTCCTCCGCCAAGCCGTCCGCCGACGCCTCGGGCAAGGCCTCGGACAAGAAGGACGACAAGCAGGCGCCCACCCCGACGCCGAGCTCGGCGACCGGCGACACGGCCGCCCTGCAGAAGAAGCTCGAGGCCCTGGACTGCTCCACCAAGGAGAGCCGGGCCCTGGCCAACGAGGCCGCCGCCAACGCCAAGCCCACCGACTCCATCGTCGCCTGCCGCAAGGACGGCTCCGTCAAGGAGATCCTCGGCCCCGTGGCCGTGGAGGGCACCGCCGTCGACGACGCCAGCGCCGTCTTCGACACCCAGGGCGGCAAGGGCTGGCTCGTCCAGCTGAAGTTCAACTCCGCCGGCGCCAAGAAGTTCGCCCAGGTCACCGGTCAGCTCGCCGCCAAGCCGGCGCCGCAGAACCAGTTCGCGATCGTCCTCGACGGCGAGGTCGTCTCCGACCCGTCCGTCAGCACCTCGATCGGCGGCGGCCAGGCCGAGATCTCCGGCGGCTTCACGCAGGAGAGCGCCCAGGACCTCGCCAACGTGCTGTCCTACGGTGCCCTGCCGCTGTCCTTCGACGTCGTCACCGAGACCACCGTCTCCCGCGCGCTCGGCGGCGAGCAGCTGAACGCCGGCCTGATCGCCGGTGCCATCGGCCTCGCGCTCGTCGTCGTCTACCTGGTGGCGTACTACCGCGGCCTGGCGCTCGTCGCCCTCGCCAGCCTCCTGTGCTCCGCGATCCTCACCTACACGATCATGGTCCTGCTGGGCCCGGCCATCGGCTTCGCGCTCAACCTGCCGGCCGTCTGCGGTGCCATCGTCGCGATCGGTATCACGGCCGACTCGTTCATCGTGTACTTCGAACGCATCCGGGACGAGATCCGCGAGGGCCGCACGCTGCGCCCGTCCGTGGAGCGCGCGTGGCCGCGGGCCCGCCGCACGATCCTCGTCTCCGACTTCGTGTCCTTCCTCGCCGCCGCGGTGCTCTTCGTCGTCACCGTCGGCAAGGTGCAGGGCTTCGCGTTCACCCTCGGGCTGACCACGCTGCTCGACGTCGTCGTGGTCTTCTTCTTCACCAAGCCGCTCATGACGCTTCTCGCCCGCCGCAAGTTCTTCGCCAGCGGCCACCCCTGGTCCGGCCTGGACCCCAAGCGGCTCGGCGCCAAGCCGCCGCTGCGGGCCTCCCGCCGCCGTCCCTCCGCCACTGTCGACCCGAAGGAGGCGTGAGATGTCGCGACTCGGCTCTCTCGGCGCCCGGCTCTACCGCGGCGAGGTCGGCTACGACTTCGTCGGCAAGCGGAAGATCTGGTACGGCATCTCGATCCTCATCACCATCACGGCCATCGTCGGCCTGGCGGTGCGCGGCCTGAACATGGGCATCGAGTTCTCCGGCGGCGCGGTCTTCACCACGCCCACCACCTCCGTCAGCGCCCCCCAGGCCCAGCGCACGGCCGAGGACGTCTCCGGCCACCCCGCCATCGTCCAGAAGCTGGGCAACGGCACGCTGCGCGTCCAGGTCAGCGAACTGACCACGGACCAGTCGCGCAAGACCCAGGAGGCGTTGGCCAAGCAGCTCGGCGTGCCCTCCGACAAGGTCAACACCGACATCGTCGGCCCGAGCTGGGGTGACCAGATCGCCAACAAGGCCTGGACGGGCCTGGGGATCTTCATGATCCTCGTGGTGATCTACCTCGCCATCGCCTTCGAGTGGCGCATGGCGCTGGCCGCCCTGATCGCGCTGGTCCACGACCTCACCATCACCGTCGGCGTCTACGCGCTGGTCGGCTTCGAGGTCACCCCGGGCACCGTGATCGGTCTGCTGACCATCCTCGGTTACTCCCTCTACGACACCGTCGTCGTCTTCGACGGTCTGAAGGAGAGCTCGAAGGACCTCACCAAGCAGACCCGCTTCACCTACAGCGAGGTCGCCAACCGCAGCCTCAACAGCACCCTGGTGCGCTCCATCAACACCACGGTGGTGGCGCTGCTGCCGGTCGCCGGCCTGCTGTTCATCGGCGGCGGCTTCCTCGGCGCGGGCATGCTCAACGACATCTCCCTCGCCCTCTTCGTCGGCCTCGCGGCCGGCGCCTACTCCTCGATCTTCATCGCCACCCCGCTGGTCGCCGACCTCAAGGAGCGCGACCCGCAGATGAAGGCCCTGGCCAAGCGCGTGCGGGCCCGTCGCGCCGCCGACGCCGCCAAGGCCGAGGCGGGCGAGGGCACCGAGGCCGGCGAGGAGTCGGCCGACGGCGACGACGAGCCGCAGGACGTCGCCGGTGTC
>KL569429.1:38845-46256 GCA_000715685.1 Streptomyces lilacinus
AGCGCCGATGACCGCCGCGAGCGCCGCGGGCGCCGACGCCGCCCTCCGCGAGCTGCTGCTCAGCCGGATCCACGACGTGCCGGACTACCCCAAGCCGGGCGTGACGTTCAAAGACATCACCCCGCTGCTCGCCGACGCCAAGGCCTTCGGCGCGCTCACCGACGCCCTCGCCGGGCTCTGCGAGCGCCACGGGGCCACCAAGGTCGTCGGCCTGGAGGCCCGCGGCTTCATCCTGGCCGCCCCGGTCGCCGTCCGCGCCGGACTCGGCTTCGTGCCCGTCCGCAAGGCCGGCAAGCTCCCGGGCGCCACGCTGGCCCAGGCCTACGAGCTGGAGTACGGCACCGCCGAGATCGAGATGCACGCCGACGCCCTGGGCGCCGGCGACCGCGTCCTCGTCATCGACGACGTGCTGGCCACCGGCGGCACGGCCGAGGCCTCGCTGCAGCTGATCCGCCGCGCCGGGGCCGAGGTCGCGGGCGTCGCCGTGCTGATGGAGCTCGGCTTCCTGCCCGGCCGCGCCCGACTGGAGGCGGCCCTCGCCGGCGCGCCCCTGGAGGCGCTGATCACGGTCTGACGGGCGGGCCCGCACCGGGCCCACCACCTGCCACGACCGCCCAGGGCGGGCACCGGGGAAGCTCCCGGTGCCCGCCCGGCGTTTTATGCCGTGCGGGGGCTTTCACCGACCGCGCCGGGGGGCTTGCACAGACCCTGCCGGGGGGCTCGCACCGACCCTGCGCGCGGCGGTCCGGCGGCCGGGATCGATACCATGGCAGTCCGGACCTGATCGGGGGGCCGGAACGCTTGAGGAGTGCTCTTGCCAGACGAGGTCCAGCCGCTCACCGCCGCTCACCAGGACAAGCCGTCTCCCGAGGCCGCGGCGGCCGCGGGCACGCCCACGGGCCGCCCGCAGGCCCCCGAGCCCACGGCGGCCGGCGGTCGGAGCGAGCAGAAGAGCGGAGGCGGATCGCAGGCCGGGCCGGCGCCGCAGCCTCCGGCCACCGCGCCGGCGCGCCCCGCGCCGCCCCAGAGCCCCGCCGCCCGGCCGGGCTCCTCCAGCCGGGTCCGCGCCCGCCTCGCCCGCCTCGGCGTCCAGCGCTCCAGCCCGTACAACCCCGTCCTCGAGCCCCTGCTGCGCATCGTGCGCGGCAACGACCCCAAGGCCGACACCGGGACCCTGCGCCAGATCGAGCGCGCCTACCAGGTCGCCGAGCGCTGGCACCGCGGTCAGAAGCGCAAGAGCGGCGACCCGTACATCACCCACCCCCTCGCCGTCACCACGATCCTCGCCGAGCTCGGCATGGACCCCGCTACCCTGATGGCCGGTCTCCTGCACGACACCGTCGAGGACACCGAGTACGGCCTGGAGGACCTGCGCCGCGACTTCGGCGACCAGGTCGCCCTGCTCGTCGACGGCGTCACCAAGCTGGACCGGGTGCAGTTCGGCGAGGCCGCACAGGCCGAGACCGTGCGCAAGATGGTCGTGGCCATGGCCAAGGACCCGCGCGTCCTGGTCATCAAGCTCGCCGACCGCCTGCACAACATGCGCACCATGCGCTACCTCAAGCGGGAGAAGCAGGAGAAGAAGGCCCGCGAGACCCTCGAGATCTACGCCCCGCTGGCGCACCGGCTGGGCATGAACACCATCAAGTGGGAGCTGGAGGACCTCGCCTTCGCGATCCTCTACCCCAAGATGTACGACGAGATCGTCCGCCTCGTCGCCGAGCGCGCCCCCAAGCGCGACGAATACCTCGCGATCGTCACCGACGAGGTCCAGGCCGACCTGCGCGCCGCCCGCATCAAGGCCACCGTCACCGGCCGCCCGAAGCACTACTACAGCGTCTACCAGAAGATGATCGTGCGGGGTCGCGACTTCGCCGAGATCTACGACCTGGTGGGCATCCGCGTCCTCGTCGACACCGTCCGCGACTGCTACGCGGCGCTCGGCACCGTCCACGCCCGGTGGAACCCGGTCCCGGGGCGGTTCAAGGACTACATCGCGATGCCCAAGTTCAACATGTACCAGTCGCTGCACACGACGGTCATAGGGCCCAGCGGCAAGCCGGTCGAGCTGCAGATCCGCACCTTCGACATGCACCGCCGCGCCGAGTACGGCATCGCCGCGCACTGGAAGTACAAGCAGGAGGCCGTCGCCGGAGCCTCCAAGATCCGCACCGACGTGCCCAAGAACGCCGGCAAGAACCAGGACACCGTCAACGACATGGCCTGGCTCCGGCAGCTGCTCGACTGGCAGAAGGAGACCGAGGATCCGGGCGAGTTCCTCGAGTCCCTGCGCTTCGACCTCTCGCGCAACGAGGTCTTCGTCTTCACCCCCAAGGGCGACGTCATAGCGCTGCCCGCCGGCGCCACCCCCGTCGACTTCGCCTACGCCGTCCACACCGAGGTCGGCCACCGCACCATAGGCGCACGGGTCAACGGACGGCTCGTCCCGCTGGAGTCGACCCTCGACAACGGCGACCTGGTGGAGGTCTTCACCTCCAAGGCCGCCGGCGCCGGTCCCTCCCGGGACTGGCTGGGCTTCGTCAAGTCGCCCCGCGCCCGCAACAAGATCCGTGCCTGGTTCTCCAAGGAGCGCCGCGACGAGGCCATCGAGCAGGGCAAGGACGCCATCGCGCGCGCCATGCGCAAGCAGAACCTGCCGATCCAGCGCATCCTCACCGGCGACTCCCTCGTCACCCTCGCGCACGAGATGCGCTACCCCGACATCTCCTCCCTCTACGCCGCCATCGGCGAGGGGCACGTCGCGGCCCAGGGCGTGGTGCAGAAGCTCGTCCAGGCCCTCGGCGGCGAGGACGCGGCGACCGAGGACATCGAGGAGGCCGCACCGATCCGCGGCCGGTCCAAGCGGCGCTCCAGCGCCGACCCGGGCGTGGTGGTCAAGGGCGTCGACGACGTCTGGGTGAAGCTGGCCCGCTGCTGCACGCCCGTGCCCGGTGACCCCATCATCGGCTTCGTCACCCGGGGCAACGGCATCTCGGTCCACCGCGCCGACTGCGTCAACGTGGACTCGCTCTCGCAGCAGCCCGAGCGGATCCTCGACGTGGAGTGGGCGCCCACACAGTCGTCCGTCTTCCTCGTCGCCATCCAGGTGGAGGCGCTGGACCGGTCCCGGCTGCTGTCGGACGTCACCCGCGTGCTGTCCGACCAGCACGTCAACATCCTCTCGGCCGCCGTGCAGACCTCCCGCGACCGCGTGGCCACCTCGCGCTTCACCTTCGAGATGGGCGACCCGAAGCACCTGGGCCACGTCCTGAAGGCGGTGCGGGGCGTCGAGGGCGTCTACGACGTCTACCGCGTGACGTCGGCCCGCAGGCCGTAAGCACACACGAGTAAGGGGCTCCGGCAATAGCCGGAGCCCCTTACTGTCAGTATCTTCGGCTTCTTCAGCCGCCGAACTCCTCAAGGCCCTTCAGCGCCTGGTCCAGCAGCGCCTTGCGGCCCTCGAGCTCCTTGGCGAGCTTGTCGGCCTTGGCGTCGTTGCCGGCCGCGCGGGCCTTGTCGACCTGCTCCTGGAGCTTGTCGACCGCCGACTGCAGCTGGCCCGTCAGGCCGGCCGCACGGGCCCGCGCCTCCGGGTTGGTCCGCCGCCACTCGGCCTCCTCGGCCTCCTGGATGGCCCGCTCGACCGCGTGGATCCGGCCCTCGATCTTCGGCCGGGCGTCCCGCGGCACGTGACCGATGGCCTCCCAGCGCTCGTTGATCGAACGGAACGCCGCCCGCGCCGTCTTCAGGTCCGTCACCGGGAGCAGCTTCTCGGCCTCGACGACCAGCTCCTCCTTCAGCGTGAGGTTGCCCTGCTGCTCGGCGTCGCGCTCGGCGAACACCTTGCCGCGCGCCTGGAAGAAGACGTCCTGCGCGCCGCGGAAGCGGGTCCACAGCTCGTCCTCCGCCTCGCGCTGGGCGCGGCCGGCGGCCTTCCACTCGGACATCAGGTCGCGGTAGCGCGCGGCCGTCGGACCCCAGTCCGTCGACCCCGACAGCGCCTCCGCCTCGGCGACCAGCTTCTCCTTGACCTTGCGGGCGTCCTCGCGCTGCGCGTCCAGCGAGGCGAAGTGGGCCTTGCGCCGCTTGGAGAACGCCGAGCGGGCGTGCGAGAAGCGGTGCCACAGCTCGTCGTCCGTCTTGCGGTCCAGCCGGGGCAGGCCCTTCCACGTGTCGACCAGGGCGCGCAGCCGCTCGCCCGCCGACCGCCACTGCTCGCTCGCCGCCAGCTCCTCGGCCTCGGCGACCAGCGACTCCTTGGCCGTACGGGCCTCGTCGGCGGCCTTGGCCTTCGCCGCCTTGCGCTCCTCGCGACGCTTCTCGACGTCGGCGACCAGCTTGTCCAGCCGCTCCCGCAGCGCGTCGAGGTCACCCACCGCGTGGTGCTCGTCGACCTGGGTGCGCAGGTGGTCGATGGCGACCTGCGCGTCCTTGGTCGACAGGTCGGTGGTCCTGACCCGGCGCTCGAGGAGGCCGATCTCGACGACCAGGCCCTCGTACTTGCGCTCGAAGTAAGCCAGGGCCTCCTCGGGAGACCCCGCCTGCCACGAGCCGACGACCTGCTCGCCGTCGGCGGTACGCACGTACACGGTCCCCGTCTCATCGACGCGGCCCCACGGGTCGCTGCTCACAGCGCCTCCTCCACATGATGCGGGGGCCGGTGGGCGGCCCGCGCGCATCGTCCACAGTTGTTGCCGGGCAGGGCCGCGCCCTGGCCGGTCCGACGGCTTGATCGTTTGGGTGCGTAGAGCCGTCGGAGCAGGCACCCTACACAACGCCAACATAGGCGAACGGTGGCCCGGCTGTCCGTATCCCGCGCGACCGAAATTTCGCCGTCCGGGCGTCAGCTTTTGGTCACCGTCGCCTTGTCGATCACTACGGTGGCGTTCGGGGCGCCGTCGCCGGCCCCCGACACCTCGCCCGCGTCGGCGATCTTCTTCAGCGTCTTCATGCCCTCGGCGCCGATGGTGCCGAACGGCGTGTACTGCGGCGGCAGCTGGCTGTCCTGGTACACGAGGAAGAACTGGCTGCCCCCGGTGTGCGGCTGGCCGGTGTTGGCCATCGCGATCGTGCCCGCGGGGTAGACGTTGCCCTTCAGACGGGAGTCCTTGAGGTTCTCGTCCTCGATGGTGTAGCCGGGGCCGCCCATGCCCGTGCCCTTGGGGTCGCCGCACTGCAGGACGTAGATGCCGGCGGTGGTCAGGCGGTGGCACTTGGAGTGGTCGAAGAACCCTTCCTTCGCCAGGAAGTCGAAGGAGTTGACCGTGTGCGGGGTGTTCGCGGCGTCCAGCTTCACGTCGATCGTGCCGCAGGTGGTCTTGAGGTCCATCGCGTACGACGCCGACTTGTCGACCGTCATCTCCGGCTCGGACTTCCACGTCTTCGCGGACGGCGAGCCCGGCGCCGGCTTGGCGCACGGGTCCGGACCCTTCTTCGGGGTCGGCACGGCGTCCGGCGACGCGTCGGCGGAGACGTTCTTCTTGCCGTCGCCGGAGAAGGCACCCGCGGCGTACGCGCCGGCGCCGGCGGCCAGCACCGCGGCGAGCCCGGCGGCGACCACCGCGTTCCGGCGGCGGGCCTTGCGCCGCGCGGCCTCGCGCCGCTGCTGCTGCCGCTCGAACTTCTCCCGGGCGAGCTGCCGCCGCCGCTGATCGTTAGTGACCACCGGGTCCTCTCCTCGTGCCGTCTCGTCGCATGTCATGAGCCGCGAATCGTGCGTGTCGCCCGTACCGTATACGGGTTCGCGGCGGTGGGAGTGCCGCCGGTAGGCTCTGAGACGGCCGGATGTCTCCGCCCGGGGGCCTCCGCCGGATCTCACCGCCTGCAAAACTCGCCGATCATTAAGGACGAACGTGCTCATTGCCGGGTTCCCCGCCGGGGCCTGGGGGACCAACTGCTACCTGGTCGCCCCCGCCGCCGGCGAGGAGTGCGTGATCATCGACCCGGGCCACCAGGCGGCCCAGGGCGTCGAGGAAGCGCTGAAGAAGCATCGGCTCAAGCCCGTCGCCGTCGTCCTCACCCACGGCCACCTCGACCACGTCGCCTCGGTCGTCCCGGTGTGCGGCGCGCACGACGTCCCCGCGTGGATCCACCCCGCCGACCGCTACATGATGAGCGACCCGGAGAAGGCCCTCGGCCGCTCCATCGGTCGGCAGCTCATGGGCGAGCTCACCGTCGGGGAGCCGGACGACGTCAAGGAGCTGACCGACGGCAGCCGGCTCGAGCTCGCCGGCCTGGAGTTCTCCGTCGCGCACGCGCCCGGCCATACCAAGGGGTCGGTGACCTTCCGGATGCCCGAGACCGCCGAGATCCCCTCGGTGTTCTTCTCGGGCGACCTGTTGTTCGCCGGCTCCATCGGACGCACCGACCTGCCCGGCGGTGACCACGCCGAGATACTCCAGTCGCTGGCCCGCGTGTGCCTGCCGCTGGACGACTCCACCGTGGTGCTGTCCGGCCACGGCCCCCAGACGACCATCGGCCAGGAGCGCGCCACCAACCCCTACCTGCGGGACGTGGCCGCCGGCCTCGGAGCAGGATCACCGGCTCCGCGACGAGGAATGTGACGAGAGTTTCCGTGAGCACCTTCAAGGCCCCCAAGGGCACCTACGACCTGACCCCGCCCGACTCCGCGGTCTACCTCGCCGTCCGCGAGGCCATCTCCACGCCGCTCAAGCGGGCCGGCTACGGCTACATCGAAACCCCCGGCTTCGAGCAGGTCGAGCTGTTCTCCCGCGGCGTCGGCGAGTCCACCGACATCGTCACCAAGGAGATGTACACCCTCACCCAGCGCGGCAAGGAGCAGCTCGCGCTGCGCCCCGAGGGCACCGCCTCCGTGCTGCGCGCCGCGCTCGAGGCCAACCTCCACAAGGCGGGCAACCTCCCCGTCAAGCTCTGGTACTCCGGCTCGTACTACCGCTACGAGCGTCCCCAGGCCGGCCGCTACCGCCACTTCTCGCAGGTCGGTGCCGAGGCCATCGGCGCCGAGGACCCGGCCCTGGACGCCGAGCTGATCATCCTGGCCGTCGACGCCTACAAGTCGCTCGGCCTGAAGAACTTCCGCCTGCTGCTGAACTCGCTCGGCGACAAGGAGTGCCGCCCCGCCTACCGGGACGCCCTCCAGTCCTTCCTGCGCGACCTGGACCTGGACGAGGACACCCGTCGCCGGGTCGAGATCAACCCGCTGCGCGTGCTCGACGACAAGCGCGAGGACGTGCAGAAGCAGCTCGTCGGCGCCCCCATGCTGCGCGACCACCTGTGCGAGGCGTGCAAGGAGTACCACGAGCAGGTCCGCGAGCTGCTGACCGCCGCCGGCGTCGCCTTCCAGGACGACGAGAAGCTGGTGCGCGGCCTGGACTACTACACCCGCACCACCTTCGAGTTCGTCCACGACGGCCTCGGCTCGCAGTCCGCG
>KL569429.1:46568-47295 GCA_000715685.1 Streptomyces lilacinus
TCAGAGATGTGTATAAGAGACAGACCGTCCGTCGGCTGGGCGCTCGGCGTGGACCGCACGGTGCTGGCCCTGCGGGCCGAGGGCATCGAGCTGGAACTGCCCGCCGCCACCCAGGTCTTCGCGGTGCCGCTGGGCGAGGAGGCCCGCCGCGTGCTGTTCGGCCTGGTGACCGAGCTGCGCCGGGCCGGCGTCGCGACGGACTTCGCCTTCGGCGGAAAGGGCCTGAAGAACGCGATGAAGTCGGCCAACCGTTCCGGCGCGCGTTTCGCCCTCGTGGCGGGCGAGCGGGACCTGGCCGAGGGCGTGGTGCAGCTCAAGGACCTGGAGAGCGGGGAGCAGAAGTCCGTCCCGCTCGACACCGTCGTGAGTGAAGTCCTTTCGGCCCAGGGCTGATTCACAGACTACTGGTGCAGAATGGGCGACTACGGCCTACTGATGGGATCGACGGCGCTATGACCACTTCGGCACTGTATAAGA
Source organism: Streptomyces lilacinus (assembly GCA_000715685.1). Lineage (GTDB taxonomy): Bacteria > Actinomycetota > Actinomycetes > Streptomycetales > Streptomycetaceae > Streptomyces > Streptomyces lilacinus. The sequence goes on from KL569429.1 coordinate 47,046, forward strand.
GACAGCCATGGGACTGCTGGCGTCCTGGGTCATCACGATCGACAAGTTCAAGATCCTCGAGGCCAAGGTCGCCGGCAAGTCCTTCACCCCCGGCTGCAGCCTCAACCCCATCGTCTCCTGCGGCAACATCATGGAGAGCGAGCAGGCCAAGGCCTTCGGGTTCCCCAACCCGATGCTCGGCCTGGTCGCCTACGGCATGATCATCGCGATCGGGCTGGCGCTGCTGTCGGGCTGTCTCTTATACACATCT
>KL569429.1:47554-49337 GCA_000715685.1 Streptomyces lilacinus
GATGTGTATAAGAGACAGGCTCTTCGGCGTCGGCTTCGTCACCTGGCTCCAGTACGAGTCGCTGTACGTCATCGGGTCGCTGTGCCTGTGGTGCTGCCTGGCCTGGGTCGCCACGATCGTGATGTTCTGGTACGTCACGCTGCAGAACATCCGCCACGGCTTCATCCCGGTGCCGGACCGCCTCAAGCGGGGGCTGCTGGAGTTCCACTGGGTGGTGCCGGTGCTGTGGATCGGCGTCATCGGGATGCTCATCCTCACCAAGTGGTGGTGGTTCTGGACGGGCGGCACGGCCTGACCGTCCGCACGACCCCCATGGCTTGATCAACGCCGCCGGACCTCGCGTCCGGCGGCGTTGTCAGTGGGGTGGCATAGGGTTTCGAGCGTGGAGCCCGACCTGTTCACCGCAGCCGCAGAGGACCGCCAGGAGAAGGACCCGGCAGGCAGTCCCCTCGCCGTCCGCATGCGCCCCCGCACCCTCGACGAGGTCGTGGGGCAGGGACACCTGCTCAAGCCGGGCTCTCCCCTGCGCAGATTGGTGGGGGAGGGCAGCGGCGGCCCCGCCGGCCCCTCCTCGGTGATCCTCTGGGGCCCGCCCGGCACGGGCAAGACGACGCTCGCGTACGTGGTCAGCCAGGCGACCAACAAGCGCTTCGTGGAGCTCTCCGCGATCACCGCAGGCGTCAAGGAGGTCCGGGCCGTCATCGACGGAGCCCGCCGGGCCTCCGGCGGCTACGGCAAGGAGACCGTCCTCTTCCTCGACGAGATCCACCGCTTCAGCAAGGCCCAGCAGGACTCCCTGCTGCCCGCCGTGGAGAACCGCTGGGTCACCCTCATCGCGGCCACCACGGAGAACCCCTACTTCTCGATCATCTCCCCGCTGCTGTCGCGCTCACTGCTGCTGACGCTGCAGGCGCTCACCGACGACGACCTGAGCGGCCTGATCCGCCGCGCCCTCACCGACGAGCGCGGCCTGGGCGGCGCGGTGACGCTCTCCGAGGACGCCGAGGCACACCTGCTGCGGATCGCCGGCGGCGACGCCCGGCGCGCGCTGACGGCGCTGGAGGCGGGGGCGGGCTCGGCACTGGCCAAGGGTGAGGACGAGGTCAGCCTGGAGACGCTCGAGGGCGCCGTCGACCGGGCCGCGGTGAAGTACGACCGCGACGGCGACCAGCACTACGACGTGGCGAGCGCGCTCATCAAGTCCATCCGCGGCTCGGACGTGGACGCGACGCTCCACTACCTGGCGCGGATGATCGAGGCGGGGGAGGATCCGCGCTTCATCGCCCGCCGGCTGATGATCTCGGCGAGCGAGGACATCGGCCTCGCCGACCCCACGGCCCTCCAGACGGCGGTCGCGGGCGCCCAGGCCGTGGCCCTGATCGGCTTCCCGGAGGCGCGGATCACGCTGAGCCAGGTCGCGGTGGCGCTGGCGCTGGCGCCGAAGTCCAACGCGGCCTATCTGGCCATCGACGCCGCCCTGGCGGACGTACGGGCGGGCCTGGCCGGGCCCGTGCCGGCGCACCTGCGGGACAGCCACTACAAGGGTGCGGAGAAGTTGGGGCACGGGCGGGGGTATGTGTACCCGCACGATGTGCCGGGCGGTATTGCGGCGCAGCAGTATGCGCCGGATGCGGTGCACGGGAAGCGGTATTACGAGCCGACGCGGTACGGGGCGGAGGCGCGGTACGCGGATGTGGTGGAGCGGGTGCGATCGCGGCTGCGGGGGGAGTCGGCGGGGGGTGAGTGAGGGGTTGAGGCCCCGGTCCCACCCTTTCGCCGTTTC
>KL569429.1:49646-59565 GCA_000715685.1 Streptomyces lilacinus
GTCCTCAAACGCCGGACGGGCTGGATTTCGCCCGGCCGGCGATCAAGGATCCGTCAGTGACCCGCCGCCTCGAAGAGGCGGTGCATTTCCCTGCGGAGGCCCACGATGTCGTGGACCGGTCGCGGGAACTCGAAGCGGGCGTCGAAGAAGTCCTCGCGCCCCGCGGGCAGGAAGCGCACCCGCAGGCCGAAGCGGTCCAGGGCCACCGGCACCGCCCCGTCGTACGCCTCGTCGGCGCGCTCGCCGAGCAGGGCGCACAGGCCGCGCACCTGGTCGGCGTGGCCGGAGTGCAGGTGCTGCAGCAGCTCCGCCTCGTACTCGACGAGCGGATCGGCGCAGGCCCGGGCGAAGTCCTCGGGCTCGACGCTCTCCGCGCCCCACAGGTCGTCCACGCTCATCGTGCCCAGCTCCAGCCGCACCAGCATCCGGCCGGGCTCGGTCACCCCCGGGACGCACGTCAGCCAGCCGGACAGCCGGGCGCGGCCCCGGATGCGGTCGGGCAGGGAGACGGGCGCCACATCCGTGAGCTCCAGGACGGCGCTCAGCTCGTCGTCCTGGGCGTGCGTGGCGGCCCGTACCGCCGGGGAATCGGCGGGCAGCACGAGGAAGACCTCGCCGTCGGGGCCGACGGTGCGCACGTCGGGCATGAGCTGGTCCGGGTAGGTGTCGCCCAGGCCGGGGATCAGCAGCACCGCGGAGCATGTACTCTGTACGAGAGTTCGTGTGCGCTCGGCTGCTGACGGCATCCGTGCGATCTCAAGTCCGCTGGGACGCGGCTGACCACGATCTGATCGGACCTCCGTCACGTCGACGCCCTCGAGAGCGTCGGATCCCTTTTGGGATCCTTTCGTGCTGTCCGTGATGTGACTGGTGTTCCCCGGACGAGACATGCGATCTCCTTGAGTAAGGTAAGCCTAACCTAACTTATCAACGGAGGTCTGGAGAACGTGCCTAACCAGTCGCGTCCCAAGGTCAAGAAGTCTCGTGCGCTCGGCATCGCGCTGACGCCGAAGGCCGTCAAGTACTTCGAGGCCCGCCCCTACCCGCCGGGTGAGCACGGCCGTGGCCGCAAGCAGAACTCGGACTACAAGGTCCGTCTGCTCGAGAAGCAGCGTCTGCGCGCCCAGTACGACATCAGCGAGCGCCAGATGGTGCGCGCCTACGACCGTGCCAAGAAGGCCGAGGGCAAGACGGGCGAGGCGCTGGTCGTCGAGCTCGAGCGTCGCCTCGACGCCCTGGTCCTGCGTTCGGGCATCGCCCGCACCATCTACCAGGCCCGCCAGATGGTCGTCCACGGCCACATCGAGGTCAACGGTGGCAAGGTCGACAAGCCGTCCTTCCGCGTTCGCCCGAACGACGTCGTGATGGTCCGCGAGCGCAGCCGCAGCAAGACCCTCTTCGAGACGGCCCGCGCCGGTGGCTTCGCCGCCGAGGGCGAGACCCCGCGCTACCTCCAGGTCAACCTGGGTGCGCTGGCCTTCCGCCTGGACCGCGAGCCGAACCGCAAGGAGATCCCCGTGATTTGCGACGAGCAGCTCGTCGTCGAGTACTACGCCCGCTGATCCGGCCGTAGGAACTCTCCTTTCGTACAGCCCGCCGACTCCGCCTGCCCTCGTGGCCGGCGGGCCGGCGGGCTCGTGCGTTTACGGGCCGTACGGACCGGTAATGCGGTACGGCCGCGGAGGTCCGGCGCGATAAGGTCGGTACCCGACGTTTATTTCGATGAACACGGTGTCCACGCCGTTGAGCAGCGACGATTCAGCAGGGAGCGGTGCAGTGACCGGTGGAGAGGTGGCCGGGATTCTCGTGGCCGTCTTCTGGGCGATCCTCGTGTCGTTCATCGCCCTGGTGCTCGTACGGCTCGCGCAGACCCTGAAGGCGGCCACCAGGCTGGTCGCCGACATCTCCGAGCAGGCCGTGCCGCTGCTCGCCGACGCCTCCGCGACCGTCCGCACCGCCAACACCCAGCTGGCCCGCGTCGACTCGATCACCGCCGACGTCCAGGAAGTCACCGCCAACGCCTCGGCGCTGTCCTCGACCGTCTCCTCCGCCTTCGGCGGGCCCCTGGTCAAGGTCGCCGCCTTCAGCTACGGCGTGCGCCGCGCGATCGGCCGGAAGACCGAGCCCCGGGCGGACTCCCGGAGCACCGTGTACACCGGCCGGACCGTCGCAGACCCGCTTCCGTCCGCCCGGCGCGGCAGCCGTCGTACCCGTGGGAAGGGCTGATCCCGGAAATGTTCCGCCGCACGTTCTGGTTCACCACCGGTGTAGCAGCCGGTGTCTGGGCCACCACCAAGGTCAACCGCAAGCTCGCCAAGCTCACCCCGGAGAGCCTGGCCCTGCAGGCGGCGGACCGCGCGGTCGTCGCCGGCCGCAAGGTCAAGCTCTTCGCCCTGGACGTGCGCGACGGCATGGCACATCGTGAAGCGGCGCTCAAGGACGCGCTCGGCCTCGCGGCCGCGCCGCCCGAGCCCGACCACCGCGCGCTTCCCGAGCAGCGGCGCCTGGTCGCTCTCGAACAGCACCACACCTACAACTCGCTCTCCCGGAAAGAGGACCACTGATGGAGTCGGCTGAAATCCGCAGGCGCTGGCTGCGCTTCTTCGAGGAGCGCGGGCACACCGTCGTGCCGTCGGCGTCGCTCATCGCGGACGACCCGACCCTGCTCCTGGTCCCCGCGGGCATGGTCCCCTTCAAGCCCTACTTCCTCGGCGAGGTCAAGCCGCCCTTCCCGCGCGCCACCAGCGTGCAGAAGTGCGTCCGCACCCCGGACATCGAGGAGGTCGGCAAGACCACCCGCCACGGCACGTTCTTCCAGATGTGCGGCAACTTCTCCTTCGGCGACTACTTCAAGGAAGGCGCCATCAAGTACGCCTGGGAGTTGCTGACGACTCCCGTGGCGGACGGCGGCTACGGCCTCGAGCCGGAGAAGCTCTGGATCACCGTCTACCTCGACGACGACGAGGCCGAGCGCATCTGGCGCGACGTGATCGGCGTGCCGGCCCAGCGCATCCAGCGCCTGGGCAAGAAGGAGAACTACTGGTCCATGGGCGTTCCCGGCCCCTGCGGACCGTGCTCCGAGATCAACTACGACCGCGGCCCCGAGTTCGGCATCGAGGGCGGCCCGGCCGTCAACGACGAGCGCTACGTGGAGATCTGGAACCTGGTCTTCATGCAGTACGAGCGCGGCGCCGGCGAGGGCAAGGAAGACTTCCCGATCCTCGGCGACCTGCCCAGCCAGAACATCGACACCGGCCTCGGTCTCGAGCGCCTGGCGATGATCCTGCAGGGCGTGCAGAACATGTACGAGACCGACACCCTGCGCGTCGTCATCGACAAGGCCACCGAGCTGACCGGCGTCCGCTACGGCGCCGCCAAGAACACCGACGTCGCGCTGCGCGTGGTCGCCGACCACATGCGCACGTCCACCATGCTCATCGGCGACGGCGTCACCCCCGGCAACGAGGGCCGCGGCTACGTGCTGCGCCGCATCATGCGCCGCGCCATCCGCAACATGCGCCTGCTGGGCGCCACCGGCCCGGTCGTCGCCGAGCTGCTCGACGTCGTCATCCGCACGATGGGCCAGCAGTACCCCGAGCTGCTGACGGACCGCCAGCGCATCGAGACCGTCGCGCTCGCCGAGGAGGCCGCCTTCCTCAAGGCCCTCAAGGGTGGCACCAACATCCTCGACACCGCCGTCACCGAGACCAAGGCCGCCGGCGGCACCGTCCTCTCCGGCGACAAGGCGTTCCTGCTCCACGACACCTGGGGCTTCCCGATCGACCTCACCCTCGAGATGGCCGCCGAGCAGGGCCTGTCCGTGGACGAGGACGGCTTCCGCCGCCTGATGAAGGAGCAGCGGGAGCGCGCCAAGGCCGACGCCAAGGCCAAGAAGACCGGTCACGCCGACCTGTCCGCCTACCGCGAGGTCGCCGACACCGCCGGCGAGACCGAGTTCACCGGCTACACCCTCACCGAGAACGAGTCGACCGTCGTCGGTCTCCTCGTCGACGGCGTGCCCTCCCCGGCCGCCTCCGAGGGCGACGAGGTCGAGGTCGTCCTCGACCGCACCCCGTTCTACGCCGAGGGCGGCGGCCAGCTCGCCGACCAGGGCCGCATCAGGCTCGACAACGGCGCCGTGATCGAGGTCCGCGACGTGCAGAAGCCCGTCCCGGGCGTCAACGTCCACAAGGGCGTCGTCCAGGTCGGAGAGGTCACCGTCGGTGCCTCCGCCTACGCCTCGATCGACGTCAGGCGCCGCCGGGCCATCGCCCGGGCCCACAGCGCCACCCACCTCACCCACCAGGCGCTGCGCGACGCCCTCGGCCCGACGGCCGCCCAGGCCGGTTCGGAGAACTCCCCGGGCCGCTTCCGCTTCGACTTCGGCTCCCCGGCGGCCGTGCCCGGCTCGGTCCTCACCGACGTCGAGCAGCGCATCAACGAGGTCCTCTCCCACGAGCTCGACGTCCACGCCGAGGTCATGAGCCTGGAGGAGGCCAAGAAGCAGGGCGCCATCGCCGAGTTCGGCGAGAAGTACGGCGAGCGCGTGCGCGTCGTGACCATCGGCGACTTCTCCAAGGAGCTGTGCGGCGGTACGCACGTCGCCAACACCGCCCAGCTGGGTCTGGTGAAGCTGCTGGGCGAGTCCTCGATCGGTTCCGGCGTGCGCCGCGTCGAGGCCCTCGTCGGCGCCGACGCCTACAACTTCCTCGCCAAGGAGCACACGGTCGTCGCCCAGCTCACCGAGCTGGTCAAGGGCCGCCCGGAGGAGCTGCCGGAGAAGATCTCGGGCATGCTCGCCAAGCTCAAGGACGCGGAGAAGGAGATCGAGCGCTTCCGCGCCGAGAAGGTCCTGCAGGCCGCCGCGGGCCTCGCCGAGGGCGCCAAGGACGTCCACGGCATCGCCCTGGCCGTCGGCCGGGTGCCGGACGGCACCGGCGCCGACGACCTGCGCAAGCTCGTCCTCGATGTGCGCGGCCGCATCCAGGGCGGCCGGCCGGCCGTCGTGGCGCTGTTCACCGTGGCCAACGGCCGCCCGCTGACCGTCATCGCCACCAACGACGCCGCCCGCGAGCGCGGCCTCAAGGCCGGCGACCTGGTCCGCGCCGCGGCCAAGACGCTCGGCGGTGGCGGCGGCGGCAAGCCGGACGTCGCCCAGGGCGGCGGGCAGAACCCCGAGGCCGTCGACGAGGCCATGGCCGCCGTCGAGCGCCTCGTGGCGGAAGCGGCCTGATCACCGTGCGACGAGGACGACGCATCGCCGTCGACGTCGGGGACGCCCGGATCGGGGTCGCGTCGTGCGACCCCGACGGGATCCTCGCCACGCCGGTCGAGACGGTGCCCGGCCGCGACATCCCGCAGGCCCACAAGCGGCTGGTGGCGATCGTCGCGGAGTACGAGCCCATCGAGGTCGTCGTCGGCCTGCCCCGCTCCCTCAAGGGGGGAGAGGGGCCGGCCGCGGCCAAGGTGCGCACGTTCGCCAAGGAGATGGCCCGGCGCGTCGCGCCGGTGCCGGTCCGGCTGGTCGACGAGCGGATGACGACCGTCACGGCCGCCCAGGGGCTGCGCGCCTCCGGCGTCAGCTCCAAGAAGGGGCGCTCCGTGGTGGACCAGGCGGCCGCCGTGGTGATCCTTCAGAATGCCCTGGAGATCGAGAAGGTCTCCGGGCGTCCGCCGGGCGAGGCCGTCGAAGTGGTCATCTGATCGCAATACGGTAACGTTCCGCGCGACATGGCAGCTGTTCGAATGTCTTCAGGGCAGGACCAGACGTCGGACACGTGCGCTCGCCGAGCGCCCAACGGCTGCCGCTGTGCGGCTCTAGGGGATAGATGACTGAGTACGGCCGGGGTTCCGGCTCTCAACCGTGGCATCCCGAGGACCCTCTGTACGGGGACCAGGGATACACCGGGCAGCAGTACGCGCAGCAGCCGTCGCAGCCCCCCTACGGTCGACAGCAGCCCTCCTATCCCGAACAGCAGCAGTACGGCTGGGACCCCTCGCAGGGCGCGGGGGGTCCGTACGCCGGAGGCCACCAGGGCGATCAGTACGCCGGTAACCCCGGGACGTACGCGGGGACGGACTACTACGAGTCCACCGGCTCCTACCCGCTGCCGCAGCAGCCCCAGGGGCCTCAGGGGCCGCACGGTCAGCAGCAGCCCCACCAGCCCCAGCACGCACACCCGCAGCAGCAGGCTCAGCACGCGCACCCGCAGCAGCAGGCGCAGGGCCGGCAGCAGACCCCGTACATCGGCGAGCAGCCGCACGGGCAGCACGACCGGACCGGTCAGCAGGCCCCCGTGCGCGAGGAGTGGCGCTCCGAGCCCGACGCGGACAACATCTCCCTCTTCGACGAGCCCGCCGACCCGCCGGCCCCCGTCGCCGAGGAGGAGCCCGAGCCGCTCGAGGAGACCGGCCGGGGCCGGGACCGACGCGGCAAGGGCAAGAGCAAGGGCAAGAAGAACAAGCGCCGCAGCGGCACGGCCTGCCTGCTGGTCGCCGTCGTGCTCGTCGGCGCCGTGGGCGGCGGCGGTTACCTCGCCTACGACTACTGGCAGACCCACTTCGGCGCCGCGCCCGACTACGAGGGCGAGGGCACCGGCCAGGTGCAGGTGGAGATCCCCAAGGGCGCGTCGCTCACCGAGATGGGCCAGATCCTGCAGAAGGCCGGCGTCGTCAAGAGCGCCGGCGCCTTCGCCGAGGCCGCGGCCAAGGCGTCCATCCAGCCGGGCACGTTCACCCTGCACAAGGAGATGTCCGGCAAGGCGGCGGTCGCGATGATGACCAACTCCGCCAACTTCCTCACCCTGGGCGAGGGCATGCGGGCCGGCGAGATCTACGCCGCCATCGACAAGAAGCTCGGCCTCGCCGCGGGCACCACCAAGGGCGTCGCCAAGAGCCAGGCCAAGAACCTCGGGCTGCCCGAGTGGGCCGGCAGCGACCCGAACCTCAAGGACCCCCTCGAGGGCTTCCTCTTCCCCTCGCAGTACATCGCGGCCAAGGGCACCAAGCCCGAGGACATCCTGCGACAGATGGTCGCCCGCGCGAAGAAGACCTACGACGAACAGGACGTCGTCGGCAAGGCGAGCGCGCTGGGCCTCAAGTCCCCGCTCCAGGTCGTGACCGTCGCGAGCCTCGTGCAGGTCGAGGGCAAGTACAAGCACGACTTCGACAAGATCTCCCGCGTGGTCTACAACCGGCTCAAGCCGGACAACAAGGAGACCTACGGCCTCCTGGACTTCGACTCCACGGTCAACTACGCCAAGAGCCAGAGCACCCTGGACACCGGCGCCGTCAGCGACCTGCGCAAGTTCAAGGACCCGTACAACACGTACAACATCAAGGGCCTGCCGCCCGGGCCGATCAGCAACCCCGGCCTCGAGGCCCTGAAGTCGGCGCTGGAGCCCACGCCGGGCCCCTGGTACTACTTCGTGTCGATCAACGAGAACGAGACACTGTTCGCCGTGACGAACGAGGAGCACAACAAGAACCGGCAGCGCTACGAGCAGGAGAGCAAGAAGAAGGCGGCCGCCCGATGACGGCGCGCCACCGGGCGGCGGTGCTCGGCTCGCCGATCGCCCACTCCCTCTCCCCGGTGCTGCACCGGGCCGCCTACGCGGACCTCGGCCTGACGGAGTGGACCTACGACCGCTTCGAGGTGGACGAGGCAGCCCTGCCCGCCTTTCTCGAGGGACTCGACGACGCGTGGGCGGGGCTGTCCCTGACCATGCCCCTCAAGCGGGCCGTCATCCCGCACCTGGACGAGATCAGCCCCACCGCCGAGTCCGTCGAGGCCGTCAACACCGTCGTCCTCACCGACGACGGCCGGCGCGTCGGCGAGAACACCGACATCCCCGGCATCGCGGCCGCGCTGCGCGAGCGCGGCGTCGAGAAGGTCGACACCGCCGCCGTCCTCGGCGCCGGCGCCACCGCCTCCTCGGCCCTCGCGGCCCTCGCCCGGATCTGCGCCGGCGAGGTCACCGCCTACGTGCGCAGCGCCGAGCGCGCCGCCGAGATGCGGCACTGGGGCGAGCGGCTGGGCGTGCCCGTGCGCACGGTCGACTGGTCGCGGGCCGCGGAGGCGCTGACCGCGCCGCTGGTCGTCGCCACGACCCCGGCGGGGGCCACCGACGCCCTGGCCGAGGCCGTCCCCGACCGCCCCGGCACGCTCTTCGACGTCCTCTACGAGCCCTGGCCCACCCCGCTGGCCGCCGCCTGGGTCGCCCGCGGCGGCACGGTCCTGGGCGGGCTGGACCTGCTGGTCCACCAGGCGGTGCTGCAGGTCGAGCTGATGACCGGCCGCGCCCCGGCCCCGCTCGCCGCGATGCGCCTCGCGGGCGAGGCGGCCCTGGCGGCGCGCGGCGTCTGACCGGTCGCGTCCGCCGACGGAACCCCTCGTCCGGGCCGGTGGGGCGGGCGTCCGCCCGCCCCGCGGCGTCCCACGAACGCGTCCGAACCGTGGACCTCACGCCTGGCCCCGCCCCGGCTCGTGGGAGGATCGAAGCAGCATTTCGCATGGCCCAGGCACTGAGGAGCACCGTTGAGCAGGTTGCGCTGGCTGACCGCGGGGGAGTCGCACGGCCCCGCACTCGTGGCGACGCTGGAGGGTCTTCCCGCCGGCGTGCCGATCACCACGGAGATGGTGGCGGACCACTTGGCCAGGCGGCGCCTCGGCTATGGACGCGGCGCGCGCATGAAGTTCGAGCGCGACGAGGTCACCTTCCTCGGTGGCGTCCGGCACGGTCTGACGATGGGCTCCCCGGTCGCGGTCATGGTCGGCAACACCGAGTGGCCCAAGTGGGAGAAGGTCATGGCGGCCGACCCCGTGGACCCCGCCGAGCTGGCCGAGCTCGCCCGCAACGCCCCGCTGACCCGCCCCCGCCCCGGCCACGCGGACCTCGCGGGCATGCAGAAGTACGGTTTCGACGAGGCCCGGCCGGTCCTGGAGCGCGCCTCCGCCCGTGAGACCGCCGCTCGCGTCGCCCTCGGCGCCGTGGCCCGCTCCTTCCTCAAGGAGGCCGCCGGCATCGAGATCGTCTCCCACGTCGTGGAGCTGGCCGCGGCCAAGGCGCCGTACGGCGTCGTCCCCGAGCCCTCCGACGTCGAGAAGCTCGACGCCGACCCGGTGCGCTGCCTGGACGCGCGGGCGAGCGAGGCGATGGTCGCCGAGATCGACCAGGCCCACAAGGACGGCGACACCCTCGGCGGCGTCGTCGAGGTCCTGGCCTACGGCGTGCCCGTCGGCCTCGGCTCCCACGTCCACTGGGACCGTCGCCTGGACGCCCGCCTGGCCGCCGCCCTGATGGGCATTCAGGCCATCAAGGGCGTCGAGGTCGGCGACGGCTTCGAGCTGGCCCGCGTGCCCGGCTCCCAGGCCCACGACGAGATCGTCTCCACCGAGGACGGCATCCGCCGCACCTCCGGCCGCTCCGGCGGCACCGAGGGCGGTCTCACCACGGGCGAGCTGCTGCGCGTCCGGGCGGCCATGAAGCCGATCGCCACCGTGCCGCGCGCCCTGCGCACGGTCGACGTCGCCACCGGCGAGGCCGCGCAGGCCCACCACCAGCGCTCCGACGTGTGCGCCGTCCCGGCCGCCGGCATCGTCGCCGAGGCGATGGTCGCCCTGGTCCTGGCCGACGCCGTGGTGGAGAAGTTCGGCGGCGACAGCGTCGCCGAGACCCGCCGCAACGTCCAGAGCTACCTCGAGCACCTGGCCATCAGGTGACCGGGCCGACCGTCGTCCTGGTGGGCCCGCCCGGCGCGGGCAAGTCCACCATCGGCGCCCTGCTCGCCGAGCGGCTGGGCACCGGCTACCGGGACACCGACGCCGACATCGAGCGGACGGCCGGCAAGCCCATCCCGGAGATCTTCGTGGACGAGGGCGAGCCGCACTTCCGCGAGCTGGAGCCTGTCTCTTATACAC
>KL569429.1:59776-61833 GCA_000715685.1 Streptomyces lilacinus
AGCTGGAGCGGCAGGCCGTGCGCGCCGCCGTGGCCGAGCACCCCGGTGTGCTCGCCCTCGGCGGCGGCGCCGTCATGGATCCCGGCACCCGGGCCCTGCTCGCGGGCCTGCCCGTGGTCTTCCTCGACGTCGAGCTCGCCGACGCCGTGCACCGCGTGGGCCTCGACGCCCCGCGCCCGCTGCTCGCCGTCAACCCCCGCAAGCGGTGGCGCGAGCTGATGGAGCAGCGCCGCCCGCTCTACACCGAGGTCGCCCGCGCCGTCGTCGCGACCGGCGGCCGTACTCCGGCCCAGGTCGCCGACGCCGTGCTCGAGGCGCTCGAGCTGCCCCGGGACCGTACCCCCGACATCACGCAGTGAGGAACGCATGACCGACGCCCCCACCCGCATCCAGGTCGCCGGCAGCGCGGGCACCGCGCCGTACGAGGTCCTGGTCGGGCGCCAGCTGCTGGGCGAGCTGCCCGGCCTCATCGGCACCAAGGCCAAGCGGGTCGCCGTGCTGCACCCGGAGGCCCTCGCCGAGACCGGCGAGGCGATCCGCGAGGACCTGGCCGCCCAGGGCTACGAGGCCATCGCGATCCAGCTCCCCAACGCCGAGGAGTCCAAGACCGTCGAGGTCGCCGCCTACTGCTGGAAGGCGCTCGGGCAGACCAACTTCACCCGCACCGACGTGATCGTCGGCGTGGGCGGCGGCGCCACCACCGACGTGGCCGGCTTCGTGGCCGCCACCTGGCTGCGCGGGGTGCGCTGGATCGCCGTGCCCACCACCGTGCTCGGCATGGTCGATGCGGCCGTCGGCGGCAAGACCGGCATCAACACCGCCGAGGGCAAGAACCTCGTCGGCGCCTTCCACCCGCCGGCCGGCGTCCTGTGCGACCTGGCCGCGCTGGAGTCGCTGCCGGTCCACGACTACGTCAGCGGCCTCGCCGAGATCATCAAGGCCGGCTTCATCGCCGACCCGGCCATCCTCGAGCTCATCGAGGCCGACCCCGAGGCCGCCCGTACGCCCGCCGGCCCGCACACCGCGGAGCTGATCGAGCGCGCGATCAAGGTCAAGGCGGAGGTCGTCTCCTCCGACCTCAAGGAGTCGGGCCTGCGCGAGATCCTCAACTACGGTCACACGCTCGCCCACGCCATCGAGAAGAACGAGCGCTACAACTGGCGGCACGGTGCCGCCGTCGCCGTCGGCATGGTCTTCGCCGCCGAGCTCGGCCGGATCGCCGGCCGGCTCGACGACTCCACGGCCGACCGGCACCGCGCGATCCTGCAGTCCGTGGGCCTGCCCGTCACCTACCGCGGCGACCAGTGGCCCAAGCTGCTGGAGACGATGAAGGTCGACAAGAAGACCCGCGGCGACCGGCTGCGCTTCATCGTCCTCGACGGCCTCGCCAAGCCGACGGTCCTCGAGGGCCCGGACCCGGCGATGCTGCTGGCCGCACACGCGGAGATCGCGGCGTGAGCGGCGTGAGCGCGCGTCGCGTGCTCGTGCTGAACGGGCCGAACCTCGGCCGGCTCGGCTCGCGCGAGCCCGACGTCTACGGCTCGACCTCCTACAAGGGCCTGGTCGAGGAGTGCGCGCGGCTCGGCGCCGAGCTCGGCTTCGCCGTCGAGGTCCGGGAGACCAACGACGAGGGCGAGCTGGTGCGCTGGCTGCACGAGGCGGCCGACGGCTCGGTCCCCGTGGTCATCAACCCCGGCGCGTTCACGCACTATTCGTACGCCATGCGCGACGCGGCGGCCCAGCGGACGGCGCCGCTGATCGAGGTGCACATCTCGAACCCGTACACGCGCGAGGAGTTCCGCCACACGTCCGTGATCGCGGCCGTCGCGAGCGGGACGGTGGCGGGGTTCGGCATCGGCTCCTACCGGCTCGCGCTGCGGGCGTTGGCGGAGGAACTGACGGGCTGACGGGGCCGTTCCCACGGTGCGGAGGGGAGAGCTTAGTCTTTCCCCTGACCCGCCCCTTCCCGCTGTAACCGATATGCGGCTCCGCCGCGTGGCGGGGCTCCGCCCCGGACCCCGGTCCTCAAACTCCCCCAGCTACCGCTGGGAGGTGCC
>KL569429.1:62148-62603 GCA_000715685.1 Streptomyces lilacinus
CCCCAGACGGGCTGGATTTCTCGCCCGGGGGCTGGAGGGCTAGCAGTTGCCACCCGTCGGCCGCCCCGCGAAGCGGTCGGCCAGCCAGTTCGCGGCCGGGATGGACTCGCCGATCACGCCGAGGACGTGCTCGCCCAGCGGGAGCGACTTCCACTGGACCGTGGCACCCTTCGCGCACCAGTCCGCCCGCAGCTGCTTGCCCACGGCGTACGGGATCAGTTCGTCGATCACGCCGTGGTAGAGGTAGACCGGCCGGTCCGGCCGGTGCGTGCCGAGGGTGGACTGGCGCACCACGTGCTGCCAGTCGCTCTCGTAGAGCGGGTTGCGCACCGTGACGTCGGAGATGCGCTTGAAGAGGCCGGCGGCGACGTCGACGACCACGCAGTGGCTCTTGAGGAAGTCGACGTACGAGCGGCCCTTGTCGTTGAGGCTGTCTCTTATACACATCTCTGAGC
>KL569429.1:62867-64098 GCA_000715685.1 Streptomyces lilacinus
ATGTGTATAAGAGACAGCTTCAGCAGGTCGGCGGGCACGCCGCCGGTGGCGGTGCCGCGGACGTCGAGTTCGGGGGCGTACGAGTCGTGCAGCTCGGCGGCCCAGCTGCTGGCCTGGCCGCCCTGGGAGTAGCCCATGATGCCGACGGGCGACTTCGTGCCGAGGCCCGCCTCCGGCAGGCGCTGGGCGGCGCGGGCCGCGTCGAGGACGGCGTGGCCCTCGGACCTGCCGACGGCGTAGGTGTGGTCGCCGGGGGTGCCCAGGCCCTCGTAGTCGGTGACGGCGACCGCCCAGCCGCGCGCGGTGAGGAGCTGGATGAGGTTGGCCTCCATGGTGGTGCCGCGGGGGAAGCCGGCCGAGGGGGCGCAGTGGTCGGCGAGGCCGACGGTGCCGACGGCGTAGGTGACGAGGGGGCGGGGGCCCGTTCGGCCGTCCTGGGGCACGATGACGGTGCCGGAGACGACGTTGGGCGTGCCCTTGGCGGTGGTGGAGCGGTAGGTGATGTGCCAGGCCTTGGTGTTGGTGGGTTGGCCGGGGAGGGGGTGGAAGGAGGTGGGGGCGGAGCTGACGATGTCGCCCGGGGACCCGGCCCGTTCCTCGGCGGCGGCGGTCCCGCCCGTCAGGCCGACGGCGACGGCCAGCGCGGCGACCGCGGCGAGGGCTCTCGTGCGCAGGTGCATGCGGCTCTCCCAACTGTCCTGTGAAGCGGAAGCAGTTGGACCGAACCGTAGTGACCGGCGAGTAAGGCGGCGTTGACCAGGAAGCTCAGCTTTCCTGACCCGGGCGTTCGGTCAACCGTGCGCCCCGCGCCGGGTCGCCCAGCCGGTACGCCCCCGGCGTGGTCCCCGTCCAGCGGCGGAACGCCCGGTGGAAGGCCGTGTCCTCGGAGAACCCCAGCCGCGCCGCCAACTCCGCGATCGGCTCCCGCCCTTCGGCCAGCCCCGTCAGCGCCGCCTCCCGCCGGACCTGGTCCTTGAGCAGCCGGTACGACGTGCCCTCCTCCTGCAGCCGGCGTCGCAGCGTCGCCGGGCTCACCGCCAGCCGCGCCGCGAGCTGCGCCACCTCCGGGAGCCGCTCCGGGCGGCCCTCGCGCAGGGCCCGGACGAACGCCCGCCGCACCTGCTCGGCCACCGTCGCGCCCTCCTCGTGGCGGCCGATCAGGCCGGTGGGGGCACGCCGCAGCAGCTCCGCCAGGCTCTCCTCGTCCCGTATCTGTCTCTTATACACATCT
>KL569429.1:64358-67596 GCA_000715685.1 Streptomyces lilacinus
GCACCGGGCAGTCGAACAGCAGCCCGTACTCGCCCGCGTACGGCGGTGGGGGACAGCCGAACCGCACCCAGCGCAGGGCGAGCGGCCGGCCCGTCAGCCAGCTCGCCAGCCGGTGCCAGATGACGAGCACGCACTCGGCGAGGAAGCGGCCCTCGGGGTGGCCGCCCACGTCGTTGCGGAAGGCGAACACCGCGTCCCCGCCGCGCCGTTCGAGCGCCAGGTCGGGGCCGCCGGGGAAGAGCCCGTAGAAGCGCACCGCCCGTTCCAGCGCCGTGCCCAGGTCGCGGCAGGCGACGCAGAGGTGGCACATCATGGCGAACGTCCCAGGCCGGCTCGGCGCCGGGCCGAGCGCCAGGAACTCGTCGCCCGTCGCCCGGTGCAGCTCGCGCACCAGCCGCGCGAACCGCTCCGGCGGCACCCGCGCCCCGTCGTCGCCGAGCAGCAGCGGCGGAATGCCCGCCCGCTGCAGCAGCGGCACGGTGTCGATGCCGAGCCGACGCGCGCCGCCGAGCGCGGCCCGCACGGAGTGCACGGTGATCGTCCCGCTGGCCATGCCCTGCACGGTAGCCGCCGTTGAGCGTCCCGGTCAGTGGTGCTGACGATTCCGGTCATCCCTGAGCGACGGGTGGGCTCCCTAGCGTCGGCTCATGCCTGTTTCCGTGGGTCAGGGAGGCGCCATGCGGCAGGAACGACCGGACACGTTCGCCGAGTTCACCGAATGGACCGCCGAGCGGTACGGGGCACTGCCCGCGCTGCGCTTCCGTCGGCGGGACGGGGCGGGCGGCTGGGCGGAGACGAGCTACGAGGCGCTGCGCGACACCGTGCGCACCGCCGGGCGCGGACTGATCGGCCTGGGGGTGCGGCCCGACGACCGGGTGGCGATCCTCGCGGAGACCCGCCCGGAGTGGACGTACGCCCACTTCGCCGTCCTGGCCGCCGGCGCCGTCGTCGTACCCGTCTACCCCACGGCCGGCGAGGACGAACTGGCCTGGGTGCTCGGCGACTCGGCCGCCTCCGTCGTCATCTGCGAGAACGCCGCCCAGGCGGCCCGCGTCGCGGCGGTCCGCGCCAAGCTGCCCGGGCTGCGGCACGTGGTCCTGATGGACGGCGGGGCCGACGACCTCCTCCTTGGCGCCCTGCCGGCCGCGGCGCCCCTCGCCGAGCTGCTCGCCCGGGCCGCGGCCCGCCGGGGCGAGGACCTGTGCACCATCGTCTACACGTCCGGCACCACCGGCCTGCCCAAGGGCTGCCGCCTCACCCACGGCAACCTCGTCGCCAACCAGGACGCCACCCACGACCTCGGCGAGGGCGGCCCGGGCGACACCACGTACCTCTACCTGCCGCTGGCCCACATCCTCGCCCAGATCATCCAGCTCAGCACGCTGCGCCGGGGCGCGACACTGTGCTACTTCGGCGGCAAGGTGGAGAACATCGTCGCCGAGCTCGCCGAGGTCCGGCCCACCCTCCTGCCGTCCGTGCCCCGGCTGTTCGAGAAGGTGCACGCCATGGTCGTCTCCCTCGCCGAGGCCCGGGGCCCGGACGGCGCGGAGCGGTTGGCGGCGGCCGTACGCACCGGGCTCGCGACGGCGGAGGTCCGGGCCCGCGGCGAGGAGCCCGACGAGCGGCTGCGGTCGGCGTGGGAGGCGGCCGAGCAGAGCGTCTTCGCACCCGTGCGGGCCGTGTTCGGCGGCCGGCTGCGCTGGGCCCTGACCGGGGCCGCGCCCATTGCGCCGCAGGCCCTGGACCTCCTGCGCGCCTGCGGCATCGACATCTACGAGGGCTACGGCATGACCGAGTCCGCCGGCGTGATCACCGTCAACCACCGGGGCGCCGTCCGCCCCGGCACGGTCGGGCGGCCGATACCCGGCTGCGAGGTCCGCATCGCGGAGGACGGCGAGGTGCTGGCCCGGGGCCCGGGGATCTTCCCCGGCTACCATGCCAACCCGGCCGCCACCGCGGCGGCGCTGGACGCGGACGGCTGGCTGCACACCGGGGACGTCGGCACCCTCGACGGGGACGGCTACCTGCGCATCACCGGCCGCAAGAAGGACCTGATCATCACCTCGGGCGGCAAGAACCTGGCTCCCGCGCCGGTGGAGTTCGCCCTGCAGGAGTCCCGCTGGATCTCCCGCGCCGTCATGATCGGGGACCGCCGCCCGTACCCCGTCGCGCTGCTCACCCTCGACCCGGCGGAGATCACGGCGTGGGCCGCCCGGGAGGGCGTGGACCTCGGGCCGACGGGCCCGGCGCGGCACCCGGCGGTGCGGCGGCTGTGCCGGGACGCGGTGGACGCGGCCAACGGCCGGGTGTCCCGGCCCGCCCGGATCCGCGCGTTCACGATCCTGGACGAGGACTTCTCCGTCGAGGGCGGTGAGCTGACGCCGACGCTGAAAGTCCGGCGGGCGGTGATCGAGCGGCGTTATGCCGCGGAAATCGATGCGTTGTACGAAGGGGTGCCGTACGGGAGTGCGATGTACGAAGACGCGTCGTACGAGGGTGAAAGGGCCGGTGAACGCAGAGAACGGAATTAGCGGCGGCCCGAAAAGGCAGGAGCCCCGCCTCCGCCGAAGCGGAAGGACGGGGCTCCTTGAGGATCCCGGAGGATCCGAAAATCACGCCACGGTGACGTTCTCCGCCTGCGGGCCCTTCGGACCCTGCGTGACGTCGAAGGTGACCTGCTGGTTCTCCTCGAGGGAGCGGAAGCCAGCGGCGTTGATCGCGGAGTAGTGGACAAAGACGTCGGGGCCCCCGCCGTCCTGGGCGATGAAGCCAAAGCCCTTTTCAGCGTTGAACCACTTCACGGTTCCGGTAGCCATAAGCCCTCCTTGGGCCAAAGGGTTGCCCTGCTCCAGAACCTGCGAGAAGTCTGAAAACTACAAAAGCCTGCGGGTCACATGCTCCGCAGGCTCTGTACTGCAAGGGAAACCAAACTGCAACTTGCGGCGAGCCTAGCACGCGACGTTGTTCCGGGGAAGGAGTTGAAGATCACGCCCAAGGCGGGTTTTCGGGAGCCTCCGGACGGAAAAGATCGCTGGTCGGGCGTCGTCGCGTCAGCGACCGCCCCAGAGCCCGTGACGACCCCGCCCAGCGTGTCGCCGGGGCTGCCGATGTGCCGCCGCCGCGTCGTGGGGACCCCGGCCCGGCGGGCGCCGGGGCGCGGGGCTAGCCTCCGGATGTGGACAATTCAGCATCAGACGGAGCGACCGCCTCGGCATCGGACCCGGAGGGAGCGGCTGGC
>KL569429.1:67901-69937 GCA_000715685.1 Streptomyces lilacinus
GATGTGTATAAGAGACAGCGGCGGAAGCGTGCCGCAGCCGGCCCCGCGTGGGTCACATCCAGTTCCTCAACTGTCTGCCCCTCTACTGGGGCCTGGCCCGCACCGGCACGCTGCTCGACCTGGACCTGACCAAGGACACCCCCGAGAAGCTCAGCGAGCAGCTGATCGACGGCCGCCTGGACATCGCGCCGGTGACGCTCGTGGAGTTCCTCCGCAACGCCGACGACCTCGTCGCGCTGCCGGACATCGCCGTGGGCTGCGACGGCCCGGTCATGTCCTGCGTGATCGTCTCGCAGCTGCCGCTGGACAAGCTGGACGGCGCCCGCGTCGCCCTCGGCTCCACCTCCCGCACCTCCGTGCGGCTGGCGCAGCTGCTGCTCGCCGAGCGCCACGGCGTGACGCCCGACTACTACACCTGCCCGCCCGACCTCGCCGCGATGATGCAGGAGGCGGACGCGGCGGTGCTCATCGGCGACGCCGCGCTGCGGGCCTCGCTGCACGACGCGCCGCGCCTGGGCCTGGAGGTCCACGACCTCGGCACCATGTGGAAGGAGTGGACGGGCCTGCCCTTCGTCTTCGCCGTGTGGGCCGCGCGCCGGGACTACCTGGCCCGTGAGCCGCGGATAGTGGCCAAGGTGCACGAGGCGTTCCTGGCCTCCCGGGACCTGTCCCTGCAGGAGGTCGGCAAGGTCGCCGAGCAGGCCGCGCGCTGGGAGGCGTTCGACGCCGCGCTGCTGGAGCGCTACTTCACGACGCTGGACTTCCGCTTCGGCCCGGACCAGCTGGCGGGCGTGACGGAGTTCGCCCGCCGCACCGGCCCGACGACGGGCTTCCCCGCCGACGTACGGGTGGAACTGCTGAAGCCCTGACCCCTCGGGGAGGGATCAGGGCTTCAGGGGCCGCCTTGCGGCCCTACGAGGTCAGGAGGAGGGCGTGGGGCCTTCCATGTGCTCGCTGATGTACTGGATCAGGCCCTCGCCCATGTTCGGCACATACGTTTTGGCGTTGTGCTTCCCGCCGGGGATCTCCCGCAGCATGGTGTGCACCGGGCCCTTGCCGTACTGCGCCTGGAACTTCTTGACCTGGCTCATCACGATGGGCGGCTCGGCCGTGCCGACCTGGAAGGCGACGTAGACGTCCGGGCCCTTGGTGTCGATCAGGTGCTGGGCGAGCTTCTCCGGGTTGTTCTCCTGCTTCTCCTTCTCGTGACCGGCCCACAGCGGGGAGTCCGGCACGATGTCGGGGCCGGAGGCGATGACGGCCTTGAACTTGTCCGGGTGCTTCAGCACGGCCTTGAAGCCCGCGAAGCCGCCGGACGAGGAACCCATGAAGCACCAGCCGTCACGCGACTTCAGCGTGCGGAAGTTCTGCTTGACCAGCTCCGGGACGTCCTCCGTCAGCCAGGTGCCCATCTTGGCCTGGCCGGGGATGTCACTGCCGTCGTAGTAGTGCTTGTCGTCCGGGTTCAGCACCGGCATCGCGAGGATGAAGGGGAGGGACTTGCCCTCCTGGGACCACTTGCTGATGTTCTGCTGGAGGCCGAGGTCGGTGCCCATCCAGTAGTTGTTCGGGTAGCCGGGGCCGCCCGGGAGCGCGATCATCACCGGGAAGCCGCTCTTGGCGTACTTCGGGTCCTTGTACTGCTTGGGCGCCCAGACCCAGACCTTGCCCGTGAAGCCGGACTTCTTGCCGGTCAGCGTCACGACACCGATCTCGGTGCCGTCGCCGAGGGTGTTGGCGTTCTTGAAGTTCGCGGCCGGGCCGGTCGGCATCAGCGTCTTGGAGTCGGCGGGCTTGGCCTCGGTGCCGCCGGCCTGACCGCCGCCGCCCTTGTCGCTGCCCTGACCGAAGCTGACCGGCTCGCCCTTCTTGGAGAAGGGGCCTATCTCGAGGTACTTGAGGACACCACCGGTGATCAGGCCGAGTATGGCTATGGACGCCACGACTATGGTCCACATCTTGGCGCGGGAGCCACGGCGGCGGCCCTGCGACTCGTACGAACCGTCGTCGTACTGGTCGTACTGGTCGTACTGGGG
>KL569429.1:70224-71330 GCA_000715685.1 Streptomyces lilacinus
CCGGTAGCCGTTGGCCTGCGGGTAGCCACCACCCTGGGGGTAGCCACCGCTCTGCTGGTGTCCAGCGCGGGGCTGGTAGCCCCCGTTGGGTGAGTGCGTCATCGCGTCGCTCCGGATGATGCTGCTGCCCCGAAGGACATGACGGTTTGTTCCGCCATGGTTGATGGGCAAATCCGGGGTCGGGGTTCCTGAGGCTCCCCGTGAATTGAGTCATAGCCCGGAATTCGGGGCCGGAAGGCCCCTCCCAGGGGGAGGCGAAAGGCCCGATGCAGCCATTGTCGGCGGAAGATCCGCAGGTCATCGGAGCGTATCGACTGCTGGGCCGGCTCGGTTCGGGCGGCATGGGCCGCGTCTACGCAGGGCGCAGCGCCGGCGGCCGCACGGTCGCGGTGAAGGTCGTCCATCCGCATTTCGCCCTCGATGAACAGTTCCGGGCGCGTTTCCGGCGGGAAGTCGAGTCGGCCCGGAAGGTCGGCGGCGCGTGGACCGCGCCGGTGCTGGACGCGGATCCCGACGCCGCGGTGCCGTGGGTCGCCACGGGTTACGTGGCCGGCCCCTCGCTCAGCCAGGCCGTCGCCGAGACGGGCCCGCTGCCCGAGCGGACGGTACGGGCCCTGGCCGCGGGCCTCGCGGAGGCGCTGGTGGCGGTGCACGGCCTGGGGCTGGTGCACCGCGACGTCAAGCCGTCCAACGTGCTGCTCGCCCTCGACGGCCCCCGCCTGATCGACTTCGGCATCGCCCGCGCCACGGACGGCACCGCCTCCCTGACCACGACCGGCGTCTCCATCGGCTCGCCGGGCTACATGTCGCCCGAGCAGATCCTGGGCACCGGGGTGACGGGCGCGGCCGACGTCTTCTCCCTGGGCGCGGTTCTGGCCTTCGCGGCGACGGGGGCCCCACCGTTTCGCGGAGACAGCTCCGCCGCGCTCTTGTACAAGGTGGTCCACGAGCCGCCGGTGCTGGCCCCGGCCCTCGCCGGTGACCTCCGCGCGGTGGTCGAGTCCTGCCTGGCGAAATCGCCGGATGCCCGGCCTGCGCCGGCGGATCTCGTCCGGGGCGGCGTGGGCGGCGTGGGCGGTGCGGGCCACGAGCTGTCTCTTATACAC
>KL569430.1:0-111 GCA_000715685.1 Streptomyces lilacinus
TGCCGAATAGTCAACGTTCCACCCATGAGCAACCGTGCGAGTCATTCGCTCGCAGTCGGCTATGTGCTCCTTAGAAAGGAGGTGATCCAGCCGCACCTTCCGGTACGGCTA
>KL569430.1:2332-2437 GCA_000715685.1 Streptomyces lilacinus
AGGACTTTTAAAGGAACCTCATCCATCGAGATGGACGGGGTGTCAACATATCTGGCGTTGACTTTTGGCACGCTGTTGAGTTCTCAAGGAACGGACGCTTCCTTC
>KL569430.1:2771-3706 GCA_000715685.1 Streptomyces lilacinus
GTCTGTATTCCGTTTCCGGCGCCCTGTTGGAGCGGGCTTCCCGACTTTATCAGATTTACCTGAGTCGGATTTTCCGGCCGCTTCGGAAAGCGATCTTGCGCTCGAGGCGCCAGCTCTTCCCGCTGCGGTGGAGCCGTAAACGTACTGGATGTGTATAAGAGACAGTCCGTGCACTGATGCGGCGTCAGACCTCGACGACGACAGGCAGGATCATCGGGCGCCGGCGGTAGCTGTCGGACACCCACTTGCCGACCGAGCGGCGCACCAGCTGCTGGAGCTGGTGGGGCTCGGCGATGCCGTCGGCGGCGGCCTTGGCGATGGCTTCCTCGATCTTCGGGACCACCGCCTGGAACGCGGCGTCCTCGATGCCGGAGCCGCGGGCCTGGATCGCGGGCCCGCTGACGACCTTGCCGGTCGTGCTGTCGACGACGACGTGGACGAAAATGATGCCCTCGTCGCCGAGGATGCGGCGGTCCTTGAGCGAGGCCTCGGTGACGTCGCCGACCGAGAGGCCGTCCACGTACACGTAGCCCGCCTGCACCTTGCCGACGATCTTCGCCTTGCCGTCCACCAGGTCCACCACCACGCCGTCCTCGGCGATGACGATGTGGTCCTTCGGGATGCCCGTCAGCGCGCCCAGCTCGGCGTTGGCCCGCAGGTGCCGCCATTCGCCGTGCACCGGCATCAGGTTCTTCGGCTTGCAGATGTTGTAGAAGTACAGCAGCTCGCCGGCCGAGGCGTGGCCCGAGACGTGGACGCGGGCGTTGCCCTTGTGGACGACGTTGGCGCCCCAGCGGGTCAGGCCGTTGATCACGCGGTAGACCGCGTTCTCGTTGCCGGGGATGAGCGACGACGCGAGGATCACGGTGTCGCCCTGGACGATCCGGATCTGGTGGTCGCGGTTGGCCATGCGCGACCTGTCTCTTATACACATC
>KL569430.1:3991-5150 GCA_000715685.1 Streptomyces lilacinus
GCAGACCAGCACGACCTCGTCGTCCGGCAGGTCGTCGAGCGTCTTGACGTCGACGACGAGGCCGGCCGGGACGCGCAGGTAGCCCAGGTCCCGGGCGATGCCCATGTTGCGGACCATGGAGCGGCCCACGAAGGCCACCCGGCGCCCGTACTCGTGCGCGGCGTCCAGGATCTGCTGGATGCGGTGGACGTGGCTGGCGAAGCTGGCCACGATGATGCGCTTCTGGGCGCCGGCGAACACCTGGCGCAGGACGCCGGAGATGTCGCGCTCGGGCGGGACGAAGCCGGGGACCTCGGCGTTCGTGGAGTCCACGAGCAGCAGGTCGATGCCCTCCTCGCCGAGCTTGGCAAAGGCGGGCAGGTCGGTCAGGCGACGGTCCAGCGGCAGCTGGTCCATCTTGAAGTCGCCGGTGTGCACGGCCATGCCGGCCGGGGTGCGGATGGCGACGGCGAGGGCATCCGGGATGGAGTGGTTGACCGCGATGAACTCGCAGTCGAACGGGCCCAGGCGCTCGCGGTCGCCCTCGACGACCTCGAGGGTGTAGGGGCGGATGCGGTGCTCCTGGAGCTTCGCCTCGATCAGCGCGAGGGTCAGCTTGGAGCCGATCAGCGGGATGTCCGGCTTCTCGCGGAGCAGGTAGGGAACGCCGCCGATGTGGTCCTCGTGACCGTGCGTGAGCACGATGCCGTCGATGTCGTCGAGGCGGTCACGGATGGACGAGAAGTCGGGCAGGATCAGATCGACTCCGGGCTGCTCCTCCTCGGGGAAGAGCACTCCGCAGTCGACGATCAGAAGGCGGCCGCCGTATTCGAAGACCGTCATGTTGCGGCCGATCTCGCCGAGGCCGCCGAGGGGCGTGACCCGAAGGCCGCCCTCGGGGAGCTTCGGCGGCGGGCCGAGTTCAGGGTGCGGGTGGCTCAAAAGACTCTCCTCACCACACGCGCCACATGTCCTCCCGGACACATGGCGCGCGTGACATTCGTGCACTTGCAGTTGTTGTCGATCTTGAGTTTTCTCGATCTTCAGTTGTCCGTCTTCAGTTGTGAAGTCTCGGTGCTAGAGCTGTACCCCGCCGGCGGCGAGATCGCTCTTGAGCTGCTCGGTCTCCTCGTCGGTGAGACCGATGAGCGGGAGCCGCAGTCTGTCTCTTATACACATC
>KL569430.1:5417-5865 GCA_000715685.1 Streptomyces lilacinus
GGGAGCCGCAGCGGGCCGGCCGGCAGGCCCTGGAGGGCGAGGGCGGCCTTGGTGGTCATGACGCCCTGCGTACGGAACATGCCGGTGTAGACGGGCAGCAGGCGCCGGTGGATTTCGGCCGCCTTGGCGACGTCGCCGGAGGTGTGGGCGTCGACCAGGGCGCGCAGCTCGGCGGAGACGAGGTGGCCGACGACGGAGACGAAGCCGGCGGCGCCGACGGAGAGCAGCGGCAGGTTGAGCATGTCGTCGCCGGAGTACCAGGCGAGGCCCGAGCGGGACATGGCCCAGCTGGCCGCGGCCAGGTCGCCCTTGGCGTCCTTGTTGGCGACGATGCGCGGGTGCTCGGCGAGCCGGACCATGGTCTCGGTCTCGATCTGGACGCCGCTGCGGCCGGGGATGTCGTAGAGCATCACCGGGAGGCCGGTGGCGTCGGCGACCGCCGTGAAGT
>KL569430.1:6144-16046 GCA_000715685.1 Streptomyces lilacinus
GCCGTGAAGTGGCGGCGGAGGCCCTCCTGCGGGGGCTTGTTGTAGTACGGGGTGACCACCAGCAGGCCGTGGGCGCCGGCCTGCTCGGCGGCGCGGGCGAGCTCGATGCTGTGGTGGGTGTCGTTGGTGCCGGCTCCGGCGACGACGTGGGCGCGGTCGCCGACCGCTTCGACCACGGCGCGTACGAGCTGGGCTTTCTCCGCATCGCTGGTGGTCGGGGACTCACCGGTGGTGCCGTTGACGACCAGGCCGTCGTTGCCTGCGTCGACCAGGTGCGCGGCGAGGCGCTGGGCGCCGTCGAGGTCGAGGGCGCCCTCGGGGGTGAAGGGAGTGACCATGGCGGTCAGGACCCGCCCGAAGGGTGTCTGCGGTGTGGAGGTCGGAGCCATGGGGGTCACGCTACTCGTTGCTCACCGTGAGGTGTCCCCTCGGGGAGTGCCTAAAGGGATCCCGGCACTGCCTGCTCGGGGGTTCAAGCAGTGCCGGGTCCGTTTTTTCAGCCTAGATGAAGGTGGTGAAACGCCGCAATACGGACACCTGGCTCACTGGTCCGGGTAGCTGTCCGGGTAGCTGGCTGTCACCGTTCGCGTCACCCTGCGATACGCGCCTCAGGGGGCGACGCGGCCGTTCTTGTTGAACGCGGCGTAGGTGAGCGGCATGAGCTTGGCCCACTCGGCTTCCATCTTCTCGCCGACCATCTCGATCTCCCGCTGCGGGAAGGACGGGACGGCCGCCAGCTCGTGCTGGGTGCGCAGGCCGAGGAAGTGCATCAGCGAGCGGGCGTTGCACGTGGCGTACATCGACGAGTACAGCCCCACGGGCAGGACCGAGCGGGCGACCTCGCGGGCCACGCCGGCGTCCAGCATCTCCTGGTAGGCCTCGTACGCCTGGCGGTAGCTGTCCTCCATCGCGCGGCCGGTCAGCTCGTGCTGCGCGGGGGTGCCCTCGACGAAGACGTACTTGCCGGGGCGGCCCTCCTGGACCAGCTTGCGGGACTCCCCCGGCACGTAGAAGACCGGCTGGAGCTCGCGGTAGCGGCCGGACTCCTCGTTGTACGACCAGCCCACGCGGTGGCGCATGAACTCGCGGAAGACGAAGATCGGCGCGCTGATGAAGAAGGTCATCGAGTTGTGCTCGAAGGGGCTGCCGTGGCGGTCGCGCATCAGGTAGTTGATCAGCCCCTTGGACCGCTCGGGGTCCTTGGTGATCTCCTCGAGGGACTGCTCGCCGGCCGTGGAGACGCGGGCCGCCCACAGCACGTCGGAGTCGGCCGCGCTGTGCTTGACCAGCTCGACGGTCACGTCGCTGCGGAACGTCGGCTTGTCGGTCCTGGCGTCCTCGGTGGGGGTGTCGGTCACCGGCGGGGTCCTTCCATGGTGCGTTGCTTGGCCGTCGCCAAGCCTAAGGGCCACCACTGACACTCGGCCGACACCGGGCACCGGACCGTTGCCACAGGAAGGACCGGGACGCCAGTTGATATTTTTCACAGAAGTTACGGAAAACGGGCGCCCATGGGCCGATTCGAGCGTCCTTATGTGTGACACCACACTACGAGGTTCCTAGGAGAGCCCTTCATGTTCCGCCGGCGAGAGCCCGTGCCGTTCGCCTTCGTCGCCGAGGCCGAGCGTTACCGCAGCAACGTCACGCCGCCACCCCGAGACCGGGCCAGCCGCTCACAGCTGGTCGGGCGGACCCTCGTGGGACTGACGGTGGCGGCGGGGCTGGTCGGAGCGCTGCTCTTCGGCATGCCGGCCCTGGAGACGGGTCCGCAGAGCACGCACCACAGCCAGCAGTCCGAGGCCAACGCGGGCCGCTGATCACCGGCCGGCGGCCGACGGGTACCCTCACCCGGCACAGCAAATCGAGTGCGTGTATGAGTGAGGAACCGTCGTGCCCCTGCCCTTTCTGACAGCCGACCGCGACGGCGACCAGCTCGCGACCCCGACCGCCGCGCCCCTGCCCCACGAGGACCTGTACGAGGACCGCCACCGCTGGCGGCGCCCGTACCACCCCGGTCCCCTGCGGGTGGGTGGCGCGGCGGTGCTGCTTCTGCTCGCCTCGTACGTGCTGGTCGCCGGCGTGATCATGACCGCCGCGGGGGCGCTGCCCGGCGCCGGGGTCTGCGTGGCCCTCGGCGCGCTGCTGATCGTCACGGCGGTGCGGCTGGTGCGCACGGGCATCTGGGTGGGCCCCGAGGGCCTGCGTCAGCTGCGGGTGCTCGGCGGCACGACGCTCGCCTGGTCCGAGGTCGCCGAGGTGCGCACCGTGCAGCAGCCCGTGCGGCTGCTCGGGCTGCGCCGCACGGTGCAGGGCCAGGCGGTGGTGGTGCGGCGCGCGCAGGGCGAGCCGCTGCCGGTGCTGGTGACGGACAAGAACGCCGACTTCGCCGGCCGGCCGCAGGCCTTCGCGGCGGCCACCGACGCGCTCGAGGACTGGGTGGCGGAGTTCAAGGGCTGAGCGCCCCCGCCATCGGGCCCGTACGGGAAGACCTCGCGCCCGTACGGGAAAGCCTCAGGCCCGTACGGGCCTGCCGTCCCGGAGGGCGATGGCCCGCTGCATGGCCTTGCGGGCCCGCGGGGTGTCGCGGGCGTCGTGGTAGGCCACCGCCAGGCGGAACCACGAGCGCCAGTCGTCGGGGGCCCGCTCGGCCTCGGCCCGGCGGCGGGCGAAGACCTCGTCCGCCGAGTCGCGGTCGATCCGGCCGCCGGGGATGCGGGCCAGCTCGTCGACCTGTCTCTTATACCCGCCCTCGGCCTCCAGCTCGCGCGCGAGCCGGTTGGCGTCCCGGGCGAACTTGGTGGTCTGGTACAGGAACCAGGCACCGATGAACGGCAGGACCAGGACCGCCAGCCCGAAGGCGACGGTGACGACGGTGCCCTGCTGGATGAGCATCACGCCGCGGCTGCCGACCAGGACGAAGTAGACGACCAGGACGGCGGCCAGGGCGAAGTAGACAATCTTGGCGCGCACGGTCCTCAGCCCAGATCCAGGAAGTGTTCCAGGCCGAAGGTCAGGCCCGGGGTGGTCACCACGCGGCGCGCGCCGAGCAGGATGCCCGGCATGAAGCAGCTGTGGTGCAGCGAGTCGTGCCGGATGGTGAGCGTCTCGCCGGTGTCGCCGAGCAGCACCTCCTGGTGGGCGAGGAGCCCGCGCAGCCGTACGGAGTGCACGGGCACCCCGTCGACGTCGGCGCCCCGGGCGCCATCCAGGGCCGTGGTGGTGGCGTCGGGCTGCGGGGGGCAGCCCGCCTCGCGCCGCGCGGCCGCGATGAGCTGCGCGGTGCGGGTGGCGGTGCCGGAGGGGGCGTCCGCCTTGTTCGGGTGGTGCAGCTCGACGACCTCGACGGACTCGAAGAAGCGGGCCGCCTGCTGGGCGAAGGCCATCGTGAGGACCGCGCCGATGGAGAAGTTCGGGGCGATGAGCACGCCGGTGGACGGCGACGCCTCGAGCCAGGAGTTCAGCTTCGCGAGCCGCTCCTCGGTCCAGCCGGTGGTGCCGACGACACCGTGGATGCCGTTGGCGACGCAGAACTCGAGGTTGTCCATCACCGAGTCCGGGTGCGTCAGCTCGACCGCGACCTGGGCACCGGCCTCGGTCAGGGCGTCCAGCTTGTCGCCCCGGCCCAGCGCGGCCACCAGCTCCATGTCGTCGGCGGCCTCCACGGCTCGTACGGCCTCGGAGCCGATCCGGCCCCCGGCCCCGATGACCGCGACGCGCAGCTTGCTCATCGTCCCTGCTTCCTTACAGCGGTGAACTTCGAGGGTGATCTTAAGAAACGGCCTCGTGCAGGCGCGCGGCCTGCTTGTCCTTCAGCGGACCGATGACGGACAGCGAAGGACGCTGTCCCAGTACATCGCGGGCCACCTCGCGGATCTCGTCCGGGGTGACGGCCGCGATGCGGGCGAGCATGTCGTCGACCGACATCTGGTCGCCCCAGCACAGCTCGCTCTTGCCGATGCGGTTCATCAGCGCGCCCGTGTCCTCGAGGCCGAGGACGGTGGATCCGGAGAGCTGGCCGATGGCACGGCCGATCTCCTCGTCCGACAGGCCCTCGTTCGCGACCCGGTCCAGCTCCTCGCGGCAGATGCCGAGCACGTCGTGGACCTGGCTGGGCCGGCAGCCGGCGTAGACGCCGAACAGGCCGCAGTCGGCGAAGCCGGAGGTGTACGAGTAGACGGAGTACGCCAGTCCGCGCTTCTCCCGGACCTCCTGGAAGAGGCGGGAGCTCATGCCGCCGCCGAGGGCGGTGTTGAGCACGCCGAGCGCCCAGCGGCGCTCGTCGGTGCGGGCGAGGCCCGGCATGCCGAGGACGACGTGGGCCTGCTCGGTCTTGCGGCCGAGCAGCTCGACCCGGCCGGCGGTGCGGATCGTCTTCGCGCCGGAGCGCGGGGCGACGGGGACCGCGTCCGTACGGCCCAGGGCGCCGGCCTTCTCGAAGGCGGCGCGGACCTGGCGGACGACCTTGGCGTGGTCGACGTTGCCCGCGGCGGCCACGACCAGGTGGGTCGGGTCGTAGTGCTTCTTGTAGAAGCGGGCGATCTGGTCGCGGGTGAGGGCGTTGATCGTGTCGACGGTGCCGAGGACCGGGCGGCCGAGGGGGGTGTCGCCGAGCATGGTGTGCGCGAACAGGTCGTGCACGCAGTCGCCCGGGTCGTCCTCGGTCATGGCGATCTCTTCGAGGATCACGCCGCGCTCGGCGTCGACGTCCGCGGCGTCGATCAGCGAGCCCGTGAGCATGTCGCAGACGACGTCGATGGCCAGCGGCAGGTCGGTGTCGAGCACGCGTGCGTAGTAGCACGTGTACTCCTTCGCCGTGAAGGCGTTCATCTCGCCGCCGACGGCGTCGAGCGCCGCGGAGATGTCGAGCGCGCTGCGCTTGGCCGTGCCCTTGAAGAGCAGGTGCTCGAGGTAGTGCGTGGCGCCGTTGAGGGTGGGCGTCTCGTCGCGGGAGCCGACGTTGGCCCAGATGCCGAAGGTCGCGGAGCGCACGGACGGCAAGGTCTCGGTGACGACGCGCAGGCCCCCGGGGAGGGTGGTGCGGCGGACCGTGCCGATGCCGTTCTCGCCCTTGAGAAGCGTTTGGGTACGGGCGACGGCCCGCCCCTCCGAGGAGGTGCGGGCCGTCTTCCGTGTACTACGGGACGTCACTTGTCGGACTCGTCCTTGCCCGCGGCGGAGCCGCTGTCGGAACCCGCGTCGGCGTTGCCGTCCTCGCCCTCGATCACGGGGATGAGGGAGAGCTTGCCGCGCTGGTCGATCTCGGCGATCTCGACCTGGACCTTGGCGCCCACGCCGAGCACGTCCTCGACGTTCTCCACGCGCTTGCCACCGGCGAGCTTGCGGATCTGCGAGATGTGCAGCAGGCCGTCCTTGCCCGGGAGCAGGGAGACGAACGCACCGAAGGTCGTGGTCTTGACGACCGTGCCCAGGTAGCGCTCGCCGACCTCCGGCATGGTCGGGTTGGCGATGCCGTTGATCGTGGCGCGGGCGGCCTCGGCGGAGGGGCCGTCGGCGGCACCGATGTAGATGGTGCCGTCGTCCTCGATCGTGATCTCGGCGCCGGTGTCCTCCTGGATCTGGTTGATCATCTTGCCCTTGGGGCCGATGACCTCACCGATCTTGTCCACGGGGATCTTGACGGTGATGATCCGCGGGGCGTGCGGGGACATCTCGTCCGGCGTGTCGATGGCCTCCATCATCACGTCGAGGATGTGGAGACGCGCGTCGCGGGCCTGCTTGAGGGCCGCGGCCAGGACGGAGGCCGGGATGCCGTCCAGCTTGGTGTCGAGCTGGAGAGCGGTCACGAACTCCTTGGTGCCGGCGACCTTGAAGTCCATGTCGCCGAAGGCGTCCTCCGCACCGAGGATGTCGGTGAGGGCGACGTAGTGCGTCTGGCCGTCGATCTCCTGGGAGATCAGACCCATGGCGATACCGGCGACGGGGGCCTTCAGGGGCACACCGGCGTTCAGCAGCGACATGGTGGAGGCGCAGACCGAGCCCATGGACGTCGAGCCGTTGGAGCCGAGGGCCTCGGACACCTGACGGATCGCGTAGGGGAACTCCTCGCGGGTCGGCAGGACCGGCACGATCGCGCGCTCGGCGAGCGCGCCGTGGCCGATCTCGCGGCGCTTCGGGGAGCCGACGCGGCCGGTCTCACCGACGGAGTACGGCGGGAAGTTGTAGTTGTGCATGTAGCGCTTGCGGGTCACCGGGGAGAGGGTGTCCAGCTGCTGCTCCATGCGGAGCATGTTCAGGGTGGTGACGCCCAGGATCTGGGTCTCGCCACGCTCGAACAGCGCCGAGCCGTGCACGCGCGGGATGGCCTCGACCTCGGCGGCGAGCGTACGGATGTCCGTGACGCCACGGCCGTCGATGCGGACCTTGTCCTTGATGACGCGCTCGCGGACCAGCTTCTTGGTCAGCGCGCGGTACGCGGCGGAGATCTCCTTCTCGCGGCCCTCGAACTGCGGGAGCAGCTTCTCGGCGGCGATCTCCTTGACGCGGTCCAGCTCGGCCTCGCGGTCCTGCTTGCCGGCGATGGTGAGCGCCTGGGCGAGCTCGCTCTTGACCGCGGCGGTCAGGGCCTCGAGGACGTCGTCCTCGTAGTCGAGGAAGATCGGGAACTCGGCGACGGGCTTGGCGGCCTTCGCGGCGAGGTCCGACTGCGCCTTGCACAGGACCTTGATGAAGGGCTTCGCGGCCTCGAGACCGGCGGCGACGACCTCCTCGGTCGGCGCCTCGGCGCCGTCCTTGACCAGCTGGATGGTCTTCTCGGTGGCCTCGGCCTCGACCATCATGATCGCGACGTCGCCGTCCTCCAGGACGCGACCGGCGACCACCATGTCGAAGACGGCGTCCTCGAGCTCGGTGTGCGTCGGGAAGCCGACCCACTGGCCGTTGATCAGCGCGACGCGGACGCCGCCGACCGGGCCGGAGAAGGGCAGACCGGCCAGCTGCGTGGACGCGGAGGCGGCGTTGATCGCCACGACGTCGTACAGGTGGTCGGGGTTGAGGGCCATGACCGTGGCGACGACCTGGATCTCGTTGCGCAGGCCCTTCTTGAAGGACGGGCGCAGCGGGCGGTCGATCAGACGGCAGGTGAGGACTGCGTCCTCGGAGGGGCGGCCCTCACGGCGGAAGAAGCTGCCGGGGATCTTGCCGGCGGCGTACATCCGCTCCTCGACGTCCACCGTGAGGGGGAAGAAGTCGAGCTGGTCCTTGGGCTTCTTGGAGGCGCTGGTGGCCGACAGCACCATGGTGTCGTCGTCCAGGTAGGCCACGGCGGAGCCGGCGGCCTGACGGGCCAGACGGCCGGTCTCGAAGCGGATGGTGCGGGTGCCGAAGGCGCCGTTGTCGATGACGGCCTCGGCGTAGTGGGTCTCGTTCTCCACCAGGGATATCTCCTCAGTTACGTCCCTGCCCGTGTGGCGGGGACGGTGGCGGAGGGCGCCGCGTGCTCTTGCGGGGGCCGGTCTTCGATCGAAGCACCCGGAATTCCCTGTTCCGGGGGCCACTACCGAGGACCGGCGGAGAGCCGGCGACCCTCCTCGTCAGGTGTGTCGTGCGGTATGTCGTTGTGGGACCAGACTACAAAGCTTCCGCTCGTCCCTGCTTCCCACGGCGCTTCCCACGACGGTCTCGGCGCGTCCCCGCGTGCTGCGGGTGACGGGCGGGCGCGGGAGCGACATACGCGAAGGGAGCGGTCCCCAGAACGTGGGAACCGCTCCCTTCATGGCGTCTTACTTGGCGCCCGCGGCGCCGCGGCGGATGCCGAGGCGGTCGACCAGGGCGCGGAAGCGCGTGATGTCCTTCTTGGCCAGGTACTGCAGCAGGCGGCGACGCTGACCGACCAGGATCAGCAGACCACGACGGGAGTGGTGGTCGTGCTTGTGGGTCTTGAGGTGCTCGGTCAGGTCCGTGATGCGGCGGGTGAGCAGCGCGACCTGGACCTCGGGGGAGCCGGTGTCGCCCTCCTTGGTGGCGAACTCGGCCATGATCTGCTTCTTCGTAGCGGCGTCGAGCGACACGCGTACTCCTCAAAATCTCGTTTTGGCCGCCGAGTGCCCCTGGTCTCTGTCTCAGGGGAGCTTCCGTGACTCGGGAGGCGAGGTCCGCTGGGCGCTGTCCCCGGATGCCCTGGCGGGCGGTCCGGAGGCGCGTACACAAACGGCCACCGCACACAGTACCAGCTCCCGGGCCGGCCCCCGCCCGGGGGCGGGGCTCAGCCGCTGGTCAGGCCGCGTGCGGTGGCGTAGACGTCGAGCACCGCGAGGCACAGCGGGACGAGGGCCAGCAGGAACGCGCTCTCGGCCACCTCGGCGGCCCTCCCCCAGAAGGGTGACAGACCCTTGCGGGGGACGATCAGCGCGACGCCGGTGAGCAGGGCGGCGACGGCGGCCACCGCCGCGGTGACCCAGACCGTGCGGACGTCCGACGAGCCGGCCGGCGGGTGCAGGGCCAGGCCCAGGACGAGCAGGGCGAGCCCGGCCACGCCCGCGCCGAGGACGGCGGCGACCTGCGCGGTGTAGCGGAAGAGGCGGGCCCGCAGCGGCATGGCGAGGCCGACGGCGAGGGCGAGGGCCCGGGCCCACGGGTCGGTGGAGAAGGCCAGCACGGCGCCGGCGGCGACGACGACGGCCGAGCAGCCGCCCACCAGGCCGAGCAGCAGCTCGTGGCCGCGGCGGGCCTGGGCGGCGATGCGCTCGGCGTCCACGGGCTCGGCGCCGGCGCCGTCGGGGGCCTCGAGGTCGTCGTCGCCGGGGGCGGTGCGGGGCGCGGCGTAGCCGACGGGCAGCCGGGCGACGCGGGCGGAGAGGGCGGGCAGGAAGGCGATCGCGCCGATGGCCACCACCGCGCAGACGGCGGCGGCGTCGGCGGGCGCGGCGCCGGTGAGGATCGCGCCGAAGGCGGCGAGGACGCCGGTGGCGGAGGCCGCGACGGTGGCCACGAAGGGGGCGTCGCCCGAGGGCACGAGGGCGGTCAGGACGACGGAGGCGACCAGGACGGTCGCGCAGCCGAGCAGGAACTGCAGTCGCCCGGCCCCCTCCCCCGCGCCGGGGCCGACGATGCCGGATCCGGCGATCATCAGGTGCGGAACGGCGGCCAGGCCCAGGGCGACGGCCGAGCCGCCGTCGCCGTAGACCCGGGCCCGTACGCCCGCGAAGGCGGTCAGGAAGATCGCGACGGCTCCGGCGACGATGCCCGGCAGGCCGTGCACGTCGTGGCGGACGGGGTCGGCGAACCAGAGCACGAAGCCCATGAGGACCAGCAGCAGCGCGCCGGCGAAGAGGCCGGTGCCGCGCAGCAGCCGGGTGTCCCACAGGGCCCGGTCGCGGGTGACCGCGGCGGCGACGGCGTCGGAGACGTCGTCGTGGACGGCCGGCGGCAGGGACTCGGCGAAGGGGCGCAGCGAGAGGATCTCGCCGTCGAGGACGCGCTGGGCCGCGAGCGTGCGGGCGCCGTCGAGGACGGTGCCGTCGCGGCGTACGAGGTGGTAGCCGGTCGGGGTGCCGGCCGGCTGGGTCTGGCCGGTGAGCCGCAGGATCTCGGGATGGACGTCGGCGACCGGAAGGTCCTCGGGGAGGGCGACGTCGATGCGGCTGTCCGGCGCGACGACGGTGACCCTGCAGAAGCCGGTCGTGGCGGACGTACTCACCCTCGGGTGCCCCCTGATCTCGTGGTCGCGGATCTCGATGTTGGTCTCGCGGCTGGTCACCCTACCGGGGGCGAACGTTCGTACGCCGATAGGATCACCGTCTCGCGAGGGGAGGCCGGGGCCACAGGGGTGCCGGGCGGGAACTGGCCCCTCGGTGCAGAGGGGTTGAGCCGTTCCGTGAGCCAGGTCGTCGTCAAGCGCCAGCCGCGGGCGCTGCCGCCCGAGCCGCCGAGCGCCGAACTGCGGC
>KL569430.1:16299-16776 GCA_000715685.1 Streptomyces lilacinus
AGCTCGAGGCGCCGCCGGAGCTGCCGCGCGGGCGTCAGGAAGGCCTCCTGATGCAGCTGTTGCCGACGCTGGGCATGGCCTCGTCGATGGTCTACTTCTTCATGCCCGGCGCGCATCCCATGATGAAGATCATGGGCGGGCTGATGATGGTCTCCACCCTCGGCATGACGGTCGCCATGGTCGTGCGACACCGTCAGGGCTCGTCGGGGCAGGTGGCGGACGCGCGCCGCGACTACCTCAAATACCTCGCGCAGACGCGGCGCACCGTGCGGCGCACGGCCCGCGCGCAGCGCGACGCCCAGCTCTACCTGCACCCGGCGCCCGACCAGCTGTGGTCGGTGGTCGCCGAGGGCGCCCGGGTCTGGGAGCGGCGGGCCTCCGACGAGGACTTCGGGCAGACGCGCATCGGGCTCGGCCCGCAGCGGCTCGCCACCCCGCTGGTCGCCCCGGAGACGGCGCCCATAGACGAACTGGAGC
>KL569430.1:17077-17391 GCA_000715685.1 Streptomyces lilacinus
CCTGCCGATGGCGGTCTCGCTGCGCGCCTTCTACCACGTCACCCTCTCGGGGGAGCCGGAGACGGTGCACGGCACGGCGCGGGCGCTCGTCGCGCAGCTCGCCACGCTGCACTCGCCCGAGGACCTCGTCGTCGCGGTGGTCGCGGGGCGCGGAGCCGCGGCGCGCTGGGAGTGGACGAAGTGGCTGCCGCACACGCAGCTCGCGGGCACGGTGGACGGCGCGGGCACCCGGCGGCTGATCGGCGACGACCTCGGCGAGCTGGAGGAGCTGCTCGCGCCGCGCCTGGAGGGCCGGCCCCGCTTCAGCCGCGACG
>KL569430.1:17594-18991 GCA_000715685.1 Streptomyces lilacinus
TCAGAGATGTGTATAAGAGACAGCTGCTCGAGCAGCCGCACGTGGTGCTGGTCCTGGAGGGCGCGGCGGTGCCGCCGGACTCGGTCTTCGCGGCGCCGGAGGGCCTGCAGGGCGTCACCGTGGTGGAGGTCGTCCCCGGCGAGCTGGACGAGCTGCGCGGCGGGCTCGCGGTGACCGTGCGACCGGGCGCGCTGCGGCTGCGCTCGCAGGTCGCGGTGTACGACGGGGTGCCGGACACGCTGTCGTACGAGGCCGCCGAGGCGCTGGCCCGCCAGCTGGCGCCGCTGCGCCTGGGCGGCGGCGAGGACGACGAGCCGCTGCTGGCCAACTGGGACTTCACGGAGCTGCTGGGGCTGGGCGACGCCGGCGCGGTGGACGTCGCCCGCACGTGGCGGCCGCGGACGCCGGCCGAGCGGCTGCGGGTCCCGATCGGGGTCGGCGAGGACGGCTCGCCCGTCATGCTCGACCTGAAGGAGGCCGCGCAGGACGGCATGGGCCCGCACGGCCTGTGCGTCGGCGCGACGGGCTCGGGCAAGTCGGAGCTGCTGCGCACGCTGGTGCTGGGGCTCGCGGTCACCCACTCCTCGGAGACGCTGAACTTCGTCCTCGCCGACTTCAAGGGCGGCGCGACCTTCGCCGGCATGTCCGGGCTGCCGCACGTCGCCGCCGTCATCACCAACCTCGCGGACGACCTGACCCTGGTCGACCGCATGCGCGACTCCATCACGGGCGAGCTGCAGCGCCGACAGGAACTGCTGCGGTCGGCCGGCAACTACGCGAACGTGCACGACTACGAGAAGGCGCGGGCCGCGGGCGCCGCGCTGGAGCCGCTCGCTTCACTCGTCCTGGTGATCGACGAGTTCAGCGAGTTGTTGACGGCCAAGCCGGACTTCATCGACATGTTCATCCAGATCGGCCGCATCGGCCGTTCGCTGGGCGTCCATCTGCTGCTGGCCTCGCAGCGCCTGGAGGAGGGCCGGCTGCGCGGCCTGGAGACGTACCTGTCGTACCGCGTCGGTCTGCGCACCTTCTCGGCGGCCGAGTCGCGTACGGCGCTGGGCGTGCCGGACGCGTACCACCTGCCGACGGTGCCGGGGTCGGGCTACCTGAAGTTCGGCACGGACGAGATGACGCGCTTCAAGGCCGCGTACGTCTCCGGCACGTACCGCTCGGGCGGCGGCGCGGGCGCGGACGGCGGGTCCCTGCCCGTCGAGCGCCGGCCGGTGCTCTTCACCGCGGCCCCCGTGCCCGTCACCTACGCGGCGCCGCGGCCGGCCGCCGAGCCGACGCGCGCCGAGGACGACACCTTCGCGGACACCGTCCTCGACGTGGTCGTGCGCAGGCTGGAGGGCCAGGGTCCGCCGGCCCACCAGGTGTGGCTCTGTCTCTTATACACA
>KL569430.1:19228-23845 GCA_000715685.1 Streptomyces lilacinus
CCGCTGGACAAGGCCCCTTCCCTCGACCAGCTGCTGCCCGCGCTCTCCCCCGTCGGCGGCCGCGGCCTGACCGCCCCCGACCACCCGCGTCTCGGCCAGCTCGTCGTACCGCTCGGCCTCGTCGACAAGCCCTTCGAGCAGCGGCGCGACGTCCTCCTGCGGGACTTCTCGGGCGCGGCCGGCCACATGCTGATCGTCGGCGGCCCGCGCTCGGGCAAGTCGACGCTCCTGCGCACGCTGGTGACGTCCTTCGCCCTCACCCACACCCCGACCGAGGTGCAGTTCTACGGCCTCGACTTCGGTGGCGGCGGCATGAGCGCCGTCGCCGACCTGCCGCACGTGGGCGGCGTGGCCTCCCGCCTGGACCCCGAGCGGGTGCGGCGCACGGTCGCGGAGGTCGCCGGCGTCCTGGCCCGCCGCGAGGAGTACTTCCGCGCGCACGGCATCGACTCGATCGCCACCTACCGGCGGCGCCGCGCGGCCGGCGACTTCGCCGAGCAGGGCTGGGGCGACGTCTTCCTGCTCGTCGACGGCTGGGCCGCCTTCAAGCAGGAGTACGAGCTGCTCGAGGGCGTCGTCGCCGACATCGCCGCCCGCGGCCTCGGCTACGGCGTCCACGTCGTCATCACCGCCTCCCGCAACATGGAGGTCCGCCCGGCGCTGAAGGACCAGCTGCTGGGCCGTCTGGAGCTGCGGCTCGGCGACACCATGGACTCCGAGTTCGACCGCAAGGTCGCCGCGAACGTGCCCGAGGGTGTCCCCGGGCGCGGTCAGCTCCCCGAGAGGCTCCACTTCATGGCCGGCCAGCCACGCATCGACGGCGGCAACGACCCGGCCACCCTGACGGACGCCACCGCCGACCTCGTCGCCGCCGTCACGGCCGCCTGGTCGGGCCCGTCCGCCCCCGCCGTCCGCCTCCTGCCGCACGAGCTGCCCGCCGACGACCTTCCCAAGGGCTTCGAGTTCCCGGAGCTGGGCGTGGCCATCGGCATCGACGAGACCAACCTCGAGCCGGTCTTCGTCGACTTCGAGAGCGACCCCTTCTTCCTCGTCTTCGGCGAGAGCGAATCCGGTAAGACGGCCCTGCTCCGTCTGCTGGCCAAGCAGATCACCGAGCGCTACGGCCCCGACGAGGCGAAGATCGTCGTCGGCGACTACCGCCGCTCGCTCCTCGGCGTCGTCCCCGACACCCACCTGCTCGAGTACGCCCCGACCGCCACGCACCTGACGGTCCACGCCAACGCCCTCAACGCCTTGATGGAACGCCGCGCCCCGACGTCCGACATCACACCCCAGCAGCTGCGCGACCGCAGCTGGTGGACGGGCCCGCGCTTCTTCGTCTTCATCGACGACTACGAACTCGTGGCGGCGGGCGGCGACAATCCGCTGTCCGTCCTGACGCAGAACCTGCCCTACGCGCGCGACGTCGGCATCCGCTTCATCATCGCCCGCAGCTCGGCGGGCGCGTCGCGCTCGATGTTCGAGTCCTTCATGCAGCGCATCAAGGAGCTCGGCGCCCAGGGCGTGGTCCTCGCGGGCGACCCGAACGAGGGCGACATCCTCGGCGGCGTCCGGCCCCGCCAGATGCCGGTGGGCCGCGGCTTCTTCGTCTCGCGCAAGCGGGGGATTCCGCTGGTGCAGTTGGGGTGGGTGCCGCAGCCCGAGGAGTGATCCTTCGGGCGCCGCGAGGGCGCGTCACGGCCGAGAGGCGTGCCGCGCCCTTCAGACTGCGCGTGTGGCCAACGAAGAGAGCAAGAAAGCCGAAGAAAACGCCAAAGGGAACGCCGAAGAGAACAAGAAGCTTGTTCGCCGTTTCTACGAGGAAATCGACAAGGGCAACGTCGACGCCCTCGACGACATCGTCGCCGAGGACTACCTGGACCACTCTCCCCCGCCCTTCCCCGGTTTCGGCCCCGGCCTCGAGGGCCTGAAGCAGGTCTTCCACCTCTTCTGGACGGCCACGCCGGGCACCCACGAAATCCAGGACCAGGTGGCGGAGGGCGACAAGGTCGTCACCCGCCTGCTGTGCCGCGGCGTCCACGAGGGCGACCTGCCGGGCATCCCCGCCACGGGTCGCCCGCTGACGATGACGGCGACGGTCATCCACCGCATCGAGAACGGCAAGCTGGCGGAGAAGTGGTCGGACAAGGACCTGCTGGCGTTTCTGCAGCAGGTGGGCGCGGTGCCGCCGGTCGGGGAGCCACCTCAGGAGTGAGCCTTCGGGCGCCTCGCGGGCGCGTCATGGCCGACTCGGGCGTGACGCGCCCTCCACACTGCGCGTGTGGCCATCGACGAGAGCAGCTCCCATGGGCGAGGTCCGTCAGGGCCGCTCCGCCGGGACGCGGGTCGGGATCGTCGGGAGCACCACATACCGCGGCACCGCGGGCGGGGTGCTGTCCGAGCGCGCGACCGCGAGAAGATCCGGAAGCTCGAAGTCCTGTGCGGCATCGAGATCGACCTTGTACCCGAGGTCTCCCAGGCTCGCCACCGTCATCCGGCTCATGGGGTTGTCGTTCACGGGGGTGCCGGGGCGGCCGCCGATGGTCGGCGACATCAGCTCGTTGGCGAACACGCTCTCGCGCCAGTGCCCGCCCGCGCTTCCGAGACCGCCGACATTCGCGACCGGTACCGCGCTGGGTTCTTCTCCGGTGAGCTTGCCGAACTCCTCCATGGCTCCGGGGCCGACGAAGGTCGGGTCGCTGCCGGGGAAGCCCTTCAGGAAACCGAATTCGTCCCAGAGGGTTCCGATTCCCAGCACGTGCCCCATCTCATGCGTGATGACGTCGAGAAGCATGCCCTCCTCTTCCATCTGGTCGAGGTCGGCGCTGTCGAACCTCATGTGCCCCTTCACGGGGAGTCTGGCTCCGCTGGCCGCATCCGGCCTTCGGAACCGCGTCGGGCCGGCCGATCCGAGAGTATTGGGATTGTGGTTGACGCCGTCTATCGGGACACCTTCGGCGTCGATCAAGAGGTCGTCGACCACGACCTCACCGGTCAAGTCGTGAATGACCGCGGTCTCCAGGTCTCCCACGATGACGTGGACCCAGCGGTCCGCGGCCTTGCTGAATACTGCCTTCTGGCTGGTCGACAAGCCTCCGAGAAACCGCACTTCGATCTGGAACGGAGACGTCGTCGCGGCGAGGTCCGCGGCGCGGTCGGCGCTGGCGACAGCCCTGTACGTTTCAAATGCGTATTGGCTCTGTTCGGCCATGACTACTCCTCCTTGTTCTCCTCCTGCCGCGGGTAGCTGGATTAGTCCTAAGAATTAGCCTAAACGTGTTTGCGGTAGTAGGCGATGCAACCTAATTCGGTTGAACGGTCATCGGATCGGGCCGGCGCTCCCTCGTCAGAGCCCGAGGTCGCGGGCGAGGGCGGTCAGCACGGCCCGGGTCTTGGTTTCACCGAATCGCGGCGGTTCGACGTCGCGCTTTCGCAGGGCCCGTTCGAGCAGTCTCTCGACCTCGGCCGCTTCGGCCACGCCCGTGCGCACCGAGACCTCGAGGAAGCGCAGAGTTCCGGTGGTCCATTCCTCGATCGCCACGGGACGGGGCAGGGCGTCCCACTCCTGCTTCCACTTGACGGTGTGCACCGGTCCGAGCGCCCTGAGATCGGCGAGGTCGCCCTTCTTCAGCCCGACGGCGGATTCCAGGAGCTCGCGGTGCGGCTTGACGAGGAGGCGGTCCAGCGCTCCGCGCCCGGCCCCGGGCCCGGGCCCGGGCCCGAGTGCCGACTCGACGAGCTCCGCCTCGACCTTCCGGTCGGCCTGCAGCGAGGCGGACAGCACGGGCGTGAAGGCGGGACCGGTGCGATCCTCCTCGATCGTGAACTCCCAGTCCTCGTCCTCGTCCTTGAGGTCCTCCTGCCATTCGGGTGGCAGCGGAGGGCACGGTCGCAGCTTGACGGTCATGTCCCCCTTGCGCTTGGCCCCGCGATCCTCGTCGTCCAGACGCAGGCGGAGGATGACCCCGCGGTCGAGGAAGGGCAGAGAGACGCCGTCGCTGCCCTTCGCTGGGCT
Organism: Streptomyces lilacinus; assembly: GCA_000715685.1. Lineage (GTDB taxonomy): Bacteria > Actinomycetota > Actinomycetes > Streptomycetales > Streptomycetaceae > Streptomyces > Streptomyces lilacinus. Next base: position 23,244 of record KL569430.1, read on the forward strand.
GTCCCAGAAGTGAATGGTGCGGCGGTGCCCCTCGCCGCTCTCGAGTTCGAGCGCACGGGCTGCCGTACGGGCCTCGTCCCCGGAGAAACTGATCTTGATTTCGGCGGCCGTGGCCGCTGGAACCGATGGATTCTGTGCCATGGTGTCGTTATTGCACAGCGCGCAGCGCCAGGCATTCCGCATCACCTGCCTGGCCGACGGGGTCCGCCACGGCATTGACCTTCTAAGGCGTGTCCGATGGGTCCGCGTCAGGGCAGTGGCAGGGGGGGCGGGCAGGAATCGGCGGCCCTCCTCTGTCACCTGAACGAGCGATTTCACCGCGGAGCCTGTGACAGCACGCTTTCGGGAGTGGGCGGTGAGCACATCGTCTGCGTTGTGCACGCGTCGCATGTTTCGCAGGCTGTAGGAGGTTATCCATCCCCTCAACGGCGCTGTCGACGGCAGAAGCGGCAGCGGCTTCCGCTGCGCGACACCGGAGGAGTCCTTCGCGGCCGAACTGACGATCTCCGGCTCGGTGACGAGCAGCGGTGACCTTTTCTCTATGACGAGGACCGATGACAGCCTTAAAGCTCGTAACAGGATCATGGTTTGCGGTTGTTGAG
>KL569431.1:0-2818 GCA_000715685.1 Streptomyces lilacinus
TTTCGGGAAGGGGCGGGTCAGGGGAGAGAAACCACCAGCGCCCGCACCGCGGCGAGCGCGTCCCCCAGGGCCGCGGCCGAGAGCCCGCCGCCCTGGGCGACTTCTGGGGTGCCGCCGCCGCGCCCGCCCAGCGCCGACTTCACCAGGGCCGCGGCCGACAGGCCGCCCCCGGTCGCCGCCCGGTTCGCGGCGATCACCAGGACCGCCCGGTCCCCGGTGGTCGCCCCGATCGCCGCCACTCCCGCCCGCCCCGCCGGCAGGCGGTCCCGGACCGCCAGGGCCAGCGACCGCGCGTCGTCCGCCGCGTCCGTCGTCGCCGTGACCACGAGCGTGCCGCCCACGTCCTCCGCCGCGTCGGCGAGCTCCGCCGCCCGGGCCAGGGCGGCCCGTCGCCGCAGCTCCTCGGCCTGCTGGTCGGCGGCCTTGAGCCGCTCCAGCAGGCCGGCGACGCGCTCGGGCAGCTGCGCCCGCGGTGCCTGCAGCTGCTCGGCGAGGCGGGCGACGAGGTCGCGCTCCCGCGCCAGGTAGCCGAAGCCCTCGAAGCCGACCGCCGCCTCCAGCCGCCGCATGCCCGCGCCCACCGACGACTCGGCCGTCAGCGCCACGACCCCCACCTGCGCGGCGTGCTCGACGTGCGTGCCGCCGCACAGCTCGCGCGACCACGCGCCGCCGATCTCGACGACCCGCACCCGCTCGCCGTACGTCTCGCCGAACAGCGCCAGCGCGCCCAGCTCCTTGGCCTCCGGCAGGGACATCCAGCGCACGTCGACCGGGAGGTCCCGGCGCAGGGCGCGGTTGGCCGCCTCCTCGACCTCGCCGCGCGCCGCCGGACCGAGGCCGCCGCGCCAGGGGAAGTCCAGGCGCAGGTAGCCGGGCCGGTTGTACGAGCCGGCCTGCAGCGCCGTCGGGCCCAGCACCTGCCGCAGGGCCGCGTGCAGCACGTGCGTGCCGGAGTGCGCCTGACGGGCGCCCAGCCGCCACTCCGGGTCGACCGCGGCCCGGACGACGTCGCCCACGGCCAGCTCGCCGGCGGTGACCCGCACCTGATGGACCACCAGGCCCGGCAGCGGCCGCTGCGCGTCCAGGACCTCGGCCTCCACCGACGCGCCGGTCAGCGTGCCGGCGTCGCTGTCCTGGCCGCCCGACTCCGCGTAGAAGGGGGTGCGGTCCAGCACGGCGGTGGCGATCTCCCCGGCCGGTACGGACGTCAGCGGGCCGGCCGGTCCCAGCAGGGCCAGCACCGTCGACTCGGTCACCAGCGTGTCGTAGGCCCGCCAGTCCGTCGGCCCGTGGGCGCCGAGCACGGTCCGCAGCGCCGAGGTGTCCAGGGCACCGCCGGCCTTGCGGGCGCGGGCGTCCTCGCGGGCGCGCTCGCGCTGTTCGGCCATCAGCGCGGTGAAGCCCTCGCGGTCGACCTCGACGCCCTGCTCCTCGGCCATCTCCAGGGTGAGGTCGATGGGGAAGCCGTAGGTGTCGTGCAGCAGGAAGGCCTGCTTGCCCGGCAGCAGATGCCCGCCGCTCGCCTTGACCTCGGCCACTGCCGTGTCCAGTACGGTCGTCCCTTGCCGCAGCGTCGAGCGGAAGGCGTCCTCCTCGGCGTACGCCTGCTGCGCGATGCGGCCGAACTCCTCGGCCACCTCCGGGTAGCTGTGCTTCATGCAGTCCCGGGCGGCCGGCAGCAGCTCCGGCAGGGCCGGGTCCTGATACCCCAGCAGCCGCACCGAGCGCACGGCCCGGCGCAGGATGCGGCGCAGCACGTAGCCGCGGCCCTCGTTGCCGGGGGCGGTGCCGTCGGCCAGCAGCATCAGGGCCGTCCGCACGTGGTCGGCCACGACGCGCAGCCGCACGTCGGCCCGGTGGTCGGAGCCGTAGCGCACGCCGGTCAGTTCGGCGGCCCGGTCGAGGACGGGCCGGGTCTCGTCGATCTCGTACAGATTGTCGACGCCCTGCAGCAGCGTGGCCATGCGCTCGAGGCCCATGCCGGTGTCGATGTTGCGACGCGGCAACTCGCCCAGGATCGGGTAGCCGGACTTGCCGGGGCCCTCCCCGCGCTCGTACTGCATGAAGACCAGATTCCAGAACTCCATGTACCGGTCCTCGTCCACGGCCGGGCCGCCCGCGCGGCCGAGCGCCGGACCCCGGTCGTAGTACAGCTCCGAGCACGGGCCGCACGGCCCCGGCACGCCCATCGACCAGAAGTTGTCCTCGTCGCCCCGGCGCACGATCCGCTCCTCGGGCAGCCCGGCGATGCGGCGCCACAGCTCGGCGGCCTCGTCGTCGGAGTGGTGGACGGTGGCCCAGATGCGATCGGGGTCGAGCCCGTAGCCGCCTTCCCCGACGGCGGAGGTGGACAGCTCCCAGGCGTAGGAGACGGCCTCCTCCTTGAAGTAGTCCCCGAAGGAGAAGTTGCCGTTCATCTGGAAGAACGAGCCGTGCCGCGTGGTCTTGCCGACCTCCTCGATGTCCAGCGTCCGTACGCACTTCTGCACGCTGGTGGCGCGCGGCCACGGCGGGGGCGCCTCGCCCGTCAGGTACGGCTTGAAGGGGACCATGCCCGCGTTGACGAAGAGCAGCGTCGGGTCGGGCGTCGGCAGCGGCGCGCTGGAGACCACGGTGTGGCCGCGCGCGGCGAAGAAGTCGAGGAAGCGGCTGCGGATGTCGGCGGTACGCACAAGGGGCTCCGGATCGAATCAGGCGGCGCGGACGACGCGGGTCACGGGGTGCAGGGCCGCGTACTCCAGGGGGGCCGACGGGTCGATGGACACATCGAGCGGCGCGGGCTCGGCGCCCGCGCGCACCAGCAGGTCGCCGACCGCGG
>KL569431.1:3090-4373 GCA_000715685.1 Streptomyces lilacinus
CGCGCAGCTCGATGCCCGCAGCATCGCAGCGCTCCCGCGCCAGCGCCCGCACCCGCGAGTTCGCGGCCACGCCGCCGACCACCACCAGCGTGCCCACCCCGTGCTCCACGCACGCGCCGACGGCCTTGCGGGTGAGCACATCGGCCACGGCCTCCTGCAGCGAGGCGGCCCCGTCCGCGACGGGCAGCTCGCGCCCGGCCGCGCGATGCCGCTCGGCCCACCGGGCGGCGGCCGTCTTCAGCCCCGAGAAGGAGAACGTGTACGGTTCGTCGCGCGGCCCGGTCAGCGGCCGGGGAAAGGCCACCGCCCTCGCATCCCCCTCACGGGCCGCCCGGTCGACCGCCGGGCCACCGGGATAGGGGAGGCCGAAGACCCGCGCCACCTTGTCGAAGCACTCACCGGCCGCGTCGTCGAGGGTGTCCCCGAGATGGACGATCGGATCCCGGGCGAGATCCCGGACGAGCAGCAGCGAGGTGTGCCCGCCGGAGACGATCAGCACCATGCACGGATCGGGCAGCGGCCCGTGCTCGAGGGTGTCGGCGGCGACGTGCCCGGCCAAGTGGTGCACACCGTAGAGAGGCACGCCCAGTGCGTACGCGATGCCCTTCGCCGCCGCGACGCCGACCTGCAGCGCCCCGGACAGGCCGGGACCGGTGGTCACCGCGACCGCGCCGATGTCGCTCATGGCGAGTCCCGCGTCGGCGAGCGCCGCCCGGACGACGGGCGCCGCCGCGTGCACATGGGCCCGCGCCGCGATCTCCGGCACGACGCCGCCGTACCGCGCGTGCTCGTCCATGCTGGACGCCACCGCGTGGCCCAGCAGTTGCCCGTCCCGGACCAGACCGGCCCCGGTCTCGTCGCAGGACGACTCGATACCCAGCACCACCGGTGAACGCTTCACGCCGCGCCTCCTGCCTTGAATCAGTAATTGCACAGTGTATGCAACAAGACGCAACAAGGTCCCGGCCGTCGTGCCGTCACCGCAGGTCAGTAGAGTTCCGGTGCCCCTGATCGCAGCCGAACCCGAGGTGCTTTCCGTGAGCCCAGTCCCCGTGACGGTCGTAGGCGTCGGCGCCGACGGCTGGCCGGGCCTCGCCCCCGCCTCCCGGGAGGCGCTGCGCCGCGCCGAGGTGATCATCGGCGGTCCTCGGCAGCTGGACCTGCTGCCCGCCGACTGCCCGGCCGAGCGCGTCGCCTGGCCGTCCCCGCTGCGCCCGGCCGTCCCCGGCCTGCTGGCGACGCACGCCGGCCGCCGCGTCTGCGTCCCTGTCTCTTATACACAT
>KL569431.1:4618-9792 GCA_000715685.1 Streptomyces lilacinus
CCCATGTTCTACGGCATCGGCCGCACCCTCGCCGACGTCCTCGGCGTCGACCGGCTGCGCGTCCTGCCCCACCCGTCGTCCGTCTCGTACGCCTGCGCCCGCCTCGGCTGGGCCCTGCACGACACCGACGTCGTGAGCCTCGTGGGCCGCCCCCTCGCGGTGCTCGCGGCCGCGCTGCACGACGGCCGGCACGTGCTCCTGCTGAGCGCCGGCGGGGACACGCCGGCGGAGGTGGCCGGCCTGCTGCGTCGGCTCGGTTACGGGCCTAGCCGGATGACCGTGCTGGAACAGCTGGGCGGCGACGACGAACGCCGCCTCGAGGGCACCGCCGACGACTGGCCGCACCCGGCCGGCGACCCCCTCAACGTCATCGCGCTCGAGTGCCGGCGCGCCCCGGGGGCGCTGCGGCTGCCCCTCACGCCCGGTCTGCCGGACGAAGCCTTCGAGCACGACGGGCAGCTGACGAAGCGTCACGTGCGGGCCGCGACCCTGGCCGCGCTGGCGCCCGCCCCGGGTGAACTGCTGTGGGACGTGGGGGGTGGCTCCGGCTCGATCGGCATCGAGTGGATGCGGGCGCATACGTCGTGCCGTGCCGTCACCGTGGAACGGGACGCCGTGCGGGCTGGGCGCATCGCGCGCAACGCGGATGTTTTGGGCGTGCCGGCGCTGCGGGTGGTTACGGGCGCGGCGCCGGGTGCCCTTGCCGGCCTGCCTGTGCCCGATGCGGTGTTCATCGGGGGCGGGCTGACGGCGCCGGGTCTGCTGGCGGCATGCTGGGAGGCGCTGCCGGCCGGGGGTCGCCTGGTGGCGAACACGGTCACGCTCGAGTCCGAGGCGCTGCTGACGGAGTGGTACCGCCGCCACGGGGGCGACCTGACGCGGCTCGCGGTCGCGCACGCTGTGCCTGTCGGGGGCTTTACGGGGTGGCGGCAGGCGATGCCGGTGACGCAGTGGGCGGTGGTGAAAGCGTGACGGTTGCCGGTTCGGGTGCGGCCCGGCGGTCGGGTTGTGCCCACCTGTTCCGCCGTGCGGAACGATTGCCCACAACCCAAGTACCCACCCCGCCCCAGGAGGCCCACTCATGACCGTGTACTTCATCGGCGCCGGCCCCGGTGCCGCCGACCTCATCACGGTGCGGGGCGCCCGGACCCTGGCCCGCTGCGGGGTCTGTCTCTACGCCGGGAGCCTCGTCCCGTCCGAACTCCTCGCCGAGTGCCCCCCGGACGCGCGCCTCGTCGACACCGCCCACCTCGACCTCGACGCCATCACCGCCGAGTTCGTCCGCGCCCACGAGGCCGGCCAGGACGTCGCCCGCCTGCACTCCGGCGACCCCTCCGTCTACAGCGCCGTCGCCGAGCAGATGCGCCGCCTCGACGCGCACGGCATCCCGTACGAGATCGTCCCCGGCGTCCCCGCCTTCGCCGCCGCCGCGGCCGCCCTCGGCCGCGAGCTGACCGTGCCGACCGTCGGCCAGACCGTCGTTCTCACCCGCGTCGCCCAGCGCGCCACTCCCATGCCGCCCGGCGAGGACCTCGCCACCCTCGGCCGCAGCGGCGCCCTCCTCGTCCTCCACCTCGCCGCCCGGCACGCCGACCGGGTCGTCGCCGAACTCCTCCCGCACTACGGCCCCGACTGCCCGGCCGCCGTCGTCGCCATGGCGAGCCGCCCGGACGAAATCGTGCTGCGCGGCACTCTCGCCGACATCGCCGACCAGGCGAAGGCGGCCGGCATCGTCCGCACGGCGGTCATCCTCGTGGGCCGCACGCTGGCGGCGGAGCAGTTCCCGGACAGCTTCCTGTACTCGACGACGCGGGACCGCGACACCTGCGGCCGGACGGTGCCGGGGTCCTGAGCGGCGGTGTGGGCCCGGTCATAGCCCCCGGAAGCCGACGTGTGCTCACCTGTGAACGATCACGTGGCGGTTCGATCCGCCACGGTCGTTCCGGAGGGGGAACTCCATGCCCAAGCGCACATCGGCCGTCCGCGGCACACTCGCCGCACTGACCGCGACCTGTCTCTTATACACCCCGACGGCCACGGCCGCCGACACCACCCCGGGGAAGGGGCCGCACGCCGCCACCCAGGCCGCCCTCGACGGCCTCGTGGCGGCCGGCATGCCGGGCGTCGCCGCCGAGGTCCGTACGCCCAGGGGGAATTGGTCCGGCTCGGCCGGCTACGCCGACACCGCCACCCAGCGCAAGCGGACGGCAGCCGACCACTTCCGGGCGGGCAGCATCACCAAGACCTTCGTCGCCACCGTGCTGCTGCAGCTCGAGGCCGAGGGCCGGCTGAGCCTGGACGACTCCGTCGAGCGCTGGCTGCCCGGCGTGGTCCAGGGCAACGGCTACGACGGCAACAAGATCACGATCCGTCAGCTGCTCAACCACACCAGCGGCGTGCACGACATGGTGTCCACCGAGGAGTGGAACACCCTGATGGACGGTTCCGGCTTCTACCGGCACCGCTACGACATCAAGACCCCGCGGGAGATCGTCGCGATCGGGCTCGCGCACAAGCCCGACTTCGCGCCCGGCCAGGGCTGGACGTACTCCAACACCGGCTTCGTCCTGGCCGGCATGATCATCGAGAAGGCGACCGGCAAGCCGTACGCGCGCGAGGTCGAGCGCCGCATCGTCGAGCCGCTGGGCCTGAAGGAGACCACGTTCCCCGGCACCGACCCGGCCCTGCCCGCCCCGCACCCCGTCGGCTACTCCAAGCTCTACGTCCAGAACCCCGGCCCGGAGATCTACGACGCCACCCACTACCGCCCGTCCTGGTCCGGCGCCACGGGCGAGGTCGTGAGCACCAGCGGTGACCTCAACCGCTTCTACAGCGCACTGCTCCAGGGCAAGCTCCTGCCGCGCAAGCAGCTGGACGCGATGCTCACGACCGTGGACACCAAGCAGCACTTCCGGTACGGCCTCGGCATCATGTCGCGCACGCTCTCCTGCGGCACGACCGTCTGGGGCCACGACGGCGTCGTCTGGGGCTCCCTCTCCGGCGCCGCCACGACCCGCGACGGCAAGAACGCGCTCACCTTCAACATCAACGGCGACTGGCTGGAGCAGTCCCCGCCGTTCGAGAACATGTTTGAGGGCGCCTTCTGCGGCACGACGGCCAAGCCGATGAAGTAGCGCTGGGCGGACTGCCGGACGGGCGGAGCCGCCTCAGCGACGCGGTTCCGCCCGCCCCACGATGCCCCCCGCGCGGTCGATGCAGATGACGTCGACCGCGACGGGCGCGCCGCGCAGGACCGCGAGGGCCTCGTCGCGGGCGCCGGCGGCGACGAGGTCGCCGAGGGGAACGCCCGCGGCCTCGCACAGACGCAGCGCCTCCAGGCCCGTGTTGGCGTCGGTGACGGCCGCCGCGAGGGCCTCGTCGGCGCCGCCCCGGCGGGCGAGTTCCGCGAGGAACTCCTTGTTCACCTGCGAGCGGGCCGAGTGCAGGTCGAGGTGGCCGGCGGCCAGTTTGGAGAGCTTGGCGAAGCCGCCGGCGATGGTGAGCCGGTCGACGGGGTGGCGGCGGATGTACTTGAGCACCGCGCCGGCGAAGTCGCCCATGTCGAGCAGGGCGTCCTCGGGCAGTCCGTGCACGGCCACCGCGACCTTCTCGGAGGTCGAGCCCGTACAGCCCGCCACGTGCGTACGGCCCGCCGCGCGGGCCACGTCGACGCCGCGCCGGATGCTGTCGATCCAGGCCGAGCAGGAGTACGGGACGACGATGCCCGTGGTGCCCAGGATGGAGATGCCGCCCAGGATGCCCAGGCGCGGGTTCCACGTCGAGCGGGCGATCTCCTCGCCGTGGTCGACCGAGACCTCGATCTCGACGTCGCCGGTGCCGCCGTGGCGGGCCGCGACCTCGGCGACGTGATCGCGCATCATCTGGCGCGGCACGGGGTTGATCGCGGGCTCGCCGACCTCGAGCGGCAGGCCGGGCCGGGTGACCGTCCCGACGCCCGGACCCGCCCGGAAGACCACGCCGGAGCCTGCCGGCAGGAGCCGTACCGTGACGCGGATCAGGGCGCCGTGGGTGACGTCGGGGTCGTCGCCGGCGTCCTTGACTATGGCGGCCATGGCCGACTGCCCGCCGTCGTGCATGTGCTCGGTGGCGAGCGCGAAGGCGGGTGTCTGCCCCTTGGGCAGCGTGATCGTCACGGGGTCGGGGAAGTCGCCGGTCAGCAGCGCGGTGTACGCGGCGGTGGTGGCGGCGGTCGCGCACGCGCCGGTGGTCCAGCCGTGCCGCATGCCCGTGTGCTGCAGCTGCGCGGCACGCCCGCCGGTGGCCTTGCCGGCCGGGGCCGCCGTGCCCGGCGTACCCGCCGGGTCAGTGGTGACCTCGGTCACGAGGGCCTCCGGGTGCGGCCGTAGGCTTGGCCGGCACAGCACCGGGCACACCACGAAGAAAGGCACCTGGTGAGCGCCACGCGCCACGTCCTGATCCTCGGCGGCACGACCGAGGCCCGCCGCCTGGCGGACACCCTCGCCGCCGACCCCGCGCTGCGGGTGACGACCTCACTCGCCGGACGCGTCGCCCGGCCGCGACTGCCGGCCGGCCAGGTCCGCATCGGCGGGTTCGGCGGCCCCGAGGGCCTCGCCCGCTGGCTGCGCGAGCAGCAGGTGGACGCGCTCATCGACGCCACCCATCCTTTCGCCGGCACGATCAGTTTCAACGCGGCACGGGCGGCCGAAGCCGTCCGTGTTCCCCTCCTGGCCCTGCGCCGTCCCGGCTGGGTCGCGGGTCCCGGCGACGACTGGCACGACGTCGCCTCCCTGTCCGAGGCGGCACGGGCACTGCCCGCGCTGGGGGAGCGCGCCTTCCTGACCACGGGCCGGATGGGCCTGGCGGCCTTCGCGCACCTCGAGCATATGTGGTTCCTGGTCCGCTCCGTGGACCCGCCGGAGCCGCCGGCGCCCCCGCGCATGGAGGTCCTGCTGGATCGGGGGCCGTTCACGGTGGAGGGGGAGCGGGAGTTGCTGCGGCGGCACGCGATCGATGTCCTGGTGACGAAGGACAGCGGGGCGGCGGCGACGGCGGCGAAGCTGGTCGCTGCGCGGGAGGCGGGGATTCCGGTGGTGGTCGTGCGGCGACCGCCGGCGCCGGACGGGGTGCCGGTGGCCTCCGGCCCGGAGGGTGCCGTGGAGTGGCTGAGGCGGTTCTTTCCCCGATCCCGCCCC
>KL569431.1:10056-19875 GCA_000715685.1 Streptomyces lilacinus
GGCTCCGCCGCGTGGGGGGCTCCGCCCCGGACCCGGTCCTCAAGCGCCGGACGGGCTGGATTTACCGCCCGGACGGGCTGAATTCAGCCCGTCCGGCGTTTGGCACCCCCGTCAGCCCTCCGGGTACCGCCGCGGCGTCCAGACGATCTCCTCCGTGCCGTCCTCGCCGCGCCGCACCGCGCGGGTCTGCGTCGAGCCGATGATGAGCAGGGTGCGCATGTCGACCTCGGCCGGGTCGAGTTCGCCGAGGCGGACGATGCGGACGGATTCCGCCGGGCCGCCCACGTCGCGGGCGAGGACGACGGGGGTGTCGGGGGCGCGGTGTTCCAGGAGGAGGTCGCGGGCCTTGCCGACCTGCCAGACGCGGCTGCGCGAGCCGGGGTTGTAGAGGGCGAGGACGAGGTCGGCGGCGGCCGCCGCGCGCAGGCGCTCGGCGATGACCTCCCACGGCTTGAGCCGGTCGGAGAGGGAGACGACCGCGTAGTCGTGGCCGAGCGGGGCGCCCGCGCGGGCGGCGGCCGCGTGGGCGGCGGTCATGCCGGGGACGACCCGGACCGGGATCGCACGGTACGGGTCCTCGGAGGCGACCTCCAGCACGGCGGTGGCCATCGCGAAGACGCCCGGGTCGCCCGACGAGACGACGGCGACCCGGCGGCCCTGGCGGGCCAGGTCCAGCGCGAACTCGGCGCGCTCCGACTCGACCTTGTTGTCGGACGGGTGGCGACGCTGACCGGGCCGGGCGGGGACGCGGTCCACGTACGTGCTGTAGCCGACGACGTCCTCCGCCGCGGCCAGCGCGCCCCGCGCCTCCGGCGTCAGCCACAGCGGGCCCGCCGGGCCGAGCCCGACGACCACGACCTCGCCGCCGTGGGCGACAGGGGCGGCGTCCACGCGACTCGGCAGCACCGCCACCGAGAAGTACGGCACCGACTCCGGGTCCACGTCCGCCAACCGGCCCGTGCGCTCGCCGCTCATCGTCGCGCGCTCGACGTACCGCGCCTCCGCCAGCCGACCCGAGCGCTCCAACGCGCCCCGCACCGAGGGGAAGGTCCGGCCGAGCTTCATCACCACGGCCGAGTCGGTGGCGGCCAGGCGCGCCGTCAGCTCCTCCTCGGGCAGGGTGCCCGGCAGGATCGTCAGCACCTCCTCGCCCTCGACGAGCGGTTCGCCGAGGCGGGCGGCCGCCGCGCTCACGGACGTGACCCCGGGGATCACCTCGGTGGGATAGCGGTCCGCGAGGCGCTTGTGCATGTGCATGTACGAGCTGTAGAAGAGCGGATCGCCCTCCGCGAGCACCGCCACCGTGCGCCCGGCGTCGAGGTGGGCGGCCAGCCGGGCCGCGGCCTCCTCGTAGAACTCCTCCATCGCGCCCCGGTAGCCCCCGGGGTGGTCGGTGGTCTCGGTCGTGACGGGGTAGACCAGCCGCTCCTCGATGTGGTCGGGGCGCAGGTGGCGTTCGGCGATGGAGCGCGCGATGCTGCGGCCGTGCCGGGCGCTGTGGTACGCCACGACGTCCGCCGCCGCGATGACCTCGACGGCCCGTACGGTCATCAGCGACGGGTCGCCGGGGCCGAGCCCGACCCCGTACAGCCGGCCCGTCGTCTGCGGATGCCGCTCGGTCTGCGGCTGCTGCTCGCTCACTCTTCCTCGCTCGCTATCGCGTTGATCGCGGCCGCGGCCATGGCGCTGCCGCCGCGCCGCCCCCGCACCACCAGGTACTCCAGTCCCAGCGGGCTGTCGGCCAGGGCGTCCTTCGACTCGGCCGCGCCGATGAAGCCGACGGGGATGCCGAGCACGGCCGCCGGGCGCGGTGCGCCCTCCGCCACCATCTCCAGCAGGCGGAAGAGCGCGGTGGGCGCGTTGCCGACCGCCACCACGGCGCCGTCCAGCTTGTCGCGCCACAGCTCCAGCGCCGCGGCGCTGCGGGTCGTCCCCATGCGCGCCGCCAGGTCCGGCACCGCCGGGTCGGCGAGGGTGCACAGCACCTCGTTGTCGGCGGGCAGGCGCTTGCGGGTCACTCCGGAGGCGACCATGTTCGCGTCGCAGAGGATCGGCGCGCCGGCGAGCAGCGCGGCGCGTGCCTTCGCCACCACGCCGGGGGAGTACGCCAGGTCCTGGACGAGGTCCGTCATCCCACACGCGTGGATCATGCGCACCGCGACCCGACTGACGTCGGCGGGCAGCCCGCCGAGGTCGGCCTCGGCCCGGATGGTGGCGAAGGACTGGCGGTAGATGGACGCGCCGTCCTTGTCGTAGTCGAACAATCTGTCCTCGTTCATGTCGTGGTACGTGCCGCCGCCACCGCGTCGGCGAGTTCTGCCGTCGTCACCGTCACTGCTGCCCTCCGGGCGAGAGTGTCCCGCACCGTCACCCGGTAGCCGTCGCCCGTCGCCAGGACGTCGACCCACCGGTCGCCCGCCGGGTGCCCGCAGCGCCGTTCGCAGCCCGACCAGTACACCGGCAGCCCGCCCGGCCCACCAGGGCGCGCGCCCGTCAGACAGGCGCCGGCGTCGGCGCGCACGTCCGCCAGGGACTTGGCGCAGCCGGGCCGGCCCGCGCAGGCGCCCGCGCCGTGCCAGGGGGAGTCCGCGGACGTGACCAGTCCCGCGTCCGCGAGGGCCGTGAGGCGTGCCGAGGCCGCCTCGGCCGCCAGGCCGGGTACGACGACGCCGCGCCAGGGTGTCACACGCAGTTCGCCGGCGCCGTCCCGCTCGGCGACGCGGGCGAGGTGCCGCCACTGCGCGGTGGTCAGCCGCCCGAGCGGCGCCGCCACGGACAGGGCGCACCGGCCGTCGGGGCCGTGGACCGGGCCGGGTGCGGGCGCGCCGCCGAGGGGGAGGGAGACGTCGGCCACGACCTCGCAGGCGATGCCCGCCGCTGTGAGCCGGCGCGCCAACCCGTCCGTGCGCGGGCGCTGTTCGGGGGCGAGCTCGCGCACGCGCCAGGCCCTGCTGCCGCTCGCGCGCAGCGCGGCGAGGAACTCCGCGGCGGCCAGGGCGGCCGCGCGGGGCGCGACGTCGGCGGCGAGGCGGAGGGCGGGGCCGGTGGTGCCGAAGCACAGCAGGGCGTGGTGGGCGTCGCCCTCCGCGACCTCTTCTGCGATCAATGTCACATCGGGACCGAGGGAGATGATGTCGCCGCGGCCGTCGTCGAGGCCGAAGAGGAAACGGCCCGACAAAGCAGACAAGTCGCTGTCGCTGGCGTCGCTGGCATCGTTGGCGTCGCTGGTGTCGTTGGCGCCGTTGGTGTCGGCGCAGAGGAGCGCGTCCAGGGCTCGCGCCCAGCCCTGTACGTCCGTATGCGCGCTCCTGTGCGCGCCACCGCGCCGGATGTCCAGCCCGCACAGCGGGGACGCCACGACGTTGCGTATGCGTTCGTGCCGGTCCGAGGGGAGCAGTCCCGCTTCGCGCAGGTGTGCGCCGAGTTCGGCGCCGCAGGCGGCGGCGAGGCCGCGCAGCTGGACGTTGCCGCGCGAGGTGAAGTCGAGGTGGCCGTCGCCGAGCCGGTCGGCGGCGTCCGCCAGCGCCTCTGTCTGACGGGACGTCAGGAGCCCGCCGGGCAGCCGGACGCGGGCCAGTGCCCCGTCGTCCGCGGTGTGCAGCCGCAGGGCGCCGGGGCAGCGGTCGCCGCCCTGGCGGGCGGGGAGCGGGGGAGTGGCGGACATGGCGGCGAGCATATCGAGGGGTTTCCTTCCCCACCCCGCCCTCCCCCAGCTACCGCTGGGAGGTGCCCCCATCCCGTTTCCCGGGGTCCGCCCCGGACCCCGGTCCTCGAACCGCCCCAGCGGTAGCCGGGGGAGGACCGGGGCCACACCCCCCCAAACCGCCCAGGGGCTCCGCCCCCACAACCCCCGGCCGCGCTTCGCGCGCGCCCTCAAACGCCGGACGGGCCGGAAAATCCAGCCGTTACTATGACTCACCGGCGGAGCCACTGGTCCGCCGGACGCCAGAGACGGCGACAGGGGAGGAAGCCGGTGAGACTCCGGCACGGTCCCGCCACTGTGAGCGCGGCACGCATGCCGGGCGAGTCAGGAACTCCCGCCGTCTTCCCACCGCCCGGGGCGCGGACCCCGAGGAAGGCCAGCCGCAGCATGCGCACGTTCCGGTGCCGCGCACCCCGGGCGACCCTCGAAGCACTCGCACTCGGGAGCGCCGCGTGATCCTTCTCCTGTCGACGTCCGACACCGACCTGCTCAGCGCCCGCGCGGCCGACGGCCCGGTCCCGTACCGGCTCGCCAACCCCGCCCGGCTCGCCCTCGACGAGCTCCCCGCGCTCCTGGAGGGCACCGACCTCGTCGTCGTCCGGCTCCTCGGCGGCATCCGCGCCTGGCAGGAGGGGCTCGACCTGCTCCTCGACGGCTCCCGGCCCGTCGTCGTGCTCTCCGGCGAACAGGCCCCGGACGCCCAGCTGATGGAGGCCTCCACCGTCCCCGTCGGCATCGCCGCCGAGGCCCACGCCTACCTCGCCCACGGCGGCCCCGCCAACCTCGAGCAGCTCGCGCGCTTCCTCTCCGACACCGTGCTGCTCACCGGCCACGGCTTCGAGCCCCCGGCCGCCGCCCCCTCCTGGGGCGAGCTGGAGCGCACCCCCAAGCCGGGTGCGAGTGGCCCGCTCGTCGCCGTGCTCTACTACCGCGCCCACCACATGAGCGGCAACACCGCCTTCATCGAGGCCCTCTGCGGCGCCGTCGAGGACGCCGGCGGCCGCGCCCTGCCGCTGTACGTCGCCTCGCTGCGCGCCCCCGAGCCCGAGCTCGTCGACGCCCTGCGCGGCGCCGACGCCATCGTCACCACCGTCCTCGCCGCCGGCGGCACCCGCCCCGCCGAGGCCTCCGCGGGCGGCGACGACGAGTCCTGGGACGCCGGCGCCCTCGCCGCCCTCGACGTGCCGATCCTGCAGGCGCTCTGCCTGACCGGACCGCGCAGCGCGTGGGAGGAGAACGACGAGGGGCTCTCCCCGCTCGACGCCGCCACCCAGGTCGCCGTGCCCGAGTTCGACGGGCGCATCATCACCGTCCCGTTCTCCTTCAAGGAGGTCGACGAGGACGGCCTGCCGGCCTACGTCCCCGACCTCGAGCGGGCCGCGCGTGTCGCCGGCATCGCCGTCCGTCACGCCCGGCTGCGCCACATCCCGGCCGCCGAGAAGCGCATCGCGCTCGTCCTCTCCGCGTACCCCACCAAGCACTCCCGCATCGGCAATGCCGTGGGTCTCGACACCCCCGCCAGCGCCGTCGCCCTGCTGCGCCGACTGCGCGAGGAGGGCTACGACTTCGGCACGGAGGAGGTCCCCGGCCTCGCGTCCGGCGACGGGGACGAGCTCATCTACGCCCTCATCGAGGCCGGCGGCCACGACCAGGACTGGCTCACCGAGGAGCAGCTGGCCCGCAACCCCGTCCGCATCCCCGCCGCCGACTACAAGCGCTGGTTCGCCGAGCTGCCCGCCGAGCTGCGCGAGGCCGTCGAGGAGCACTGGGGCCCGGCGCCGGGCGAGATGTTCCTCGACCGCAGCCGCAACCCCGAGGGCGACATCGTCCTCGCCGCCCTGCGCCGCGGCAACCTGCTGATCCTCATCCAGCCGCCGCGCGGCTTCGGCGAGAACCCCATCGCCATCTACCACGACCCCGACCTGCCGCCCTCGCACCACTACCTCGCCGCCTACCGCTGGATCGCGGCCGCCCGCGAGGACGGCGGCTTCGGCGCCGACGCGATGGTCCACCTCGGCAAGCACGGCAACCTCGAGTGGCTGCCCGGCAAGAACGCCGGCCTGTCCGCCGCCTGCGGCCCCGACGCCGCCCTCGGCGACCTGCCACTGGTCTACCCCTTCCTCGTCAACGACCCCGGCGAGGGCACCCAGGCCAAGCGCCGCGCCCACGCCACCCTCGTCGACCACCTCGTGCCGCCCATGGCCCGCGCCGAGTCCTACGGCGACATCGCGCGCCTCGAGCAACACCTCGACGAGTACGCGCAGATCTCGGCCATGGACCCGGCCAAGCTGCCCGCGATCCGCGCCCAGATCTGGACCCTCATCCAGGCCGCCAAGCTCGACCACGACCTCGGCCTGGAGGACCGCCCCGACGACGACGGCTTCGACGACTTCCTCCTGCACGTCGACGGCTGGCTGTGCGAGGTCAAGGACGCCCAGATCCGCGACGGCCTCCACGTCCTGGGCGGCGCGCCCACCGGCGAGGCGCGCGTGAACCTCGTCCTGTCCATCCTGCGCGCCCGCCAGATCTGGGGCGGCACGGCGGCCCTGCCCGGCCTGCGCGAGGCCCTCGGCCTCGACGAGTCGGCGGCCACGCGCACGACGGCGGACGAGGTGGAGGCCGAGGCCCGCGCCCTGGTGGAGGCCATGGAGGCCGCGGGCTGGGACCCGGCGGCGGTCCCGACCGAACGCGGCGACCAGGTCGCCGCCATCCTCGACTTCGCCGCCCGCGAGGTCGTCCCCCGCCTGGCAGGCACGACGGCCGAGCTCGACCACGCCGTCAAGGCCCTGGCCGGCGGCTTCGTCCCGGCGGGCCCCTCCGGCTCCCCCCTCCGCGGCCTGGTCAACGTCCTCCCGACGGGCCGCAACTTCTACTCCGTCGACCCCAAGGCCGTCCCCAGCCGCCTCGCCTGGGAGACCGGCCAGGCCCTCGCGGACTCCCTCCTGGAGCGCTACCGCACGGACAACGGCGACTGGCCGCAGTCGGTGGGCCTGTCCCTGTGGGGCACGAGCGCGATGCGCACGGCCGGCGACGACGTGGCGGAGGCGCTGGCGCTGCTGGGTATCCGGCCGGTGTGGGACGAGGCGTCAAGGCGAGTAACGGGACTCGAACCCGCGACACTCGAGGAGCTGGGCCGCCCCAGGATCGATGTCACTCTACGCATCAGCGGCTTCTTCCGCGACGCGTTCCCGCACGTCATCGGCCTCCTCGACGACGCCGTACGCCTGGCGGCCTCGCTCGACGAGCCCGCCGAGCACAACTACGTCCGCGCCCACGCCCAGGCCGACCTCGCCGCCCACGGCGACGAACGCCGCGCCACCACCCGCATCTTCGGCTCCCGCCCGGGCACGTACGGCGCCGGTCTGCTCCAGCTCATCGACAGCCGCGACTGGCGCACCGACGCCGACCTCGCCGAGGTCTACACCGTCTGGGGCGGCTACGCCTACGGCCGCGGCCTCGAGGGCCGCCCGGCCCGCGAGGAGATGGAGACGGCGTACAAGCGCATCGCGGTGGCGGCCAAGAACACCGACACCCGCGAGCACGACATCGCGGACTCCGACGACTACTTCCAGTACCACGGCGGCATGGTCGCCACGGTGAAGGCGCTGCGGGGCACGGCACCGGAGGCGTACATCGGCGACTCCACCCGCCCCGAGACGATCCGCACCCGCACCCTCGTCGAGGAGACCTCCCGCGTCTTCCGCGCCCGCGTGGTCAACCCCCGCTGGATCGAGGCCATGCGCCGCCACGGCTACAAGGGCGCCTTCGAACTCGCCGCCACCGTCGACTACCTGTTCGGCTACGACGCCACCACCGGCGTCGTCCCCGACTGGATGTACGACAAGCTGGCCCAGACCTACGTCCTCGACCCCGAGAACCGCTCCTTCCTCGAGGACGCCAACCCCTGGGCCCTGCACGGCATCGCCGAGCGCCTCCTGGAGGCCGAGAGCCGCGGCATGTGGGCCAAGCCGGACGCGGAGACGCTCGAGGCGCTGCGTCAGGCCTTCCTGGAGACCGAGGGCAACCTGGAGGGCGGGGAGTAGCGCATCCCGGCCGGAGCGGACGGCCGTCCGCTCCGGCCTCGACTTGGGCCGCCGTACCGCCGGTCACTAGTATCCCGGGATGATCATCAGAAAACGGCTGGCGGCGGGCGTCTGTGCCCTGTTCGCCGCCCTGGCCGGGGGAGTCGTGCCGGCGAACGCCGCCGACGGGCCCCCGAAGAAGGACTCGCCCAAGGTCGAGCTCGTCCTCGACGTCAGTGGCTCGATGCGGGCCCGGGACGTGGACGGCGACACCCGCATGGCGGCCGCCCAGCAGGCGTTCAACGAGGTCATCGATGCCGTGCCGCAGGGCGTACGGCTCGGGATCCGGACGCTCGGGGCGACGTACGCGGGGGAGGACAAGGAGACCGGCTGCCGGGACAGCAAGCAGCTCTATCCCGTCGGGCCGGTCGACCGGACGGAGGCCAAGGCCGCCGTCGCCACGCTGCGGCCGACCGGCTGGACGCCCATCGGGTACGCGCTGCGCGGTGCCGACCAGGATCTGGGGACGGACGGCGGCACCCGGCGCATCGTGCTCATCACCGACGGCGAGGACTCCTGCGGGCTGCCCGACCCGTGCGACGTGGCGCGCGAACTGGCCGCCAAGGGCACGCACCTGACGGTCGACACCCTGGGCCTGACGCAGGACGACAAGACGCGCGAGCAGCTCACCTGCATCGCCGAGGCCACCGGTGGCACGTACACCACCGTGCGGCACCGCAAGGAGCTGTCGGGTCGCATCAAGCAGCTCGTGCGTCGGGCGGACACGCCCGTGGAGACGCCGCAGCCGACGCAGGGCGCGAACGCCTGCTCGGCCGCGCCCGTGATCGGGGCCGGGGTGTGGACGGACCGGGAGCAGTTCTCCGAGCACCGTTGGTACCGGGTGAAGGTGAAGCCAGGTCAGGAGCTGCGCGCCTCGGTGAGTGTCGGTGCCGACCGGCCCGTCGACCGGGACTACGGCGTGCTGGTGCGGGCCGTGAGCGAGGGCGGGCAGGAGCTCGTGCGCGGATCGGACGCCGGGAACGGGCGGACCGACGTGATGGCGTCGGGTCTGCGGTATCCGGTCGGCAAGGCGAAGAAGGACAGCGACAAGGCGGCGCGGACCGTCTGCCTCGAGGTGTCGCACTCCTTCTCCGCGCCGCCCTCGGTCAAGCGCGAGCCGGGGCTGCCGGTGGAGCTGGCCGTGGACCTGGTGAAGTCCCCCGACGACCCCTCGGACCTGGCCGCCTTCGGTCTCGGCCGGGGCTGGGTGCTGCTGGCCGTGCTCGGCGTGACCGGGCTGCTCGCCGGACTGCTGTGGGGCTGGCTGGCCCGCTGGCGCGTCGCGGTGTGGAGGGAGAACTGATGCGACAGCGACTGCGACTGCGACGCGCGACACGAGTGGTGACGGCCGCGCTGGTCGCCGCCGTGGCCCTGGGCGCCTCGGCGGGCACCGCCGGGGCGGACGACGAGGCCCCCACCGAGGCCGGCACGGCCTTCCGGACGGCCGTGGCGATCGGGCAGGGCGAGAAGGCCACCGCCGACGCCTCCACGGGCGACTACCTCTACTGGCAGTTCCCCGCGGGCGCCGGGCAGCGGGCGACGGTGAAGGCGACCGTCAAACTGCCCGAGGAGAGCGCGCGCCACGGCGCCGCCACCTGGCAGCTCGACGTCTTCGACGGGCTGCGCCGCCGACAGGCGTGCACCTCCGGCGAGCAGACGAGGCGGGCGGCCCAGCAGGACACCACCGTGGCCCTCACCTGCACCCTGCGGACCGTGCGCCCGTGGTCCGAGCGCTGGTCCGACGACCCGCTGCCCGGGGCGTACTACGTCCGCCTCACCGTCACCGACGCCCCCGACCGGGACCTGGGTCTGCCGGTGAAGGCGGAGGTCGAGGCGTCCGCCGAGGACATGGGCGGGGCCCACGCCGGGGACGGCGAGCTGGGCGCCCCGCTGCACGCGGCGGCCCTCGCCGAGCCCGACGGCGGCTGGAACGGCGGCTGGTGGTCCGGCCGCTGGGGCTGGACCCTGGGCGGCGCCGTGCTCTGCGCCCTCGCGGCCGTCGGCGGCTACACCCTCACCCCTGTCTCTTATACA
>KL569432.1:0-196 GCA_000715685.1 Streptomyces lilacinus
GCGCGTCTCCGGCGTCGACATGGCCGCCGACCCCGCCGCGCTCTTCGGCATGGTGCGCGCCGAGCGGATCTCCGTCCTGGAGGTCGTGCCGTCGCTGCTGCGCGCCGCGCTCGACGCCTGGGACCTCGACGGCGAGGCCGTGCCGCTGCCGGACCTGCGCTGGCTGATGGTCACCGGCGAGGCGCTCCCGCCGGAG
>KL569432.1:556-740 GCA_000715685.1 Streptomyces lilacinus
GCTCCGACGACGTCACCCACGCGGTCCTCACCGCTCAGGACCAGCCGTCCGGCACCCGCGCGCCGATCGGCTTCCCGGTGCGCAACACCGCGCTGTACGTCCTGGGCGACGGACTGCGGCCCGTGCCCGTCGGCGTCCCCGGCGAGCTGTACGTGGGCGGCACCGGCGTCGGCCGGGGCTACCT
>KL569432.1:1005-1996 GCA_000715685.1 Streptomyces lilacinus
GCCGGCACCTTCGTCGCCGACCCCTTCGCCGGCCCCGGCGCCCGGATGTACCGCACCGGCGACCGGGTCGTCCAGCGCCCGGACGGGCAGCTGGAGTTCATCGAGCGCCTCGACCACCAGGTCAAGATCCGTGGCCGGCGCGTGGAGCTCGGCGAGATCGAGGCCGTCATCCGCACCCTGCCCGGCGTCGGCGACGCCGCCGTCGCGGTGGTGAAGGACCCCTCCGGCAACGCCCGCCTCGTCGGCTACCTGGTCGGCGACGTGGACGTCGCCGAGACCCGGGCCCGCGCCGCCGAGCTGCTGCCCGACTACATGGTGCCCGCCACCTGGACGGTCCTCGAGCGCATGCCCCTGACCGCCAACGGCAAGCTGGACCGCAAGGCCCTGCCCCGCCCGGCGTTCGCGGAGGCGGCCCCCGTCCGCACCGCCCGCGACGAGCGCGAGCGCGTGCTGTGCGCGTGCTTCGCCGAGGTCCTCGGCGTCGCCACGGTCGGCATCGACGACGACTTCTTCGCCCTCGGCGGCGACAGCATCCGCTCCATCCAGGTCGTCAGCCGCGCCCGCAAGGCCGGCCTGCTCGTCACGACCCGCGACATCTTCGCCCACAAGACCGTCGCCGCCCTCGCCGCCGTGGTCGCGGAGGCCGCCGGCGCCGCGCCGGTCGCCTCCGACGACGGCGTGGGCACCCTGGAGCTGACGCCCATCGCGGCCCGGCTCCACGAGGACACCGGCGACATCGCCGGCCCCGCCGCCCAGTACAGCCAGTACGTCGTCGTCCGCGTGCCCGCCGCCGTGGACGCGGCCGACCTCGCCGCGGCCCTGCAGACGGTCGTGGACCACCACGACGCGCTGCGCATGCGGGTCAACGAGCCCGCGCCGGGCCTGTGGGAGCTCGAGGTGCTGCCGCCCGGCTCGGTGTCCGCCGCCGGCCTGGTCACCACCGTCGACGTCACCGGCGCCAAGGACGTCGGCGCCGTCGCCGAGCGGCAGG
>KL569432.1:2235-2492 GCA_000715685.1 Streptomyces lilacinus
TGCCAGCCCGCTCAGAGATGTGTATAAGAGACAGGGTCCAGGCCGTGCTGTTGGACGCCGGCCCGGACACCGAGGGCCGACTCGTCGTCGCCGCGCACCACCTGGCCGTCGACGGCGTGTCCTGGCGGATCGTGCTGCCCGACCTCGCCGCCGCCTGGGAGGCCGTCCGCGCCGGACGCACGCCCGCCCTCGACCCCGTCGGCACCTCGTACCGCCGCTGGTCGCAGGTCCTCGCCGAGCCTGTCTCTTATACACAT
>KL569432.1:2785-4290 GCA_000715685.1 Streptomyces lilacinus
GTGTATAAGAGACAGGCCCCGACCCGCTCGTCGGCCACCGGCCCTTCGACCCCGCCCAGGACGTCTACAGCACCGTCCGCCGCCTGCGCCTGGAGCTGCCCCCGCAGGCCACCGCACCGCTGCTGACCGCCGTCCCCGCGGCCTTCCACGCCGAGATCAACGACGTGCTGCTCACCGGCCTCGCGCTCGCCGTCGCCGACTGGCGCCGCCGCCACGGCCGCACCGACGGCGCCCGGACGCTGATCGAGCTCGAGGGCCACGGCCGCGAGCAGATCGCCGACGAGCTCGACCTGTCGCGCACCGTCGGCTGGTTCACCAGTGCCTTCCCCGTCCGCCTCGACCCGGGCGAGCTCGACTGGGACGAGGTGTGGGCCGGCGGCCCGGCCGTCGGCGCCGCGCTCAAGCGGATCAAGGAGCTGCTGCGCCGCCTGCCCGACCGCGGCGTCGGCCACGGCATGCTGCGCCACCTCAACCCGCACACCGCCCGTGTCCTCGCCGACCTCCCGCGCCCGCAGATCGGCTTCAACTACATGGGCCGCTTCGACACCCGCGACGCCGACCTGTGGACCCCCACCGGCGGCGACGGCGTCGTCGGCACCGGCGCCCACCCGGGCATGCCGCTGCCGCACGCCCTGGACGTCACCCCCGCGGTCGAGGACGGCGCCGACGGCCCCCGTCTGATCGCCAACTGGACCTGGGCCGGGCTGCTGGTCTCCGACCAGGACGCCGAGGACATCGCCCGCACCTGGTTCCGCGCCCTGGAGGTCCTGGCGGCCCACGCCGCCGCCCCCGGCGCGGGCGGCCGCACCCCCTCCGACCTGCCGCTGGTGACCGTCGACCAGAACGAGATCGAGGCCTACGAGACCGAGCTGGCCGCCGCCCCCGCGGCGACCGCCCTGGCCGACGTGCTGCCGCTCACCCCGCTGCAGCGCGGCATGCTCTTCCACTCCGAGCACGACCAGGACGGGGTCGACGTCTACACCCTGCAGGTCGTCGCGGAGCTCGAGGGCGAGGTCGACGGCGCCGCGCTGCGCGCCGCCGGCGAGGCGCTGCTGCGCCGCTACCCCAACCTGCGCGCCGCCTTCCGGCACCGGGACGCCGGCGAGCCCGTCCAGCTGATCCCGGCCGCGGCCGAACTGCCCTGGCAGGAGCTGGACATCACGCACCTGCCCGAGGCGGAGCGGGCCGCCGAGCTCACGCGCCTGGTCGAGGACGACCGCACCCGCCGCTTCGACCTGGGCCGGCCGCCGCTGCTGCGGTTCACCCTGGTCAAGCACGGCGAGGACCGGTACACCTTCGCCTGGACCACCCACCACATCCTGGTCGACGGCTGGTCCATGCCCGTCCTGGTCGAGGAGCTCCTCGCCCTCGCCGGCGGCGGCGCCGACCTCGCCGCCCTGCCCGACGCCGCCCCCTACCGCGACTACCTCGCCTGGCTGGCCGGCCAGGACCGCGAGGCGGCCCGCGAGGCCTGGCGGGAGGCGCTGGACGGCGCCGGCGAGCCG
>KL569432.1:4572-5507 GCA_000715685.1 Streptomyces lilacinus
GGCTGACGGTCGACGACGCGGTGGTCGCCGCCCTCGCCGACTGGGCCCGCGGCGCCGGCCTGACCCTCAACGCCGTCGTCCAGGCCTGCTGGGCCGTCCTGATCGGCCGACTCACGGGACGTCAGGACGTCGTCTTCGGCGCCGTCACCTCCGGCCGCCCGGCCGAACTGCCCGGCGTCGAGTCGATGGTCGGCATGTTCCTGAGCACCGTCCCGGTCCGGGCCCGGCTGCGGCCGGACCAGTCCTTCGCCGAGCTCGTCACCACCCTGCAGGACCGGCAGACGGCCCTGCTGCCGCACGAGCACATCGGCCTCGCCGAGATCCACAAGGCGGCCGGAGCCGGCGGCGAACTCTTCGACACGGTCCTGATGTTCGAGAACTTCCCCCTCGGCACCGGTGGCGCACAGGCCCCCGGCGACGGCCCCCGGGTCGTCCACGTCGAGGCCAAGGACGCCCGGCACTACCCCCTGAGCATGGCCGTCTTCCCCGGCGACGGGCTCGACCTGCGCCTGGACTTCGCGCCGGACCTCTTCCCCCGCGAGCGGGTCGAGGCCATCGCGGCGATGTTCGAGCAGCTGCTCCGCACCGTCGCCGACGACCCGCGCCGCCCCATCGGCCGCGCCGACGTCGTCCCGGCCACCGGCCTGGCCGACGTCCTCGCCCGGGGCGGGGTGCGCGAGGAGGCCTACGAGGGCGTCGTCGAGCGGGTCCGCGCGGTCGCCGAGCGACTGCCCGACGAGATCGCCGTCACCGACGGCTCGGGCAGCGCGACCTACGCCCAACTGTTCGCGGACGCACAGGGGTTGACGCGCCGGCTCGCGGTCGAGGGCCGGGTCGTGGCCGTCCTCGCCGATCCCGGCGTGCCCTTCGTCACCGCGACGCTGGGCGTCCTGGGCGCCGGCGGCGCGTGGCTGCCGCTCGACCCGGCGGGCCCG
>KL569432.1:5789-5963 GCA_000715685.1 Streptomyces lilacinus
CCGCCGTGCTGCTCGCCGGCGCCGCGTACGCCGACCTCGCCGGGCGCGTGGCGGCCGACGGGACCGTCCGCGTGCTCGGCCTCGAGGAGAGCCTCCGCCCCGAGAGCCTCCGCCCCGACGCGGAGCCCACGACACCGCTCGGCGGCGCCGACGACCTGGCGTACGTGATGTACA
>KL569432.1:6275-6629 GCA_000715685.1 Streptomyces lilacinus
GGCGCGATGGTGCACCGCCGCGGCATGGTCAACCACCTGCTCGCCAAGATCGAGGACCTGGCGCTCGTCGAGGGCGACGTCCTCGTCCAGAACGCGCCGCTGACCTTCGACGTGTCGGTGTGGCAGATGCTCGCCCCGCTGCTCGTCGGCGGCCGGGTACGGGTCTCCGGCACCGAGATGGCCGCCGACCCGGCCGCGCTCTTCGGGATGGTGCGCGCCGAGGGCGTGACCGTGCTCGAGGTCGTCCCGTCGCTGCTGCGCGCCGCGCTGGACGCCTGGGACCTGGACGGCGGGCCCGTGGCCCTGCCGGACCTGCGCTGGCTGATGGTCACCGGCGAGGCCCTGCCCCCGGAC
>KL569432.1:6969-7214 GCA_000715685.1 Streptomyces lilacinus
GGCCCCACCGAGTGCTCCGACGACGTGACCCACGCCGTCCTCACCGCCGCCGACGCCCTGGACGGCACCCGCGTGCCCATCGGCCTGCCGGTGCGCAACACCGCGCTGTACGTCCTGAGCGACGAGCTGCGGCCCGTCCCGACCGGCGTGCCGGGCGAGCTGTACGTGGGCGGCACCGGCGTCGGCCGGGGCTACCTCGGCGACCCCGCCCGTACCGCCGGCACCTTCGTCGCCGACCCCTTCGC
>KL569432.1:7434-10186 GCA_000715685.1 Streptomyces lilacinus
TTCGTCGCCGACCCCTTCGCGGGTCCCGGCGCCCGGATGTACCGCACGGGCGACCGCGTGGTGCGACGGGCCGACGGACAGCTGGAGTTCATCGAGCGGCGCGACCACCAGGTCAAGATCCGCGGCCGGCGCGTGGAGCTCGGCGAGATCGAGACCGTGATCCGCACCCTGCCGGGCGTCGGCGACGCCGCCGTCGCCGTCCTGCCCGACGCGTCGGGCAACGACCGGCTCGTGGGCTACCTGGTCGGCGCCGACGCGGACCCCGAGCGGGTCCGGGCGGGCCTGGAGGAGCTGCTGCCGGGCTTCATGATTCCGGCGAGCTGGCTGGTCCTGGACCGCCTGCCGCTGACGGCCAACGGCAAGGTGGACCGCAAGGCCCTGCCGCGCCCGGAGCTCGAGGAGGCGGTGCTGCGCGGGCCGCGCGACGCCCGCGAGCGCGCCCTGGCCGAGGTCTTCGCCGAGGTCCTGGGCGTGCCGGCGGTCGGCATCGACGACGACTTCTTCGTCCTCGGCGGCGACAGCATCCGCTCGATCCAGGTCGTCAGCCGCGCCCGCAAGGCCGGCCTGGCCGTCACCACCCGCGACGTCTTCACGCACAAGACCGTCGCCGCACTCGCCGCCGTCGCGAGCGAGCAGACGGAGGAGGAGGCACCGGTGGACTCCGGAGCCGAGCTGATCTCGCTCTCCGACGACGAGCTCGCCGAGCTGGAGTTCGACCTGAACGAGGAGCTGTCATGACCGGATCCGCATCCCAGATCAGCGAGGTCCTGCCGCTCTCCCCGCTCCAGCAGGGACTGCTGTTCCTGGCGGGCTACGACCGGGACCAGCCGGACCTCTACACCCTCCAGCTCGTCGCCGACCTCGAGGGCGACGACATCCCGGGCCGGCTGCGCACCGCGGCCGAGGCGCTCCTGCGCCGCCACCCCAACCTGCGCGCCTGCTTCCGCAACCGCAAGACCGGCGAGCCGGTCCAGGTCGTCCCCAAGGACGTGCGCCTGCCCTGGCAGGAGACCGACCTGTCCGGCCTGCCGGCCGACGAGCGGGAGGCCGAGGCGCGCCGCCTGGCCGAGGAGGACCGGCTGCGCCGGTTCGACCCGGCCCGGCCGCCGCTCATGCGGTTCACGCTGATCCGCCTGGGGGAGCGGCGCCACCGGCTCGTGTGGTCCGTCCACCACATCGTGCTGGACGGCTGGTCGCTCGGCCTCGCCGTCCAGGAGCTGCTCGCCCACGGCGCCGGCGGCACCGCCGCCCTGCCGGAGGCCGCCCCGTACCGCGCGTACCTGGCCTGGCTGGCCCGGGCCGACCGGGACGCCGCCCGGCGGGCCTGGGCCGACCGGCTCGCCGGCCTGGAGGGCCCGGTCCGGGTCGCCGCCGGGTCCGGCCGCCGCGCCGGCGTGCCCGCCGCCGTCCGCCGGCGCCTCGACGGGGAGACCACCGCCGCGCTCACGCGCTGGGCCCGCTCGCGCGGCCTGACCCTCAACTCCGTGGTGCAGGGCTGCTGGGGCGCCCTGGTCGGCGGGCTGACCGGCCGCGACGACGTGGTCTTCGGCTCCGTCACCGCGGGCCGGCCGCCGCAGGTCGACGGCGTCGAGTCGATGATCGGCCTGTTCGCCAACACCCTGCCGGTCCGCGTGGCGCTGCGCCCGGAGCAGCCGGCGGCCGAGCTGTTCGAGGAACTCGCCCGGCAGCAGCTGGACATGATGCCGCACGAGCACCTCGGCCTCGCCGACGTGCAGCAGGCCTCCGGCGTGCAGGGGGAGCTCTTCGACAGCGTCCTGGCCTTCCAGAGCTACCCGATGGACGAGACCCACCTCAACCCCCCGGCCGGCGTGGAGATCACCGCCGCCGAGGTGCGCACGGCCACCCACTACCCGCTGAGCCTCACCGTCTTCCCCGGCGACGAGCTCACCCTCCACCTCGCCCACGCGCCGGACGCCTTCGCCGCCGAGGAGGCGGAGGCCGTCGTCGACCGCCTGGCCCACGCCCTGCGCAAGGTCGCCGCCGACCCGGACGTCCCCGTCGGGCGGCTGGCCGAGGCCACCCCCGAGGAGGCGCACCGCGCCCTGACCGAGTGGAGCGGCGCGGGGGAGGAGGCCGCGCCCGCGCGCCGGGCCACGATCCCCGAGCTCTTCGCCACCGCCGCGGCCCGGGTGCCGGACGCCCTCGCCGTCACGGACCCCGCGGCCCCCGACACCGCCCTGACCTACGCCGAACTGGACGCGCGGGCCAACCGCCTGGCCCACCACCTCGTCGCCCAGGGCGCCGGCCCCGAGCGGTTCGTCGCCCTCGCGCTGCCCCGCGGCACCGAGCTGATCGTGGCCGTCCTCGCCGTGCTCAAGTCGGGCGCCGCCTACGTGCCGATCGACCCCGGCTACCCGGCCGACCGCATCGCCCACATGCTCGAGGACGCCGCCCCCGGCCTGGTCCTCACCACCGCCGGCACCGAGCTGCCGCCCTCGAGCGCCCGCCGCGTCCACCTGGACGACCCGGCGCTGCGGGCCGCCCTCGAGCGACTGCCGGCCACGGCCCCGAGCCCCGCCCTCCGCCCGGAGCACCCCGCCTACGTCATCTACACCTCCGGCTCGACCGGCCGGCCCAAGGGCGTGGTGGTCCCGCACGAGAACGTCGTACGGCTGCTGGACTCCACCGACGCCTGGTTCGGCTTCGGCGAGCGCGACGTGTGGACGCTGTTCCACTCCATAGCCTTCGACTTCACCGTGTGGGAGCTGTGGGGCGCGCTGCTGTACGGCGG
>KL569432.1:10455-12039 GCA_000715685.1 Streptomyces lilacinus
GGCGCGCTGCTGTACGGCGGCCGCCTCGTCGTCGTCCCGTACGACGTCTCCCGCTCGCCCCGGGACTTCCTGCGCCTGCTCGCCGAGGAGCGGGTCACCGTCCTCAACCAGACGCCGTCGGCCTTCTACCAGCTGATGCAGGCCGACGCCGAGGAGCCGCGCCCGCTGACGCTGCGCCGCGTGATCTTCGGCGGCGAGGCGCTGGAGCCGGGCAAGCTCGAGGGCTGGTACGCCCGGCACGCGGACGACGCGCCGCTGCTGGTCAACATGTACGGCATCACCGAGACCACGGTCCACGTCTCCTACCAGGAGCTCACCGCCGCGAGCGCCGCCGGCGACGGCAGCGTCATCGGCCGCGGCATCCCGGACCTGCGGGTGTACGTCCTGGACGACCGGCTGCGCCCGGTGCCGCCCGGCGCCCCCGGCGAGCTGTACGTCGCCGGGCCCGGGCTCGCCCGCGGCTACCTGGGCCGGCCGGACCTGACCGCCGCGCGGTTCGTCGCCTGCCCGTTCGGCGAGCCCGGCGCGCGGATGTACCGCACCGGCGACCTGGCCCGCTGGAGCGCCGCCGGGCGCCTGGAGTACCTGGGCCGCGCCGACCAGCAGGTCCAGCTGCGCGGCTTCCGCATCGAGCTCGGCGAGATCGAGACCGCGCTCGCGCGCCACCCGCGCGTCGCCCAGGCCGCCGTGGTCGTCCGCGAGGACCGGCCCGGCGACAAGCGGCTCGTCGCCTACACCGTCGCCCGCGGCGGCACCCCGGTGCCCGCCGCCGAGCTGCGGGACTTCGCCGCCGGCCGACTCCCGGACTACATGCTGCCGGCCGCGGTCGTCCCGCTGGACGCCCTGCCGCTCACCCCCAACGGCAAGCTCGACCGCCGGGCCCTGCCGGCCCCGGCGTACACCACCACCCGCACCGCGCCCCGCACCCGCGTCGAGGAGCTGCTGTGCGGCGTCTTCGCCGAGGTGCTCGGCCTCGCGGAGGTCGGCGTCGACGACGACTTCTTCGCCCTCGGCGGGCACTCCCTGCTCGCCACCCGCATCGTCAACCGCGTCCGCGCCGAACTGGACGCCGAGCTGCAGGTCCGCGACCTCTTCGAGGCGCCGTCCGTGGCCGCCCTGGCCCAGCGGCTCGCCGCCGCCGGCCGCGGCCGGCCCGCCCTGGTCCCGGCCGCGCGGCCGGCCGTCCTGCCGCTGTCGTACGCCCAGCGCAGGCTGTGGTTCATCGAGCGCCTGGGCGTGGCCGAGGGCCTGTACAACATCCCCCTCGCCGTACGGCTCTCCGGCGACCTCGACCCCGCGGCCCTGCGCGCGGCCCTGCGGGACGTCGTCGCGCGGCACGAGGCGCTGCGCACGGTCTTCCCCGCCCCGTCGGGCGAGCCGGAGCAGCGTGTCCTCGCACCGGAGGACGCGGCTGTGGACCTGCCCGTGACCCAAGTGGCCCCGGCGGCGCTGGCGGCGGCCCTGGCGGCCGAGGCCGCGCGCGGCTTCGACCTCGCCACGGACGTCCCCGTACGCGCCCGCCTCTACGCGCTCGCCCCCGGCGAGCACGTGCTGCTGCTGGTCCTGCACCTGTCTCTTATACAC
>KL569432.1:12318-13320 GCA_000715685.1 Streptomyces lilacinus
TCAGAGATGTGTATAAGAGACAGCACCGAGGCCTACGCGGCGCGCGCCGCCGGCGCGGCCCCCGCGTGGGCGCCGCTGCCCGTCCAGTACGCCGACTACACGCTGTGGCAGCGGGAGCTGCTCGGCGACGAGGGCAACCAGGACAGCGAGTCCGCCCGCCAACTCGCGTACTGGACACGGGCCCTGGCGGGCCTGCCGGACGAGCTCGAGCTGCCCTTCGACCACCCGCGGCCCGCCCGCGCCACCCACAAGGGCGGCACCGTGCGGGTGACCGTGCCCGCCGGCACCCACCGCGCCCTGACCGCCCTCGCCCGGGACCTGGGCGCGAGCACCTTCATGGTGCTGCACGCCGCTCTCGCCGCCCTGCTGACCCGGCTCGGCGCCGGCACCGACATCCCCGTCGGCAGCCCCGTCGCCGGGCGCACCGACGAGGCCCTGGCCGGCATGGTCGGCATGTTCGTCAACACCGTGGTGCTGCGCACCGACACCTCCGGCGACCCGGCCTTCCGCGACCTCGTCGCCCGGGCCAAGGAGGTGGGCCTCGCCGCCCAGCAGCACCAGGACCTGCCCTTCGAGCGGCTGGTCGAGGTGCTCAACCCGCAGCGCTCGATGGCCCGTCAGCCGCTCTTCCAGGTCGTGCTCGGCCTGCAGACCGAGGCCGCCCCGGCCGCGGCGCCCGGGCTCGCCCTCGCCGTCGAGCCGGTCACGGGCGCCACGGCCAAGTGGGACCTGGCCTTCCAGGTCCGCGAGCGGCCGGCGGCCGGCGCGGACGCCGACGGCCTGGACCTCGACCTCGAGTACAGCGGCGACCTGTTCGAGCGGGCCACCGCCGAGCGCCTCGCCGAGGCCTGGCTCCGCCTGCTGGCCGCCGTCTGCGCCGACCCCGGCCTGCGGCTGTCCGCCGTGGACCTGCTCGGCGCCGAGCGCCGCGCCGAGCTGCTCGCCCGCGGCACCCACGAGGCCGGCACGCCGCACGCCACGGTGCCGGCGCTGTTCGCGGAG
>KL569432.1:13531-23144 GCA_000715685.1 Streptomyces lilacinus
CGACGCGGTCGCGCTGGTCTCCGGGGCGCGCGGGACGACGTACGCCGAGCTCGACGCCGCCGCCAACCGGCTCGCCCACCTGCTCGTCGCCCGCGGCGTCGGGCGCGGCGACCGCGTGGCCGTCTGCCTCGAGCGGGGGCCCGAGGTGGTCCTCGCCCTCCTCGCCATCGCGAAGGCCGGCGCCGCCTACGTGGCGATCGACCGGGCGTACCCGCTCGAGCGCGTCCGCCACATGCTCGAGGACAGCGGCGCCCGACTGGCCCTGACCACGACCGCGGCGGCCGACCGGCTGCCCGCCGACGTCCCGCGGCTCGCCCTGGACGACCTGCCCGCCGAGCACGCCGCCCTGCCCGCGCACGCGCCGGACGTCGCCCTCGACCCGGACGACCTGCTCTACATCTGCTACACCTCCGGCTCGACCGGCCGACCCAAGGGCGTCGCGGTCACCCACCGCAACACCCTGCGCCTGACGCACGGGTTGACCGAGCTGGCCGTCACCCGCGACGACGTCTTCCTCTTCTTCGCGTCGACCGCCTTCGACGCCTCGACCTTCGAGATCTGGACCCCGCTCACGCACGGCGCCCGGATCGCCGTCTGCCCGCCGGGCCCGGCGACCCCGGCCGACATCGGCGCCGTGATCGACGGCGCGGGCGTGACCGTCGCCTTCCTCACCACCCAGCTGCTCAACACGATCGTCGACACCGAGCCGCGGCGGCTCGCGGGCCTGCGGGCCCTGATCAGCGGCGGCGAGGCCCACTCGGTCCCGCACGTCCGACGGCTGCGCGCGGCCCTGCCGGACACCGTCTTCCACAACGGCTACGGGCCCACGGAGACCACGGTCTTCGCCACGACCCACGCGGTGACCGGCCCGTTGGACCGCGCCACGAGCGTGCCCATCGGGCTGCCGATCGGCGACACCGGCGCGTACGTCCTGGACGCGACGCTGCGGCCGGTCCCGCAGGGTGTGGTCGGCGAGCTGTACCTGTCCGGGCCGGGCCTGGCCCGCGGGTACGTCGACCGCCCGGGCCCGACCGCCGAGCGCTTCGTCGCCTGCCCCTTCGGCCCGCCCGGGGCGCGGATGTACCGCACCGGCGACCTGGTCCGCTGGAACGCCGACGGCGTCATCGAGTACGTCGGGCGCGGCGACCAGCAGGTGAAGATCCGTGGCTTCCGCATCGAGCTCGGCGAGATCGAGCGGGCCCTCGGCGAACACCCCGCCGTGGCCCGGGCCGCCGTCCTGGCCCGCGAGGTCGGTCCGGGCGACAAGCGCCTGGTGGCGTACGTCGTCCCCGCGACCGGCACCGACGCCCCCGACGCGGCCGAGCTGCGCCGGCACCTCGCGACCACCCTGCCCGACTACATGCTGCCGGGCCGGTACGTGACGCTCGCGGCCCTGCCCCTGAAGCCGAACGGCAAGCTGGACGCCGGGGCGCTGCCCGCCCCGGACCCGGCGGCCGCGACCGAGGGCTCCCGGGAGCCGCGGACGCCGCGCGAGCGCGTCCTGTGCGAGGTCCTCGCCGAGGTGCTGGGCACGACCGCGGTGGGCGTCGACGACGACTTCTTCGACCTGGGCGGCGACAGCCTCAAGGCCATCAAGGTCGTGAACGGCGCCGCCCGCGCCGGGCTGACCCTCAGCCTCGCCGACGTCTTCCAGCACCGCACCGCCGAGGCCCTGGCGGGGGCCGCCGCGGAGGCCGACGGGGCACTGCGCCGCCGCCTCACCGGCGAGCTGGGCGACGACACCGACCTCCTCGGGCCCGTCCTCGCGATCCGCCCCACCGGCAGCCGGCCCCCGCTGTTCTGCGTGCACGGCGGGCTGGGCTTCAGCCTGCCCTTCGCGACGCTCGCCGAGCACCTCGACGCCGACGTGCCGATCTACGGGTTCCAGGCGACCGGCATCGCCGAGCCGGAGCCGCTGCCCACGGACATCGGCGCGGTCGCCGAGGACTACCTGGCGAAGCTGCGGCGCATCCAGCCCGAGGGCCCGTACCACCTGCTCGGCTGGTCCTACGGCGCCATGGTGGCCCACGAGATGGCCGTACGACTGGAGGCCGCCGGCGAGAGCGTGGCGTTCCTGGCCAACCTCGACGGCTACCCCGACGACGCCGAGGGCGCCGACCCCTCCGACGAGGAGTTCCTCGCGGACTTCCTCGAACAGACCGGCCACAGCGGGGCCGACGTGCCGGAGCTGACGGTCACGGCGGTGTCCGCCTTCCTGCGCCGCGACGACAGCCCGCTCGCGGCCCTGGAGCCGGAAACCGTACGGCGGCTCATCGCCGTCATGCGCAACAACGTCGAGCTCTTCCAGCGCTTCACCCCCGGACGCTTCGGCGGCGCCATGACGCTGTTCGTCGCCGGGCACGGGCTCGGCGAGCACGAGCGCGCCCTGAAGGCCAAGAGCTGGGAGGCGCACGTCGGCGGCGACGTCGCCGTCCACACCGTCCCCTGCGGACACCAGGAGATGCTGCGCCCCGGCCCGGCCGCCGAGATCGGTCGAGCCGTCGACCGCGCACTCGCCGCCAACCGCCCCTGAACCACGCCATATCCACCGCGAAAACGGAGATTTCCCATGGCCAATCCTTTCGACAACGAAGACGGCACCTTCCTCGTCCTGGTCAACGACGAGGGACAGCACTGCATTTGGCCTGCTTTCGCCGAGGTGCCCGCCGGCTGGACGGTCGCCCACCCCGAGACCGACCGCGCCACGGCCGTCGCCCACATCGAGCGCGAGTGGACCGACATGCGGCCGCTCAGCCTGCGCGCGCAGGGCTGACGCGAACCGTCAGCGATCAGTCAGCTGGCCGTCATCGCCGGCAGTTAATTTTTGAGCCTAATTCACCAACGGGAGGCCTGAAATGACCACGGTCATCGACGAGCGCATGGCACGCATCAAGGAAATCGTCTGCGAGAACTTCGAGCTCGAAACCGACGAGATCACCGAGGAGAGCCTCTTCATCCAGGAGCACCAGGCCGACTCGCTGAAGCTCATCGACATTCTCGGCGCCATCGAGATGGAGTACAGCATCACCATCGACATGGAGGAGCTCCCCAAGATGGTCAACCTCAAGGCCACCTACCAGGTGGTCGCCGAGGCGGCGGGCTGGTAGGGCGCACCGCCCACCGGTTCCCGATCACAGGCATCGAACTGCGTTAAGGAGTCCCATGTCCCCCACCCCACCCCGCACGGAGACCGGGCCGGCCTCCCGGCGTGTGGTACTCACCGGGTTCGGCGTGATCTCGAGCATCGGCACCGGGGTCGAGGAGTACGTCGCGGCGCTGAAGGCCGGCAAGTCCGGCGTCAAGCCCATCACGCTCTTCGACACCGAGGGGTTCGCGTACAAGAACGCCTGTGAGGTGCCCGACTTCGAGCCCGAACGCTGGATCCGCAACATCCCGCTCGAGGACGTGGGCCGGGCCGGCCAGTTCTCGGTGGCGGCCGCCCGGATGGCGCTGGAGGACTCGGGGCTCACCGAGTCCGAGCTGCGGGACCGCCAGGTCCTCGTCTCCATCGGCACCACCGACGGCGAGTCCCTCGACATCGACCGGCTCACCGAGATGGACGTGAGGTCCGGCGGCCCCGAGGGCATGGACCCCACCGTCGCCAAGCGGATCAACGCCGGCCGGCTGTCCACCGCGATCGCCCGCGAGCTGCGCATCCCGCAGGTGGAGGCCACCACCATCACCACCGCCTGCGCCGCCGGCAACTACTCCACCTGTCTGCCTGGACACCATCCGCTCCGGCGAGGCCGACCTCGCCATCTGCGGCGGTGCCGACGCGGTCTGCCGCAAGTCCTTCACCGGCTTCTACCGGCTCGGCACCATCGCCCCCGAGGCCGTCCAGCCGTTCGACAAGAACCGCAAGGGCATCCTCACCGGCGAGGGCGGCGGCGTCATGGTCCTCGAGAGCCTCGAGTCGGCCCTGGCCCGCGGCGCGCACATCTACGCCGAGGTGCTCGGCTACGGCCTCAGCTGCGACGCCCTGCACCCCACCGCCCCCGACCAGGACGGCATCGCCCGCTGCATCGAGCTGGCCCTCGAGGACGCGGGCGTCGAGAAGGAGCGGATCGACTTCGTCTCCGCGCACGGCACCGGCACCAAGGCCAACGACGTCACCGAGTCGCGCGCCATCCGCCAGGTCTACGGGGACGAGCCGCCCCGCACCGTCGCGCTGAAGTCGATGCTCGGCCACTCCATGGGCGCCGCCAGCGCCCTGGCCACCATCGCCTGCGGGCTGGCCATCGAGCACGGGTTCATCCCGCCCACCATCAACCACGTCGAGACCGACCCCGAGTGCCAGGTCGACTGCGTGCCCAACCAGTCGATCGAGGCCGACGTCACCATCGTGCAGAACAACGCGATGGCCTTCGGCGGCAACAACGCGGTGCTGATTCTCGGCAAGTTCGCGGGGAGCGAGAGCGCATGAGCACTGGAACCACCACCTCCGCCGGACGGCCCGTGATCACCGCCTGGTCCGCGGTCTCGCCGTACGGCCTCGGCCGCGAGGCGTTCGCCGAGGGCATCCGGGCCCGGGCCGCCACGGCGGTGAAGCTCGACCCCGAGCAGTGGCACGTCCCCCTCGACGAGGCCTGCCTCGTCCCGGACTTCGACGTCCGCGAGGTGCTCGGCAAGAAGGGCACCAGCAAGATGGACCGGCTCACCGGCCTCGCGCTGGCGACCACGGCCCGCCTGCTGTACGACGCCGACGGCGTCAAGACCGTCGAGACCGACGACCGCACCGGCTTCGTCCTCGGCACCGCCATGGGCAGCGTCCAGAGCATGGTCGACTTCACCCGCGACTCGCTGGTCAACGAGCGGCCCTTCTACGTCGACGCCGGCCGCATGCCCAACGGCGTGCTGAACTGCGCCGCCGGCCGCTGCGCCATCTGGCACGACCTCAAGGGCCCCAACACCACCCTCGCCGGCGGCCGGATCAGCGGTCTCCTCGCGCTCAACTACGCCCGCCGCCTGCTCCGTCTGGGCCGCGCCTCCCAGTACATCTGTGGCTCGGCCGAGGAGTTCACGCCCGTCCACGCCTGGTTCGAGCACCACCGCCGCGACGAGGGCGCGCCCGCGCCGCTCCTCGGCGAGGGCTGCGGACTGCTCCTGGTGGAGGACGCCGAGACCACCGAGCGCCCGGCACTGGCCGAGATCCTCGCGATCGAGACGGCCGTCGTCCTCGACGGCGACGTCCACGACGCCGTCACCCGCTGCGTGCGCCGCGCCCTCGACCGGGCGGACGCCCCTGCGGACGAGGTCTGGGCCGCCTGCCCGTCGGCCGCCCCGGGCGACCTCGGCCGCGCCGAGCACGAGGCCCTCGCGGCCCTCGTCCCCGCCGCCGCCCTGGCCCGCGTGCCCGGCATCGACCTCATGGGCGACACCTCCGCCGCCACGGCCACCTTCCAGATCGGGGCGGTGCTCGGCGTCGCCGAGACCGAGCCCGCCGCCCGCGGCCGGCTCGCCCTGATCACCGCCGCCGACCCCGACGGCGGCGTGGCCTGCGCGCTGCTGCGCCTGGGAGGTGCGGGCGAGTGATCGCTCTCGTCAGCGGCGGCTCCCGCGGCATCGGCCGCTCGATCGTCCTGCGCCTCGCGCGGGAGGGCTACGACGTCGCGTTCTGCTACCAGTCCAACGAGGCGGCGGCCGACGAGGTGGTGAAGGAGGCCTCGGCCTCCGGCACCCGGATCACGGCCACCCGCTGCGACGTCGCCGACACCGACGCCGTCAACGCCTGGGTCGCCGCCACCCTCAAGGAGCTCGGCCCCCTCGACGTCGCCGTCACCTCGGCCGGCATCACCCGCGACGGCCCGCTCGTCATGATGTCGAACGAGGCCTGGCAGCAGGTCCTGCGCACCAACCTGGACGGGGTCTTCAACGTGTGCCGGGCCGCCGCCTTCGCGATGGCCAAACGCCGCTCCGGCGCGATCGTCAACCTCTCCTCGGTCTCCGGGATCCAGGGCAACGTCGGGCAGAGCAACTACTCCGCCTCCAAGGCCGGGATCATCGGCTTCACCAAGGCCCTGGCCAAGGAGGTCGGCCCGCGCGGGGTGCGCGCCAACGTCGTCGCCCCCGGCCTGATCGACACCGACATGGTCGGCAAGCTCACCGACGCGGCCGCCGAGCGGCTGCGCTCGCAGATCCCCCTCGGCCGTCTGGGGCGCCCCGAGGAGGTCGCCGAGCTCGTGGCCTTCCTGGCCTCGGACCGTGCCGCCTACATCACGGGCTCCGTGTTCGAGGTCCACGGCGGCATCACCATCTGAAATGGGTCGGAATTGAGCACTGATCTGGAACGGGACCACTGGGACGCCATCGTCGTCGGCAGCGGGATCGGCGGTCTGGT
Source organism: Streptomyces lilacinus (assembly GCA_000715685.1). Classification (GTDB taxonomy): domain Bacteria; phylum Actinomycetota; class Actinomycetes; order Streptomycetales; family Streptomycetaceae; genus Streptomyces; species Streptomyces lilacinus. The sequence continues at coordinate 19,869 of KL569432.1, forward strand.
CTGCGCCGGCTACCTCGCCGTCGCGGGCCGCCGGGTCCTCGTCCTCGAGCAGCACGACGTGGCCGGCGGCAACGCGCACGTCTTCCGGCGCCGCCGCAAGTACGAGTTCGACGTGGGCACGCACTACCTCGGCGACTGCGGGGAGGACGGCCTCTTCCCCGCGGTCCTGCGGGGCCTGGGCGTACGGGACCGGGTGCGGTTCCTGCCCATGGACAACGAGAACGGCTTCGACCGGATCGTGATGCCGGGCCTGACGGTGGACGTCCCGGCCGGCTGGGACAACTACCGGGACCGCCTGGTCAAGGCGATCCCGGAGGAGGCCGCGGCGATCGGCGCGTTCGTCGACATCTGCGTGCGCGTCGCCGAGGTCGGCCGGACCGGACTGCTCGGCGGCGACAGCATGGTGGGGCTCTTCCGCAAGAACCCCGACGTCATGCGCTGGACGCGGAGGACCCTCGGCCAGCTCTTCGACCACTGCGGACTGTCGAAGCGCGCCCGGACCCTGCTCGCCGCCCAGTCGGGCAACTACGGGGCCATGCCGTCCGAGATCGGCCTCAGCGAGCACGTCAACATCATGGACCACTACCTGCGCGGCGCCTACTACCCCGAGGGCGGCGGGGCCGCGCTGGTGGCGGCCCTGGTCGAGGGCCTGGAGGCGCACGGCGGCGAGCTGCGCACCCGCTGCGCGGTGGACCGGATCCTCATCGAGGACGGCCGGGCGCGGGGCGTCCGGCTCGCCGACGGCCGGACCCTGTCCGCACCGCTCGTCGTCTCCAACGCCGACTACCGCCGCACGATCCTGGACCTGTGCGGCGGCGAGGAGCACTTCCCCGCCGCCCTGGTCGCCCAGACCCGCGAGGCGAAGATGCGCTTCCCGGTGCTCTCGGTCTACGTCGCCCTCGACGTGGAGCTCCCGCACGTCCCCAACGCCAACATCTGGTGGCACGGCGGGGAGGACATCGAGGGGGCCCACGCGGCCCTGCTCGCCGGCGACATGGAGGAGATCCCGAGCCTCGCGCTCTCCTTCGCCTCCATCAAGGACCCGGGCAGCCGGGCCGTGTGCCCGCCCGGCCACAGCAACTTCCAGATCATGACGGCCTGCCCGCCCGGGCCCGGCTTCTGGGGCCTCGAGGCGGGGCCGGCCGACGGCGGGTCGTACCGCCGCGACGCCGGCTACACGGCGAAGAAGAAGCGGATCACCGATCTCGTGGTGGCCACGGCCGAGCGGGTCATCGGCCCCTTTCGGGAGCACATCACGCACCTGGAGGCGTCGACGTCGCTGACGCACGAGCGCTACATCCGCTCGAGCGGCGGCACCCCCTACGGCCTCGGCCACTGGGGCGGCGTCGGCCGCCGCCCCGACGTGCGCACCACCGTCGAGGGGCTGTACGTGGTCGGGCAGAACACCCGCTACGGCAGCGGCGTGGGCGGCGTGGCGATGGGCGGCATGGCCTGCGCCTCGCAGATCCTGGGCCGGCAGCTGTTGGCCGAGGTGTACGCGGGCGCCGTGCTGGGCGACCCGGCCCGGCTGCCCGAGCGGGGCCCGGACTGGGACCCGCTCGCCGTCACCCGCGGCCTGGCCCGGCGCAACGCCCGCGGCCTCGCCCGCGTCGGTGTCTGATCCCCGGTTCCCCTTCCCCCAAGGGGGACCGGCCCCCTGTGGCGTCCGGTCGTCCCTGCCGGGCGCCACAGTCTTTTCCCATCCTTGAGGAGCCAGCAGAGTCATGAAGCATGTCCCCACCTTCTCCGTGGTCTCCGGTGCCCAGGTGCACCGGAGCGTGAGCGGCAGCGAGGAGCGCGTCACCGAGGTCGTCGAGGCCGCCTACCGGCTGCACGGCGAGGGTGCCACCGCCAACCCCGACTCGTACTTCCTGCGCTTCCCGGACCGCCCGTCCTCGCGGATCATCGCGCTGCCCGCGTCGGTCAAGGGCGACGTCGACGTGCACGGCATCAAGTGGATCTCCAGCTTCCCGGAGAACGTCGCGGCCGGGATCCCGCGCGCCTCGGCGGTGCTGATCCTCAACGACGCCGAGACCGGCTACCCGTTCGCCTGCCTGGAGAGCTCCATCATCAGCGCGGCCCGCCCCGCCGCGTCGGCCGCGCTCGCCGCGGTGAAGCTCAGCGAGCAGCGCGGGGTCCGCCCGAAGCGGGTCGGCTTCTTCGGCGTGGGCCTGATCGCCCGCTACCTGCACACCTACCTGGCCGCCAACGGCCTCGACTTCGAGGCCATCGGCGTCCACGACCTGTCCGCGGAGCACGCCGAGGGCTTCAAGGGCTACCTCGAGCGGACCGAGAGCTGCCCGGTCACCGTCCACGAGCGCGCCGAGGACCTCGTCCGCTCCTCCGACCTGATCGTCTTCGCCACGATCGCGGGCGAGCCGCACGTGACGGACCCGGACTGGCTCTCCCACAACCCGCTGGTGCTGCACGTCTCGCTGCGGGACCTCTCGCCGGAGATCATCCTGTCCGCCTGGAACGTGGTCGACGACATCGACCACTGCCTGAAGGCCAACACCTCCCCGCACCTGGCCGAACAGCGCACGGGCAACCGCGACTTCGTCGCCGGCACCCTCTACGACGTCCTGACGGGCACGATCACCGCGCCGGCCGACCGGCCCGTGATCTTCTCCCCGTTCGGCCTCGGCGTGCTGGACCTCGCGGTGGCCAAGTACGTCTACGACCGGCTGGACGCGGAGGGCGACCTGGCGACGGTGCCGGACTTCTTCCACGAGCTGAAGCGCTACGGCTGAGGCGGCGCGCGGACAGCACGAAGGGCCGGGCCCGGGGATTCCTCCCCGGGCCCGGCCCTTCGTCTACGACTCCGTCCGGTGGAGCGTGCTCAGTGCTCCAGGTAGGCCAGCACCGCCAGGACGCGACGGTTGTCGCTGTCGTCCGGCAGCAGGCCCAGCTTGGTGAAGATGTTGCTTATGTGCTTGGCGACGGCCTTCTCCGTGATGAAGAGGGCCTCGGCTATGCCCGCGTTGGACCTGCCCCCGGCGAGGCACTCCAGGACCTCCCGCTCGCGGGCCGAGAGGCTGCCGACCCGGTGGTCCCGGTCCTTGCGGATCAGCAGCTGGGAGACCACCTCGGGATCCATCGCGGTGCCGCCCTCGGCGACCCGCTTGATGGTGCTCATGAACTCGCCGCCGTTGGAGACGCGGTCCTTGAGCATGTAGCCGACCGCCCCCGAGCCGCTGGTGAGCAACTCGTGGGCGTACAGCGGCTCGACGTACTGCGAGAGCAGCAGCACCGCCGTCCCCGGCCACTGGGCGCGCA
>KL569432.1:23408-24338 GCA_000715685.1 Streptomyces lilacinus
AGGCCGTCGTCGGCGAAACCCGGCGGAAGCCGGACGTCGACGATGGCGACGTCCGGCTTCAGCGCGACGAGGGACTCCAGCAGCTCGGGGCCGTTGTCGACCGCTGCCACCACCTCGTGCCCGAAGGCCTGCAGGAGGCGGATCAGCCCGTCCCTCAGTAGGAAGTGGTCTTCGGCGAGGACAACTCGCAAGGCAGCTCCATCGTGACCATGGTGGGACCGTTGAGGGGGCTGTTCACGGCCAGGACCCCGTCGAAGGTGGCGAGTCGCCGCTCGATGCCCCGCAGTCCGGTGCCCCGGCTCATGTCCGCACCACCACGGCCGTCGTCGGTGACGGTGATGCGGAGCATGCCCCGATCGTAACCGACCTCGATCCAGGCGCGTTCGGCGCCCGAGTGCTTGGCGGCGTTGGTGAGGACCTCGGAGACCGCGAAGTAGGCGGCCGACTCCACCGGCGGCTGCGGCCGGCCCGGCAGCTCGATCGACACCTCGGTCTTCAGCGGGCACGTCATGGCCATGGCGCGCACGGCGTCCGCGAGGCCGCGGTCGGCCAGCACCGGCGGGTGGATGCCGCGGACCAGGTCGCGCAGCTCCTCCAGCGCCTTCGAGGAGGACTCCCGGGCCTCGATCAGCAGCGCCCGGACCGCCTCGGGGTTGGACTCCAGCAGCTGCTCGGCCGCGTCCAGCGTCATTCCCATGGCGACCAGGCGGGCCTGGGCGCCGTCGTGCAGGTCGCGCTCGATGCGCTGGATCTCCGCCATCTGCGTGTCCACCGCGTCGGAGCGGGTGGCCGACAGGTGCTGGATGCGCTGCGCCATGCGCTCGCTCTCGCTGGGGGTGAGCATGGCGCGGGTGTAGAGGGCGTGGGCGCGCACCGACCGGGGCGCGATCCACCTGTCTCTTATACACATCTCTGAGCGGGCTGGCAAGG
>KL569432.1:24587-27235 GCA_000715685.1 Streptomyces lilacinus
ATGTGTATAAGAGACAGGCCGTCATCGGGCCCTCGATCGGGATGAACTGGTACCACAGGCCGTCCCATTCACGGGAGAGCGGAACGCCGTAGAAGGCCAGCCCGATGCCCCAGATGCCGCTGAGGATCAGCGCCGTCGGCCCGAGGGCCAGCAGACCGCCGACGAGGGGGTCGACGGACACCCACAGCCAGTGGCGCTTGTTCTGCACGTCCTTGAAGAGCCACTCGCAGCGGGCGAGAAGACCCTTCACACCCGGGTCCGGCGGCGGCGGGGGCGCCAGCGGCGCCGGCACGCGCACCCCGGACCACCGCTCCGCCAGCACCCGCTGACGCTCGGCCAGCTGCCGTACGCCGGCCATCGCGCGCTCCAGCAGCATGACGCCGACGCCCGTACCGATCAGCAGCACGGCCACGGATATCGACAGGCAGAGCGCGGTGGCCACGACCGACAGCCAGCACAGCGTGAGCGAGCGCCGGATGCTCACCAGGCCGCCCGCCCGGGAGAATCCACGGACCGTGCCGGGCGAGCCGGTTTCCTCGAGTTGCCGTGAGTGATTCATCTGGGGCCTCAAGCCTTTCGTACGGAGCGGGGGAGGGAGTCGTGGCCGAGCGGCCGTTGCCATTATGTGGCGCCGGCCGCGCCGATTTCGGTAGTACTACCTCCCCTCTTGAAGGGGAACGATCTCCCCTCTCGGGCCGCCGCCGTACCCGTCAGGTGAAGAGGGACAAGGTGTCGGCGACACACGCCGAGCGCTTCTCGCCCTCGATTTCCACGGTCATCCGCACGGCCGCCAGCGTGCCCGCGGGCGTAGCGCGTACGTTGGTGAGCTTGGCGCCGCCGCGCACCCGGGCGCCCACCTTGACCGGGGTGGAGAAACGCACCTTGTCCAGCCCGAAGTTGACGCCCATCCCTATGCTCCTGACCTCGAAGATGGCCCGCATCATGGCCGGCAGCAGGGCCAACGTCAGGTATCCGTGGGCGATGGGCGCCCCGAACGGCCCCTCGGCCGCGCGCACCGGGTCCACGTGGATCCACTGGAGGTCACCGGTGGCCTCGGCGAAGAGGTTCACCGTCTCCTGGGTCACCTCCGTCCACTCGCTGTAGCCGAGGTGCTCCCCCTGGGCAGCGGCGAACTCGTCCAGATCGGCAAAAGATCTCATGGCCCGATTTTGATCGGCCGCGGGCGGCCCGGACAAGGCGCGCCGGCCCCTGGCGGCCCGTCAGTCAGCGTGCGGTCAGCTGGGCGTCAGCGACTTTCGCGAATCTTGATCGAGCTGTTCGCGGCGTGCATTCACCAATGACGGATCTGGAAACTCTGATGACGGCCATCGTTGCAGTGTCAAGCTTTTTGCCCAGCACCGTGCCCATCACCGAACTGCAGCAGGATCTGCGGCTGACCGATGTGCAGCTGCGCCGATTCCGGCGTTTCTACGGACTGTCGGAGGTGTGCCGGGACCCCGGTCTCACCGAATCGGACCTGCTGCTGGGCGCGGTGGCCGGACTCGAGGAACTGCGCGGCCGGGAGCACCGCGTGCGGTACGTCCTGCAGGCCCGTACGGTGCCGTCCCCGCTGCCGTACCCCGACACCTCGCTGGCGCGCGTGCGCACCGCTCTGGGCCTGGAGAAGGCCCAGGGCTTCGTGGTCTCCCAGCACGCCTGCGCCTCCGGGCTGCTGGCCGTCGACGTGGCCGGGACGCTGCTGGCCGCCGACGGCGACCCCGAGGCGCTGGCCCTGGTCCTCACCGGCGAGAAGGCGTTGGCCTTCGAGACCCAGAGCATCCCCGACGTGACCGTCATGGGCGAGGGCACGGCCGCCGTGCTGGTGAGCGCCGGCGGCGAGCGGAACCGGGTGCTCGGCTACGCCGCCCGCACCTACGGCCGCTTCCACGGCGACTTCATCATGTCGGACGCGGCCGCCAAGGACTTCCAGCAGCTGTACCAGACGGCGCTGTGCGACGTGATGACGGCCGCGGTGAAGGAGGCGGGGTGCGACATCTCCGACCTCGCCCTGGTGCTGCCGCACAACGTCAACAGGATGTCGTGGAGCGGTGTCGCCCGCGAGCTGGGCCTGCCGATGGACAAGGTCTTCCTCGACATGGTCCCGGCCACCGGCCACTGCTTCTGCGCCGATCCCTTCATCAACCACCAGAAGGCCCATGAGCTCGGCCGGCTCCGTGCCGGAGACCGCTACCTGATGACCAGCGTCGGGCTGGGCTGCACGTTCTCCGCCATGGTCCTCCAGCACTGAAGCCGAAGACGACAGACGAGGTCGATATGCACGTACCCGTACCGGGTTTCACCGGCCGGCTCAAGCAGACTGTCACGGGCTCCGGGGAGACGCCCCTGGTGTTCCTGGGCAACTTCGAGGTCGAGGACAAGTGGGCGCAGGGCGAGCCCGCGCTGCCCCGGCTCTCCTCGCCGTCGGGCGGCGCGGTGGTCAACCGCATGGACGAGTTCGCGCTGCTGCTCGGCGGCAAGGGCGACCACGTCGTGCTCAAGACCGCGCCCGACGAGGGATACCTCGCCTACCTCAGGGGCTTCGGCCTCGAGCTGCCGACCGTGCACGCGGTGACGGACCAGGACCCGCGGCGCACCGTCACCGAGGACGCGCTGGCCGACGAGGCGCTGCAGCGCGTCCTGGCCGCCCT
>KL569432.1:27537-31813 GCA_000715685.1 Streptomyces lilacinus
ACGCCCGCCTGTCCGTGCACGGCGTCTCCACGCTGGAGGAGGACCTGTCGGAGCGCACCGGGCTGGCCCTGGCCGCGCCCGACGCCGCGGTCTGCAAGCGCGTCAACAGCAAGATCTACAGCCGCAAGCTCGCCGACGAGCTGGGCCTGCGCCAGGCGCGCGGCTGGACCTGCGACACCCCGGCCGAACTGGCCGCGGCCGTCGAGGCCGCCGGCGAACTGCTGGCCGCCGGCAGGAAGGTCGTCGTCAAGGACGCCTTCGGCGTCTCCGGCAAGGGCATCGTGGTGCTGGAGAGCGAGCGCCGGCTGGCCCGCCTGCACCAGATGGCCCTCAAGCAGGCCGAGCGCTCCGGCGCCGAGCACGTGGCCCTGGTCGTCGAGGAGTGGGTGGCCAAGCGGGCCGACCTCAACTACCAGTTCACGGTGGGTCGCGACGGCTCGGTGCACTTCGACTTCGTCAAGGAGGCCCTCACCGAGGGCGGTGTGCACAAGGGTCACCGGATGCCCGCGCGGCTGTCCGCCGCCCAGGTCGAGGAGCTGGTCGAGGCCGCCCGGCGCATCGGCGCGCGGCTGGCCGCCGACGGCTACTACGGCGTGGTCGGCGTCGACGCGATGGTCGACCCGGACGACGGCCTCTACCCCGTCGTCGAGATCAACGCCCGCAACAACATGTCGACCTACCAGGCCGTCCTGCACGACGGCCTGGTGCGCGACGAGGACGTCGCCGTCGCCCGGCACTACCCCGTCCGGCTGACCCGCCCGCTGCCGTTCGACGCGCTGCGCGAGGTCCTGGGCGACCTGCTGCTCGACGGCGCCGGCGACCGGACCGGGCTGTTCGTCAACAACTACGCCACGGTCAACGCGGCCGCCCCGGCCGACGCCGCCGCGTCCGCGGAGACCTTCGACGGCCGCCTCTACGGCGTCCTCGTCGCCGACTCCGAGGAGCGGATCGAGGCCATGGACCACGAGATCACCCGCCGCCTGGCGGCCATGACTGAAGGGAGCCGAGTGTGAGCGGCGCATCCGAGCGACAGGGACCGGAGTTCTCCCGGCTCGCCGAGGAGTACGGCACCCCCCTCTACGTCTACGACGGCGACGAGATCACCGAGCGCTTCCGGGGCCTGCGCGGGGCGCTCCACCCGTCGCTGGAGGTCTTCTACTCCCTGAAGGCCAACCCCAACATCTCCATCTGCGCGCTGCTGAACACCCTCGGCGCCCGCGCCGAGGTGTCCTCGCTGACCGAGCTCGTCACCGCCCGCAAGGCCGGCGTCGAGCCGCGCGACATCATCTTCCTCGGCCCCGGCAAGAGCCGCGCGGAGCTCGCGGCCTGCATGGACGAGGCGATCTACACGATCGTCTGCGAGTCCGTCGGCGAGCTCGCGCTGATCAACGAGGTCGCCGCCGAGCGCGGCGTCGTCGCGCCCGTCGCGCTGCGCGTCAACCCCAGCTTCGCCGTCAAGGGCTCCGGGCTGACCATGGGCGGCAAGCCCCGGCAGTTCGGCACCGACGAGGAGCAGCTGTTCGCCGAGACCGACCTGGCGACCCGCTTCCCGGCCGTGCGCCTGATGGGCGTACAAGTCTACCTCGGCACGCGCATCCTCAGCGAGGACGTCGTCGTCGAGAACACCACCCGCATCCTCGAGCTCGCCGAGCGGCTGGCGGACAAGCTGGGCTTCCCGCTGGAGATGGTCGACATCGGCGGCGGCCTCGGCGTCGCGTACTTCGACGGCGAGCGGGACCTGGACGTCGACGTCCTCGCCGAGAAGCTCAACCCCGTCCTCGACGCCTTCGCGCGGCGCTTCCCCGACACCCGCATGATCATGGAGCTGGGCCGCTTCCTGGTCGCGGTCTCCGGTACGTACATGGTGCGCGTCCGCTACACCAAGACCTCGATGGGGGAGAACTTCGCGGTCTCCGACGGCGGCACCAACCACCACATGGCGGCGGTCGGCATCGGCTCGTACGTCCGGCGCAACTTCCCCATCGTCGCCCTCGAGCGCGAGGACGAGCCGACCACCGAGGCCTGGAACGTCTCCGGCCCGCTGTGCACGCCCAACGACCTGGTCGGCAAGAAGGTCCCGCTGCCGCCGCTGGCCACCGGCGACCTGCTCGGCGTCCAGCGCTCCGGCGCCTACGGCCCGACCGCCTCGCCCGTGCACTTCCTCAGCCACGGCTACCCGGCCGAGGTCCTCGTCCTCGAGGGCCGCAGCCACCTCATCCGGGAGCGCGACGACGTGACGGACATGCTCGCGCGCCAGCGGCTGTACGACGCGGCGCCCGGCGACGGCTCCTGACCGCGCTCCTCACAACTCCCCGACTACCAGCAAGGAATGGTGATCGACATGACCGAGAACACCGCCGTCACCGACGAGAAGTACGTCGGCGTCGTCCTCGAAGCCCTCGCGCAGGTCCTCAACCGCGACGTGGAGGGCATCGGCGCCGAGGGCCGGCTCTTCGCCGACCTGGGCCTGGACTCCAGCAGCGCGCTCGAGCTGCTCATCGTGATCGAGGAGGAGCTCGGCCTGCAGTTCGACGCCGAGGAGCTCGACATGAGCCACTTCGAGACCGTCGGCTCGCTCGCCGCCTTCGTCGCCGCGGAAGCCGGCGCGTAGGCATGGACCGCACGGCTCCAGCGGTGCCCCGCGACAGCGCGGCACCGGGTCTCCCCGCCGCGCTGCCGGGGCTCCTCCGGGCCGAGTCGCTCACCTTCGGGCCGGGCTCGCACCGCGAGCCCCGGCCCGAGGTCGAGCGGTACTTCCGGGACCTCGCCGGCCCCTACGACACCGCCTTCCGGGGCGAGGCGTTCACCGGGGCACCGCGCAACTCCTCCACCGAGATGGCCGCCGCCGCGCTGGACGCCCTCGGCCCCCTCGACGCGCCGGTCGACCTCGCCCTCGTCGCGTACGCCGCGCCCGACTGGGAGCACGCCTCCCTCGTCGCCCCCTACCTCAACCACCGGATCCCCGGCGAGCCGCTGTCCTTCGCCGTCTCCGACCAGGGCGTCCTGGCGCCGTTCACCGCGCTGCGCGTCGCCGCGGAGTACGCGCGCCGGTCGGCCCTGCACCGGGTCGTCCTGCTCGTCATCGACCAGCGCACCCAGCCCTTCGTGAGGCGGGACGCCGCCGTGGCGCTGCTCCTGGAGTGCCACGACGGCGCGGCGCCCGCCCCGGGCCTCGGCGTCGTGCCCGGCGTGGCCCCCGGCGACATCGCCGCGACCCTCGCCGACCGGCTGCCCGACCTCTTCACCGGGACCGCGCCCGAGCGCACCCTCGTCGTCGCCGGCTCCGGCATCGACCCCGCCCGCGACCTGCCCGCCTTCCCGGGGGCCGTGACGCGGACGGAGCCGGGCCGACCCTGCACGGGCGGCTGGGCGGCGCTCCTGGACGTTCTGGCGGAACCGGAAGGGTCGGTCGGGCCGGAGACGGCCGTGCTCGTCGAGTACGACCGGGCCCTGGGCGACCTGGCCCACTGCACGCTCGACCTGCGGGAGTTGAGGTCCCGGTGACCCCGACGTCCTGCCCGCACGGGCAGCGCTACCGCGAGAGCGCCCGCGCCGGGGGACCGGCCCGGGCGCTGGCCCTCCTCACCCGGGAGCTCGCCCCCGACGCCGTACCCCGCGGGCCCGGCGGCCACGCCGTCCTCCCGGCGGAGGACGCCGCCCACGTGACGGTCCTCGGCGCCGGGGAGGGCGCCCCCGGGGCCCCGCCCTCGTACGCCTGGCGCACCGGCCTGGCCTGGGTCCGCCTCGGCCTGTCCGAGCGGCTGCGCGACGCCTGCATGACGTATCTGAGCGGCCGCCAGTCCGAGGGCAAGGCCCTGCTGATGCAGCAGATGGTCATGGGCACGCTCGCCGAGGTGCTCATGGAGCACCTCGAGGCGGCCGCGGTGCTGGAGGAGGAGCTCGACGGCACCGACGCCGCGCTGCGGCACCTGCACGAGCGGATCACCCACGCCGACCGCGCCCTGCTGCGGCTGCTCGGCGCCCACGGCTACACCACGGAGGGCCCGGGGCCCGCCGCGTACGCCTCCGAGCTGCTCGCCGACGTCTACTGCGGGGCGCGGGACGCGGTGGGCGCAGCTGGTGCCGTCGGCGCTCATGACACAGCCGAGGAGAAACCGTGATCACGTTGGACCCCCGGCTCGCGGCGCTGCGCGACCGGGCCACCGGGTGGGCCGCGGACCTGCGCGCCGCCGCCCTCGAGCTCGACCGGGACCCGGAGGCCGTTCGCCGCCACCTCGACCTGCCGGCGGTCGCCTACCTGGCGGGCCACCTGATC
>KL569432.1:32056-33267 GCA_000715685.1 Streptomyces lilacinus
ATGTGTATAAGAGACAGCCCTGATCCCGCCGGAGTGCGGCGAGCGCTCGGTGCCCGCCGGCGGCCGCACCACCCACGGCTTCGAGACCCTCGAACGCGTCCTGATCGCCGAGGAGTTCGCCTACGGCGACGCGGGCATGCTGCTCGCCTCGCCCGGCCCCTCCATGAGCGGCGTCCTGCTGGACGTCCTGGGCGACCAGGAGCAGAAGGACTGGTTCTACGGGCGGCTGGCCGAGCGCCCCCGCTGGACCTTCTTCGGCCTGACCGAGCCCGAACGAGGCTCGGCCGTGGGCGAGTTGACGACCACGCTCACCCCGCTGCCCGACGGGTCGTACCGGCTGGACGGCGCCAAGCGCTACGTGGGCAACGCCGCGCGGGCCGACGTCGGCGCCGTCATCGCCCGGGTCGCCGGCGCCCAGCGGCTCGGCATCACCGCCGTCCTCGTCGACACCTCCGACCCCGGCTTCACCGCCGAGCCCCTCGGCACCGTCGGGCTGCGCGGGGCGCAGATCACCCGGATCACCCTCGACTCCGTGCACATCCCCGCGGAGCGCGTGCTGGGCCGGCACCTCTCGCCCACCCGGCGGGGGATGTGGAGCATCGGCATCACCTTCAACCGGCTGCGCCCCGGCGTCGCCGCCATCGCCCTCGGCATCGCCCGCGCGGCGCACGACTACGTGACCGCCCACCGGCGCGAGCTGCGGGGGGCCGAGCGGGAGCGGCACGAGGCGCTGGGCCGGCGGATCGAGGCCGCCCGGCAGCTGACGTACCGCGCCGCGCTGTCCGTCGACGCCCGGCCCGCCGCCGGCCACCTCGCCTCGGCCGCCAAGGCCCGGGCCTGCGCGCTGGCGGAGGACGTCACCCTGGCGGCGCTCGGCTTCTTCGGCCCCGGCGCCCGGCTGGACCACCCGCTGCTGGACAAGCTCGCCCGGGACGCCAGGGGCGTCGAATTCATGGAAGGCACCGGAAACATTCAGAAACTCGCGCTCTTCCAGGGGCTTATTTCCGGGAAGATCGGAAAGGCGGGCGAGGGGGAGTGAGGGAGTCGGGCGCGGAAGCCGTCGCCGAGATATGGACGGTCCCTTTGGCGGCCGAAAAGGACCTCGTCGACGCCCTGGAATCCGTGCTCGACGCCGAGGAAAGGGAACGGGCCGGGCAGTACTCCCGCGAGGAGTTCCGCCGCCGCTACGTCTGTCTCTTATACACATCTCT
>KL569432.1:33498-40547 GCA_000715685.1 Streptomyces lilacinus
TGGTCCCCCACGCGGCCGCCCGGCTCGTCCTCGGCGACCGCCTCGGCGTCCGGCCGCGGTCGCTGCGCTGGACCCGGGGGCGTTGGGGCAAGCCCGAGCTCGCGGGCGCCGACGGGCTCCGCACCAACCTCTCGCACTCCGGCGAGCTCGCGCTGCTGGCCGTAGCGGACCGGCCCGTCGGGGTCGACGTCGAACGCGTCCGGCCGGGGCTGCGCGCCGCCGCCCTGGCCCGCCGTTTCTTCCCCGAATCGGAAAGTGACCTGGTCAGCGGGGGTGTGCCGGCCGGACCCGAGGGGGAGACCCGGCGCTTCACGCGGCTGTGGACGCGCAAGGAGGCCTGTGTGAAGGCCGCCGGCGGGCGTCTCGCCCAGGGCATGGAACTGCCCGTCGCGCACCCCGCCGGCCAGTTCACGGTCCACCGCCCGGGCGCCGCGCTGCCCGGCCCGTGGCGGGTGCAGGACCTCACTCTGCCCGACGGCTACGCCGGCGCGGTCGCCCTGGACGGCACGCGTCCCTTCCGCGCGGTGGTCCGCTCCTGGCGCCCACCGCCCCCCGACCACCTGGTCCCTTTCTGACCCCCGACGGCCGGCAACGGCCGTTATTTTTTTCCCCGCACAAGCCGGCCCAAGCCCTTGACCCAAGCCCCCTGCAAGCCCTTACCCATGCGCGCTCGGCACTGTCAAGTAGTAATAAGTCCCCCTCGGTTCGGGGACGCAGTACCCCTGCGCCGAAATTGCGAGGTCATTAGTTTGATGGAGAGTTACGGGACAACCTTGAGAGAGGCAGAACCATGGGTGGCAGGCACCTCATGACACGGGCGGCGCGATGGAGCGCCACACACCCCTGGTGGGCTCTGACGCTCTGGGTGGTGTTCGTCGTCGGCGCTCTGCTGGCCGGCGGCGCCATGGGCACCCAGCGGGCCGGGGACTCCGATCTGGCGATCGGCCAGTCCGGCCGCAGCGCCGAGATCGCCAAGGCGGGCGGGCTCGGCGAGCGCCCGGTGGAGAACGTCCTCGTCACGCCCCGCACCGGCGACCTCGACCCGGCCGAGGCCAAGGAGGCCGCCGCCGATGCCGCGCGGCGCCTGAAGGGCCTCGAGGAGGTGGCCGAGGTCGGCGCACCCGTCCCCGCCAAGGACGGCTCCGCCCTGCTGGTCCCCCTCACCATGAAGGGTGACCCCGAGCAGGCGGACGGCAAGGTGGGCCCCCTGCTGAACGCCGTGCAGGCGACGCAGGACGAGTTCTCCTCGCTGCGCGTCGAACTCGTCGGCTCCGCCTCGATCCGCAACGGCCTCAACGAGATGCTCGAGGAGGACCTCGGCAAGGCCAACAAGTGGAGCCTGCCGCTGACCCTCGCCGTGATGCTGGTCGTCTTCGGCGCGATCGTCGCCGCCGGCGTCCCCGTCCTGCTGGGCATGTCGACCGTGGCGGCCGGCCTCGGCCTGTGGGGCGTCGTCTCCCACCTCGTACCGGACCCCGGGCCCGTCACCCACATCATCGTCCTCATGGGCATGGCCGTCGGCGTCGACTACTCGCTCTTCTACATCAAGCGCCAGCGCGAGGAACGCGCCCTGGGCACCCGCAACATCGACGCCATCGAGATCGCCGCGGCCACCTCCGGCCACTCGGTGGTCATCTCCGGCCTCGTCGTCACGATGTCCATGGCCGCGCTGTACTTCGCCGGACACGTCGCCTTCACCTCGATGGCGACCGGCGCGATCCTCGTCGTCCTCATCGCGATCCTCGCCTCCCTGACCGTGCTGCCCGCCCTGCTGTCCCTGCTCGGACGCTGGCTGGAGCGCCCCCGGGTCCCGCTGGTGTGGCGCCTGACCAACCGCACCGCGCGACCGCGCCTGTGGCCCGCCCTCCTGCGCCCCGCGCTGCGCCGCCCGGCCCTCGCCCTGATCGTGTCCGTGGCCGCCCTCGGCGCCCTGTCCGTCCCGGCCCTGGACCTCAAGCTCAAGACCACGGGCATCGACGACCTGCCGCGCTCGATCACCGCCATGCAGGGCTACGACCGCATGGTGAAGGCCTTCCCCAGCCAGGCCGACACCCACCGGGTCGCCGTGCTGGCCCCGGCCGACCAGGCGCCCCGGGTGCGGGCCGCGCTCGCCGCGCTGGTCGAGCGCACCTCTAACGACCCGCTGTTCACCCAGGTCAGCGCGCCGGAGATCCGTACGTCCGAGGACCACCGGGTCAGCACCGTCGAGATCGCGACCCGCTTCGACAGCAGCTCCGGCAAGGCCCGCGAGTCGCTGGCCAAGCTCCGCGAGGACCTCGCCCCCGCGACCGTCGGCAAGGTGGCGGGCGCCGAGTTCGCCGTCGGCGGCAGCGACGTCGCCCACGACGTGGACTACCGCGCCAACGTCGTCGAGAAGATGCCCTGGGTGCTCGGCTTCGCCCTCCTGATGACCTTCCTGGTGATGCTGGTCTCCTACCGGTCCGTCCTGCTGGCCGTCGTCACCGTGGTCCTCAACATCCTCTCCGCGGTCGCCTCCATCGGCGTCCTGGCCCTGGTCTTCCAGCACACCTGGGCCGAGGGGATCCTGCACTTCGAGTCCACCGGGCGCGTGGTGGCCTGGCTCCCGCTGATGCTCTTCGTCATCCTGCTGGGCTTGTCGATGGACTACCACGTCTTCGTCGTCAGCCGCATCCGCGAGGCCGCCCAGGCCGGCCTGCCCGTCCGGGACGCCGTGGAGACCGGCATCATCCGCACGGCGGGCGTGGTGACCAGCGCCGCGGTGGTCATGGTCTCGGTCTTCGCCCTCTTCGCGGGGCTGAGCTTCATCGAGATGAAGCAGATGGGCGTGGGCATGGCGGCGGCGGTGCTGCTCGACGCGACGCTCATCCGGATCGTGGTGCTGCCGTCGGTGGTGACGCTGCTGGGCAACAAGATCTGGTGGCCGTCGCGCCTGGGCAGGCCGGCGCCCGGCGTCGAGCCGATGGCCAACGACCGGGGTGCGCCGGTGAGTTACAGCACGGTGAGCTGAAACCCGACCGCTGAGAGAGCGGGAACCGAGGGGGCGAGTCGGATGCGCCCCCTCGGTTCCCGCTCGTTCTCTTTGGAGCGTGCTCTTTACAGCGTGCTCTTTACAGCGTGGGATCCTGCGTGAGGATCGCCTGGTAGAGGTGATGGAGACCGCGCCCCGGCTTCAACCCCAGTTCCTGGTCGAGCCACTTGCGCGTGCGGTGGAAGATGTTGATGGCCTCGGTCTGGCGGCCGCAGCGGTAGAGAGCGAGCATGAGGAGCTCGCTGAAACGTTCCCGCTCGGGGTACTGGGCGAGGAGCTGCTGCAGCTCGGGTACGACGATCCCGGCGTCGCCGACGCGGAGTTGGGCGGCGATCAGGTCCTCGCGGGCGGTCTTGCGCTGCTCGTCCAGCCGCAGCCCGGCGGCCCGGCACCGCGGCCCGTCGCTGGCGTCGAGCAGCGCGGGCCCGCGCCACAGCTCCAGGGACCGCCGCAGCAGCGCGACGGCCTCCTGCGGCCGCGCCTCGATCAGCCCGGCGCCCTGCTCGGAGTCGCGCATGAAGCGATTGGCGTCCAGGCCGTTGTGGGGGAGCTCGAGCATGTAGCCGTTCTCCACGGTGTGGATGACGGGCTGGTCGGCCACGCCGACGTCGAGGGTGCCGAGCACCTTGCGCATCCGGGTGACGTTCGCCTGCAGCGCGTTGCGCGCGTTCTTCAGCGGGGCCTCGCCCCACATCTCGTCGATCAGCTCGTCGAAGGGCACCACCTGCCCGGCGTTCATGGCGAGCATGGCGAGCATGACTCTTATTTTTTTGGCGCCGATTCTGACGGTGGTCAGGCCGTCACCGACGAGCAGCGGTCCCAAGACCGAGATTTCCATTGCCCTCGTCCCCCCGAGTAGGCAGTCCCTGCTGATGGCGTGAGATCCGTGTCCGGTCGGTGTCGTGGCCGGCTGCGGAAGTACGGTGCCCCTTACCAGGCCTAAGGACATCTGCGCTCCTTCACGGTCGGAGTCGCTTCCGTCCGGACTCCGCCAGATGTGGTCATGTAGCTGAAAGTCGACACGTGCTGAGTGCTGAGTGCGGTGTGCTGGGTGCGCGGTGCTGAGTGCTGAAGATCGCGACGAAGCGGCTTCCGGGCCGTCCCCGCAGACGCCGATGCGAAGCCGTCGACCATGGACGAAGCGCGCGATCGGATCAATACGCGGGAGGGGCCGGAAACGCTCAGGAAGGACCGACCGTCCGGTTTACCGACGGCGACGTGTGCGTGTGCGGTGGAGAGAGTACAGCCAGAACTAGCCGCGTGGCCGTGTGATCACCGAAGCCCGACCGCCGGGCAGCAGGAGTCCGGTGCGACAGCGCGACAGCGGATGCCCGGCGCCACGATCGCGCCCGGCCGAACCGGAAGACGGCACGAGCCGTCCCGTTGAAATGTTGAAGATCCCCATGGATGCTTTCCCCCCGACCCACTTCGACCCCGGGAATCCCTGCCGAGGCACGGGTGACGCTATCAACCGTCGTGGCTGAAACACAAACACTCGTTTGGCTCACGCGGAAGCCGCTGAGTGCCCACCCGACGAGCGAGGTTCCCGCGGGTAGCCCGACCCGCACTGACCGCGACTGCGCCCTGGTGCGGCTTAACTGCACTGTGTGGGCACATATCTGACGTTGCATCATTTGCTCGGTCCGAGGGCCCCGCCGAAGCCCCCTGCGCACCCGTACAAGCGGAATCCCCACGTGCCATCGACGTCAATCAGCCAAGGACCGGACGGGAAGTTTGACGGCCCGCATCCCATGAACGGTCGACGGCCAGAGTGCCGGACGGGACGGGTCCCCGCCGCCAGGCCGGCTGTCGACTACGCGAACGGCCGGTGAACAGTGAAGGTGCTGGGGGCGGCGCCGCCCGCGTCGGCCGTGAAAACATCCCTCCCGGAGGGAGGGGTGCGGTGTGGAGCGAGCGCCCCCGCCAGGGCTCCAACCGGTTAGGGCGCGTCAGCCGCGCTTCTCCTCCTCGGCCTCCATGACCCGGATGCCCTGGTGCGTCAGCGTGACCATGGCGGGCGTGTTGCCCGATGTCCAGTCGACCGTGATGAGGCCCTCGCCCACCAGGTAGGTGCAGGCGGCGGCCAGGTCCTCCTCCGGCACACCGAGGGTGTCGTGCAGCTTCGCTCCGGTGACGCCCAGAAGGCGGTTGCCTTCGGTGGCCTCGTACAGGGCCTGCATGACCTTCTCGCGGTAGGCCTTCCGTTCGCGAAGCGTTGCCATGACTGCCGCCCTCTCATGCGCGGGTTCTTCAGGAGGCCTCACTGCCCCCGGCCGGAAGGGGCGATCTGGACCGGACTCCCGGTCGGTGACGCGGTGCCGCCGTCGGTCTCCCACTCCTCCGCGCGGTCCCGCGACTCGGCCGCGTCGACCGCCGCTCGTTCGTCCTCCATCAGCATGCTCGCGGTGAGCAGACTTCCGGGGACGGTCGCGGCGGACATGAGCCGGGCGGCCGCGGCCGGGCTCGTCTCCGGCGGGATGACCAGCAGGTCCCAGCGGCCCGCGCGGTAGGAGAGCAGGAGCAGCTTGTGCGGGTCCTGCTCGGCCGCGAACCATCCCACGTGCACCGTGTGTCCTGTGACGGGCACCTTGCGGGGGATCACCGGCCAGAAGGTCGGATTCACCGTGACGCGGGTGATCCGCCCCCAGCAGTGGTCCAGCCTGGCCATCAGCGCGGGGAGCTCGAGGGAGAGGTCCCGTGAGCGGGGCCACCAGGCGCCGTCCAGCAGGCCCGCGGTCGTCCCCGGCGTCAGGGCCAGGCGGGCGGGCGGCGAAGGGGCGCGCGCATCAGGCGTCATACGGTCGACAGCGTTCGTACGGTCGATGGTCACGGTCATGATGCCGACCTGCCCGGTATATGCGATCGCCGGGAACGACGCCCGCGGGGAAGCCGGCGTACGAAGTGCTCCCGGTCCCTCCACCGTACTCCGGTCGGGGGTTCGCGCGGCGTACGGTCCGGCGCCGGTCGGGTGCCCGGTCAGGCGTACGGTCAGCCGAGGAAGGACAGCCGGACCTGGCGGTCCGGGGTGTCCCGGCCGGCGGTCACCAGAACGACGGACTGCGAGGTTCCCAGCTCCAGCTCACCGCCGACCACGGGAAGCGTGGCGTGGGGCGGTACCAGAGCCGGGAGCATGTGATCGCGGCCGGCGGCCGGAGCACCGTGGCGGTCCTGCCAACGGTCGTCCGCGGGAAGGATGCCACGGAGGGCAGCCAGCAGATCGTCGTCACTGCCGGCTCCGGTCTCGATGACGGCCAGGCCGGACGTCGCGTGCGGGGTGAAGACGTTCAGCAGTCCGTCCCGCCCGTGAGCGACCTCCCGGAGGAACGCGGAGCACGCGTTCGTCAGGTCGTGCATGGTCTCGGTGGCGCCGGTTGTAACGTTGACAGTGCGGGTGGTGAAGGTGCCGGCCATGGTTTCACCAGTACCCGTTGCGCAGAGAAGCGCTGACGGCCGGACGGGTTGTTCCGCCGGGACTCCGATCGCCGCAGCCGCCCCGTCGCCCGAAGGCGCGTCAAGGGCCGTTCCGTTCCATCCTCTTCGTGACGTACGGGCGTCCGGACCTTCATCCCTCGGCAGCATCGAGACTGCGATTCGCTCCGAGGAGGCACCTCGTGCCCACAGAACGCAGAACCGTCCTCACTCCCGCGGGAGCTCCCCGGAACGCAGGCGCGCGCGTGTCCGCACCGCGCCGTCACTCCTCGCCCTCCGGCGGGCCAAGGGACCGCGTGCTCATGGTCCGTGGGCGGCTGGACCTCCACGGGGTCCCGAGGCTGCGCGAGCGCCTTCTGCGCGTATCCCACAGCCCCGGCAGCCGGTTGATCCTCGACCTGTCCGGCGTCACTTCCTGTGACGCCTTGGGACTTGGCCTCCTCGTCGCCGCCGCCCGCCGCGCCCGGCACGCCGGCGGCGACCTCTGCCTCACCGCCCCGCGTCCCGCCGTCGCCGAGGCCTTGACGGCCAGCGGGCTGAGCAGGCTCCTCCCGGTCCTCCCGGCACCGACGGACAGCCCGCCCACCCCACCGCGGCCCTCGCCAAAAGG
>KL569432.1:40813-41299 GCA_000715685.1 Streptomyces lilacinus
GCTTAGAAGGTGTACGGGCCTGAACGATGTGCTGACCTGCGTTTTTGCAGGTCGTCGGCGAGCAAAACCGGGCAAGGCGCTTGGCCTATTTTCGGCTCGCCTTTGGCGAGGAATCGTCGGTGTGGCGCGGTTCTGGCGGGAGCATGGCCACGGCCCCGAGCGCTGGGTGCAGGACTCGGGGCCGTGACTGGCCGTGACTCCGTCATCCGGGCGGACCGGCACGCCTCGCGCGAGTTGATGCCTGCCACAGCCGCCGGCGCGTGGAGGGTGCATATGCCGTGGGCGCTTTCTCGGTAGTTCCCTGTTGAACAGCTTCGTATGCCTGTATCGGCTACGTGATCGGTGCGCCTGGCCCGGCGCGGCACGGCCCCGCCAATACGCCTTCCAGGGCGCGTGAGCGGGGCCGCTGAGGACTAGCTGATGATGGCAGTCCACTTGCCTCGGGAAAGGTGAACGATGCCGTCAGCCGTGATCTCGGCGTGGCTG
>KL569432.1:41570-50159 GCA_000715685.1 Streptomyces lilacinus
GATGTGTATAAGAGACAGAAGCGGTAGTCCGCCCTCCGCGTTCTGCCGGTGACGGATTCGCTCGAGGGTGTCCCAGAGGCGGCGGGGGCCGCTCTGGTGGACGACGGGCGGGTCGATGAAGGCGGCCGTCGCCCGTGCCCATGAGCCATCCTTGTGGAAGAGCCATGCGGTCCGCCGTCGGCCGTCCTGGCGGTAGTGGGTCTCAATCCCCGGGACGGTGAGCTCGAGCACGGATCGCAGTTCCCAGGCTTCACTCAGGTTCAGCACGGGATACCTGCCCTGGGAGATGTGCTCCCCCTCCGCCTCAACGAGATCGTCGAGGCGGCCGCCGAACCCTACGGGGTAGTCGTCGCCGTGCCGAGTGCTCATGAACCCGGCCCAGTCCCGCTCGATCCGCCCAACCGCCCGGCCGTCCTCCGTTTTCCAGGCGGTGAGGATGGCCGACGTTTTGGCGATCGTGGTGACGAGGCGTCCGCCCGGCCGTAGCGCGGCCAGCCATGAGGCCGGTACGGGCCACACGGACACCATGGAGACGATCCGGTCGTATGTCCCGGGAAGGGGGCCGGTCGCGTCGCACGTGACGAGCTCGGGGTGCAGGCCCATGCGGTCGAGCCGCTCCCTGGCTGCCTCCTCCAGGTAGGGGTCCACGTCGATCGCCGTGACGTACTTTTCGCCGAGTAGGCGGGCGGCGAGCGCGGTGCCGTAGCCCGATCCCGTGCCGACGTCGAGCAGGTCGAGCCCCTTCACGAGCCGGCCGTGCCGGTACATCTGAACGACGAGACCGGGGTGCGTCGAGGACGAGGTGGCTTTGCCGGTGGTGGTCTGTCCCTCGTCGGCGTGGTCGGCGTGAAGGGGGCCGACGCGGGTCACCAGCGTCCGGTCCGAGTAGGCAGTGCTCAGCCACCCCTCGGGATTGGCTGGCCCGTCGCGCAGCACCCAGCCGCCGCCCTCGGCACGTTCCCACCACCGGGGCACGAGGCTGTGACGTCGGGTCTGTGCGACCAGCGGACGCCAGCGTGAGACGGGGTCGGCGATCTCGCTAGCTAGTCGTTCGGCATGCGGTGTCCAGTCCACGGGCGCCGCCTCATTTCTGGTCGGGCTGGTCGGGGATGTCCGCGTACGCGGGATCGCATGCTTCCTGCTCCGCGGGAGCACAGTCCGAACCGTCCAGACCGGGATTGCAGTCGGGATCGCACGGTTCTTGCGCGCGGACCGGCACGCGTTCCACCGTGTCCCGCCATACCCGACTGCTGAGGATCTCGGCCAGTGAGCCGGCTTTCACGGAGCCGGCCGGCATGAAGCGGCTCATCACGCACGGCGCGACGCTGCCGTCGGGCAGCACGGCTACTTGTCCCCGGCCGCACCGTCCGCAGAGCTCGGAGACGTCGGGCGCCCCGGCCGTCGCGGCCCGCCCGATCGCCCGGCTGCGGTCGATCCGGACCCTGGTGACGCCCAGGGCGACGAGGTCGTCGCGGGCCTGGGTGACGCGCTGGCCGGGCAGCACTTCGACGATGCCGGCTCGCATGGGGATGCCCCGGCGGACGGCTTCCTGGATGTTGGCCCGGGTCCGCCGGTGGCTGCCCGGCTTGCCTGTGATCCGGTCGTGCTCGTCGGGGTGGTCGCTGTGATAGCTGGTGGCGAGAGACACGTTTTTGCGGGCGAGCACGTCCCACCAGCGGTCATGGATCTTGTAGAGGCTGGTGTACACCTCGACGCGGCGCCCCAGGGCGAGGGCGTGTTCGGTCAGCTCGATCCAGTCCGGGTGAGCCGTGGGTTCGCCGCCGAGCAGCTGGATCAACGGGATGTCGAGCGCGGCGGCATCGCTGATCACCGCGAGCCATTCGGTGCGGGTCATGGTCCCGTGCGTGCCCTGCGGGCCTGCGGCGACGAAGCACATCCCACACTCGAGCGGGCACTTCGCCGTGAGTTCGATCTGTACTGAGTGCGGCTGTACCGGAAGGAGCGGCTGTTCCGTGACTACTGCCATTGGTCGGTTGCCTTCCTGGTGCCCACAGACCGGCGTGGGGGCCCTCCCCACGCCGTCGTTCAGTGGTGCAGGCCGGTTGGCCGTTTTTGAGGAGCGCTGCCCGGCCGGCATCGGCAATGAGGACGACCGGGCTGGCCCCTCCACCTGCCTCCCGCAGGGGGCAGGGGGTCTCAGGGGGCGATCTTCACCCTTTCGCCGGGGCGTGTGGTCTCGCAAGTGCAGATGACGGGCGCGTAGGCGGGTTGGTAGAACTGCGGTATGGCGGGCGGGCCGCTTGTGTGCGGAAGACTGATCACGAGAGGGTCGCCAAGGGTGCCCGGTACGTGGTTCGCGGGCCGTACAGCACGGCGAAGGCGTGTCCAGAGGCGGGTGAAGCTCATCATTCGGGCCTCCGATCGACGACGCGCGTAAGGCCGCAGGCACTGGTGACGAAGGTGCGTCGCGACATCTCGTTGTCGGCTGGGTGATCCGGTGGTGTGGCGGAGGCCTGGTCTGATGGCCGCGGCCACGAGCGGGCGTCCGTGACGCCGGCGAGGCCCGTGAGCGCGCGGTCCCAAGCCACGATGGCTGAGGCATAGGCGCTGACCTTCTCGTGGTCAGCGAGCGGAGGAACCGGGGTCAGCCCCAAGATGAGGCACACCGGGCCGCCGTCGGCAACGTGCCGAATCCAGTCGGCAGGGGCAGGCGGCAGCCGGAGCACGTTGGGGTTGTCGTCGAGCATGAGCAGGGCTCGCATGCTCGTTCCGCCCAGCAGGGCAATGCGGTTACCCGTGTACTTGACCTTCTCGAAGGTGGGGCGTAATCCGCCCAGCGCCAGGCCGAGGCCGCGCATGTTCCGCTCGATGGTTCCGGGGTCCTCGTTGCAGCGGCGAGCCGGCGGGTGGGAGATGAACAGGTAGCCCATGGGGCCCGTGGTCGTCTTCTCGACCCAGGAAGCGGCGTTCACCGTGCAGAGCAGGCCGGCCGTGGGCGGGGGCAGCACGGTGACCCGTGCGGCGGGGTTCATGAGTGGGCCGATCGTTCATGGCGGCCGAGGGCCACGGTCAGCAGGGAAGCGGCATTGGTGCGACCCTCGGCGCTGGCGCGGGCTCGGGCCGACTTGATTCCAACGCACTGGGGACAGCCGGAGAGGGTGGAGAGAACCTCGATGTCGCGCTGGGATGCCTCCCACTCGCGACCTCCCCTCAGGGGGCGCAGCTGATATTTCGGCCCTTCCTTGCCCATCACTCGGCCCACCCGCTTACAGGTGGTGTCGATCACCACTCTCCCGATCAGTCCCTCAGGGGGAGGAGTGTCGACCTGCTTGGAGGGGCCAGTTCTGATGGCGCCGCCGCTCGTCGTCGAGTGCATGGGAGACCTCGGCGTCTGTTGGGATCAGGTAGGGCACCGACCGTAGGAGCGGTGCACGAGCATGAGCGACGGAACGGCGATGCATCTTCGATGCAAGTTCGCGGCCGCTCGGGACTTTGTCATGCATCTCGAACCCTCGTGACCCCCAACGGCACTACCGTCGGGCGCACCGACACAGGAGAGCCGGGAGCGTGATGGCCGAGACGAAGATCCCTAACGCGAAGATCCGTGCTGTCCGTGAAGAACGCTTGCAGATGAGCCGCTCCGAGTTTGCCGCCCTGATCAACAACCGTGCGGCCGAGCTCGGCGAGAACACGGGTTGCACTTCCAGGGTGATTGCCACGTGGGAAGACGGTGACGTGAAGTGCCCTCGAGCTGTCTACCGGAGGGTCTTGACGGACCTCACCGGAGAGAGTGCGGAGGCGCTGGGGTTCGCGAGCTCCCCTTCCACCGGTCGTAGTTCCCGGCGTACGGTCGTCACGTTGGATCAACTCGACCGCCAGGAGCAGGCAGTGGACCGGCGACAGTTCGTCTCTGGCCTCGCCGCTTTGGGGTTCTGTTCGGAGCGTGGTACGCCCCGCAAGATCGGAACCGCGGAGGTGAGGACGGTTCGAAGGACGGTACGTCAGCTCAAGCAACTCGATGAGCGTATGGGCGGCGACAACCTGAGCGTGGATGCACAACGAGCCCTGGGGGCGCTGAATCGCCTTATCAACACGGCGCGGTACACAGATACCACCGGAAAACATCTGCGCTCGGCGTTTGGTGACCTCGCGGTTCTCACAGGTTGGCTTAGCTACGACGCGGACCGCCCGGTGGATGCTTGGGGCTTCTACAGCCAGTCCCTCTATCAGGCGCGAATGGCCGACGACCCAGAGGTCGAAGTGCATGCCTACGCGCAAATGTCCATGGCTGCGGCACGCAATGGGATGCCCCGCGATGCTGTCGAGCTCGCCCGTATGGGACAGCGTGTTAGCGCTCGACATGTCCCTCCGAGGCTGATGTCATTGCTCGCCCTGAGGGAGGCTTGTGGTTGGTCGCGGCTCGGGGACAAGAAGGAATGCACAGCTGCCCTGACCCGCGCCTACCGTGCGTTCGACCATGGTCCGTCGGACGAAGACCCGAGGTGGATCGACTTCTATTCGCAATCTGAACTTGACGGACTTGCTGCCACATGTCACGCCGACTTGGGTGATTTCGAGGTCGCTCAGCGAATGACGGAGAAGACGCTGAAGGATATAGACCCGCGCTACGGGCGAAATATGGCGTGGTACTCCGTCGTCCTGGCGGAAGTGCACCTCAAACAGGGGGAATTGGGTGACGCGTGTGAAGTCGCCCGCAGCGCTCTTCCTCTACTCGCGAATGTGTCGTCGACCCGCACGTCGGCTCGCCTTGAGGCCTTCCGGAAAACAGTGGAGCCACATATGAGCGCTCCGGTGGTCCGTGACTTCCTGGAGGAGTCCGGGTCTCTTGCAGGGTAGCGATTGGAGGAAGCATGACGGACCTGTCCCTGAGCAGGCTCGACGGTAGGGCAGCCGATGACCGTCGCGAAGCGCTGGCGGACGTGTACGAGGAGGCATATGCGGAAAGGCTGGACGGCGCCTTTCGCTCACGTACCGCATTCCTGGATCGTCTTGCTGCATACGTGCAGCGCCCGGGATTTGAGTTGGTCTCGGCCATAGAGGATCACGAGATCGTCGGCTACATCTTCGGTTTCGGCATCGCCCCGTCGGGAACCTGGTGGGGCGGCTTCTGCGGCGAGGTCCCGCAAGAGGTCCGGGAGCCAACGAAGCAGGGGCAGGTTTTCGCGATCTCGGAGCTCATGGTACGGCCAGCCTGGAGGCGCCGGGGGATCGCGCGCCTTCTCCATGACAACCTGCTGGAGGGGCGTCGAGAGATCCTGGCGACCATCCTCGTTGATCCGGCGAATACGCCGGCGAGGACGGCCTACTACTCGTGGGGATGGAAGAAGATCGGCGACATCCAGCCCTTCGAAAATTCGCCGATCTTCGAATCACTGGCAAAGTTCCTGTGAGCTGATCCAACGCGAAGACGCCCCTTGCGCTGACAACGCAGCGCAAAGGGACACCCGGCCGGGGATGCCGTCGGCATCCGTCCCCGAGTAGCCGAGGCCTCGCTGCCAGGCGGCGTAGGCGGCCATCGTGAGGGTGCCGAAGCTGCCGTCCACGTAGGCGGTACGCAGCAGACCCTCGGCGTTCAGCGCGCACTCGACGACGAGGACGTCGGCCGGGTAGGTCGTGTGTCCCTGGGCGGCGGGTGGGTCGGCGTGCGCGGCGGCAACGACGCGGGCGAGTGAGACGGTGGTCGCCGACGGGGCGGGCGTCCAGCGGTACGAGCCGATGGCCTTGCCGCCGCGCGGGTCGCTGGGGTCGGCGGTGGGCGGACAGATGCCGTCGGGGAAGCGGGGCGCGAAGTAGCCCGTCACGTACGGGTCGCGGCGGGCGTGGGACCACACGCCGTTGCCCTGCCCGTTGTCGGCGGCGCCGGGGGCGCGCTCCATGAGTGTTCGCATCAGTGCGCCATCCGACAGGCGGAGACGGGTGGGCGTCATGGAAGTTTCCGTTCGCCGTCCACGAACGTGGACGTCAATAGGTAAGCACACTGCAGCCCCACTGTCCACGTCCGTGGACGGCCGTTTCGGGGATCGGATTCAGCCGGTCGGCAACGATGTCATCCCGCATTAACCACGATCGTGGACAATGGCTCGCGGCCCTGAAGGGGTTTATGTCCCCAGTCTGGGATTCTGCTTGAGGTGTCGCTGAGGGGTGTGGACTGTGGGCAGGAACGAAGCGAACGCAGCGCTCGAACAGCGCGACGCGCTTACTGAGCTCGTCCAACAGCACGTCGGCGAGGGCAAGCGCTGGTCAGTCAGAAACTTCGCCGAGGTGGCCGTCGATCCGGCCTCCGGCTGGGCGCCGAGCAAGTCGCTTCTCGGGAAGATCATCAGCGGCCAGGGGTACAAGGTGACCCCCGAGCTCGTCTCGGCCCTGGCGGTCGGTCTGGGGCTGCCCCGCGAAGTCGTTGCGGCCGCCGCCCACTTCCAGGTGATCGGCTACGTCGCCTCTGAGCTGGGAGGCGGGTCGCCGGCGGTGCTCCTAGGCAAGATCGGAGCGCGCCCCGGCGAAACGTCGAAGGCGCGTGCCGTGAGTGAACGGTGGGACGCGGAAGAGCGCGGTGGTGCGTGACGCCCGTCATGTTGACTTGGGGCGATCACTCAATCGATACACCCTGCGCGTCTCGCTGACGCCTTCCGCAAGGGTCCTGCATAAAGCCCTGCCGTCGGCGTAGAGTGAACTGGCCTCGCACTGATCAAACGCATGTGCGATTCCGGTGTGTCCGAAGTCGCGGCGGGACAGGGGGTCATGTGGTTGAGCTGCGCGTCGAACGCCTTGAACTCGACGCTGATGTGCCGATGATGTACCGCGACTCGGGAAGTTGCGTACGGATGGCCTTCGACCCCGAGCGGATCGACGAGGCCGCGGCCCTCGCGCTGCTGTACGTGCGCGTGCCGCGGCTCGTCGACGAGTTGGGGCTCTGTCGAGCGGGTCGGCAGTCCCCTGCGAAGTCCCGGACGACCGGCTATGAGAGTCGGTCGCCGGGACTTAGCCGCTGGTGGGCCGTGCGTGCCCGTTCGGCACCGGCCGACGCCCCGTAGCGCGACAGCATCTGACGGGACCGCCACCCCGTGATGCGCATGAGGTCGTCCTCGGAGCCGCCGCCCACCTTCCAATGATGAGCGAACGTGTGGCGGAACTGGTGAGGGTGAAGCGGTTCGATGCCGGCCTCGGCGCATCGGCGCTTGAGCATCGTGCCAACTCCCCAGATGGTGAGTCGCTGCCCGCGGTTGCGGTCGCCCCACCAGAGCCACATGTCGTCGTCGAGCGGCTTCCTCTTGTGCTTCGCGGCCGCCCGCAGGTAGCGGTCGAGGGCGGTCGCGCAGGTCCGTCCGAACGGGACGGAACGCCACCTGTCGTTCTTGCCGAGCACGTGAAGTACGTTCATCTCGAGGTCGAGGTCGGCGAACCGCCGGTTGGTGGCTTCCGAAAGCCGTACGCCCGTGTCGAGGAAGACCAGCAGCAGTGCCGTGTCCCGCCGGTCGGCGAATGTCTTGCCCGAACACGCCTTGAACGGCTTCTTCAGGTCCCATTCGGGGATGACGGGTACCTCGACCTCGGGCACGGTCGGCGGCTTCATCGTCCGCATGGGGGACCGGTCGAGCTCCTCCTCGTCGACCAGCCAATTGAACATCGTCTTCAGCGAGCGGTAGTGCTGGTGGGCGTTGCTCGGGCTCGTCCGCTCGATCGTGGCCGTGATGTACGCCTGGACGTGCTCGCGGTGGATCTCGTCGAGGTCGGTCGGCGCCGGCCGACCCTCGCCGCCGTCCTCGGCGGCCAGGCGCCGAAGGACTTGGCGGCGTGGGAGTAGATCGGATCGTGTTGTCCGAGAGGTTCTGGGCCCGCAGCGCGCGGATCCAAGAGGCGGCCATCGGAGCGAGGTTGTACCTGTCGTCTGCCATGGCCCAACCATGCTGTCCACGTTCGTGGACGGTCTGAGTCGCCACCTTGGCGACGTTCGGCTCGGTGTGGGCCGTGGTCGCTGTTGCTCACAACCTCGCGGACCACGATATTGGGCAGACCGACCATCCGGCCGCGGGGAAGGCGGCGCCGACGGAGGCAGAGTTCGCCGAGTGTGTCAGCCCTCGGCGGGGCTGGGGTTCGTGCCTGCGCCATGTTGCCCAGTACCACCTGGTGATGGGCGTGACGCTGACGTTGGTCTGGGTCGTTCTGTCGCTGCGGATGTCCTTGCCTGGTCTGGCGGTGGGCATAGCCGTGTTGGCTGTGACCCGCGCCTTCTTCGCCGTGGCTGCGAGGCTGGATGACTGCCCGCGGTTGGTTTGTTGGTGCTTCTCGTTCGCTGCGCCGGTCTCGATCCTAAGATCATCCGGGGTCCGGGACAGCAAGCTGTCCTACGAAGTGGCACAACTACTGCGGAGGTTGCGATGGCGCTCGAAACTGCATTCTATAGCTGCCCCTACTGCGAGGAAGTGATCGAGATAACGGTCGACCTGTCGGTGGGCGATCAGGAATACATGGAGGACTGCCAGGTCTGCGCGAAGCTCACTCGATTCGGGGTCCAGGTCCACGGCGACGAGTTCATACTCGACGTGCATGGCTATAACGACTGAGCTCAGCTCTGCTGATCACGCCGGTGTCTGTCTCTTATACACATCT
>KL569432.1:50412-51376 GCA_000715685.1 Streptomyces lilacinus
ATGTGTATAAGAGACAGGACGACGCCTGTGGCGCCGTCCCCCTGCCTTGGATCGGGGACCGCGACGGGTGTACTGAGCTGGCGGCGAAGCCTCTGGACTTCGTCGTCCTTGGCGGCCAAAACCGACAGGAGGAGCTGGTGGCGCTCCTTGAGCTGGGTGAGTTCGGTGTGGGTGCGGGCAGTGCATCCGTCGACGGCCCCGCGGTGGCGAGCGGCTGCACGCCTTCTTCGCCACCCTCTACTACTGCGGGCCGCGGCCGGAGGAAGCCGTTGCCCTGCGCGTCGAAGACGTGCACCTGCCTCCCGAGGGTGCCGAAGACCAGTGGTGCGAGCTGCTGTTCCACACGGCACAGCCCGAGGTGGGCAAGCACTGGACGGACACGGGAGAGATCCACGAGAAGCGCGGGCTGAAGGGCCGGGCTGCGGATGACACGCGTCTGACGCCGGGGCACCCCTTCCTGACGGGGATCCTGCGCGAGCACATCAAGAGAGAGGGACTCAAGCCGGGCGACCTGCTGTTCCAGGGCGAGAAGCGCGGCATGCTCGCAGGCTCAGTCATCCGCCGGGCCTGGCGGGCCGCTCGGAAGGAGATCCTTCTCCCGCACGAATTTGACTCACCCCTGGGCAGGAGGGTGTACGACGAGCGGAACACGCGGCTCACCAAGTGGCTCAACATGGGGGTACCGCCGGCCACGGTCGCTGAGTGGGCCGGCACCAGTGTGCCGGTCCTGCTCGCGAGCTACGCGCGCTGCATCGACGGCCAGATGGCCGCCCTCAAGGAGCACATCTACGCCCAGGAAGAGGGCGCCCCCGAGCTGCTCGAGGGGTGATCGCCGGCCCCGGAAACTTCTCCGCGTATTCACCGTGGCCACCCGCAAGGCCCCGGTGACAGCCGGACGTTGCCGCCACCACCGACCTACCCGGACTGGTGGCGGCGGCGTCCGGCCACAACGCTCGAACATGCC
>KL569432.1:51744-55655 GCA_000715685.1 Streptomyces lilacinus
GCCTGCTCTATCCACTGAGCTACGGGGGCCGGTGTGTCGGCGGTCGCGGACGGCTGAAGCCCCGGGCTCGGTGGTGCCGTGACCTTGCCGGGGACAAGGATAGGGCTCCGCGTACCTCGTCCCGGTTGCTTCACCTCCGTAGCACGATGTGGAGGTTCGGTGAAGCGGTCCTGATAATCGCAGGCAGGTGCGATTTTCGCATCGTTTTTGACGCCTCAGACGCCGGGTGTTGTGCACTCGTTATGCCTGGGCCCCTTGCGCCACGCCTCGCGCGCCATGGGCTATATGCTTCAAAATCACCCCAGAATTGGGCATTCTACACGTGTGGCGACCTTGGACGTACGGCCCCGACTGCTTGACGCGCTCTCCGCACTGCGTGATCGCGTGGACGCCGCACGCTTCCCGCTCTCCCTTCCCGGCGCCGCCCGCGCCCGGCGGAACCGGGCCGAGCTCCTGGCGCAGCTCGACGACTACTTGGTGCCCCGGTTGTGCGCCCCCGAAGCGCCGTTGCTGGCGGTGGTCGGGGGGTCGACGGGGGCGGGCAAGTCCACGCTGGTGAACTCGCTGGTGGGGCGGAGGGTCACCGAGGCGGGGGTGCTGCGGCCGACGACGCGTACGCCCGTTCTGGTCTGTCACCCCGACGATCACCACTGGTTCGCCGGCCCCCGGGTGCTGCCGAGGCTGCGCCGGGTGTGGGTGCCGGCCCAGGACGGGGCGGCGGGGGCGTACGACCCGGAGGCGGCGGACGACGAGGCCGCCGCGCTGCTGGAGCCGGACGACGACGAGCCGCTCGCGCTGCGCATCGAGACGGACCGGGCCCTTCCGCGCGGGCTCGCGCTGCTCGACGCGCCCGACATCGACTCCCTCGTCGCCCGCAACCGCGACCTCGCCGCCGCCCTGATCTGCGCCGCCGACATCTGGGTGCTGGTCACCACCGCCACCCGGTACGCGGACGCGGTGCCCTGGCACCTGCTGCGCACGGCCAAGGAATACGACGTCACGCTCGTGACCGTCCTGGACCGGGTGCCGCACCAGGTGGCCGTCGAGGTGTCGCGCCAGTACGACGCGCTGCTGGAGCACGCGGGCCTGGGCGACGTGCCGCGCTTCACCATCCCCGAACTCCCCGAGTCCGCCGACGGCAACGGGCTGCTGCCGGCCACCGCCGTCGCCGGGTTGCGGGCCTGGCTCGCCCAGCGGGCCGAGGACCCCGCCGCCCGCACCGTGGCCACCGCCCGTACCGCGCGCGGGGTGCTCTCCTCGCTCGGATCCCGGCTGCCGGGGCTCGCCGGCGCCGCGGCCGTGCAGCACGCGGCGGCCGTACGGACCCTGCAGCGCGTCGAGGACGCGTACGGGCGGTCCGTCGAGCGGGTGCGGCGCGAGGTCGCCGCCGGCGAGGCGCTCGCCGGGGACGCCCTCACGCACTGGCGCGGCTACCCCCACGACAGCACCCCGGACGAGCTGCTCACCGCGCTCACCGGGTCCGTCGTCGCGCTGTTGAGCTGCGCCGCCGACGCCGCCGACGAGGAGATCGCCACCGCGTCCGCCGGCGACCCGGCCGCCGTGGCCGCGCTCGCGCCGCGCGACCCGGACGGGATGCGGGCCCGGGTGGGCGTGGCCGTACGCCGCTGGCGGCGGTGCCTGGAGGAGATCGCGGAGGAAGAGGTCAGGGCCGCCGAGCGCGACCGGGGCGGCGAGAGCGAGCGCACCGCCGCGCTGCTCGCGGCCGAGCTGCTGGGCGGCCGCCGGGCCGGCGCGGCCGGCGAGAAGCTGGCCGGTGCCTACGGGGCGCAGCGCGCCCTGCGACTGCGCGACCGGGGCGGACAACTGCTGGACGACTGTCTGGAACGGGTCCTCGAGGCCGAGCGGGACCGTCGGGCGACCCCGCTCGAGGCCCTCGAGATGACCCCCGACCACCAGGTCGAGCTCATCGCGGCGCTGTCCCTGCTGCAGAAGGAGAGGTGACTGGCGTGCCGGCACAGGACGGTGGGAACGACGCAGGTGAGCGTTCCGCCCCCGCGGACAACCCCCGTACCGGCGGCTCCGGTCGCGGAGACCGCTTCTGGAACGACGGCCTGATCGCGCGCCGCGTCCGGCCCGAACCCGCCCCCCGGCCCGAGCGCAGGGCCCCGGTCGCCGAGCCGCCCCCGCCCGTACCGCGCGTCACCCCCGCCCCCTCGCCCGTCGGACTGGCCCTGCGGCCCCGACTGGACGCGCTGCGCGAGCTGGTGGGCCTCTCCCGGGCCCGGCTCGACCGGCGCACGCTCGCCGAGGCGGGTCGGGTGCTGGAGGAGGCCGCGGCCCGGCACCGGCACTCGCTCGACCTGACGGTGGTGGCCCTCGCGGGAGCCACGGGCAGCGGGAAGTCGACGCTGTTCAACGCCCTCGCGCGGGCGCAGCTCTCGGAGGCCGGGGTGCGTCGGCCGACGACCGCGATGCCCGTCTCCTGCGCGTGGACGGACCGCGCGGACGGGGTGCTGGAGCGGCTCGGCATCCCGGCCCGGGCCCGCCGCCAGCCGGTGCGCCCGTACGACCCGGCGCTGAGCGGGCTCGTCCTGCTGGACCTGCCCGACCACGACTCGGCCGCGGTGGGCCACCGGGAGCAGGTGGACCGGCTGCTCGGGCTGGTGGACGCGGTGATCTGGGTGGTGGACCCGGAGAAGTACGCGGACGCCGTGCTGCACGAGCGCTATCTGCGGCCGCTGGCGGGCTACGCGGAGGTGATGTTCGTCGTCCTCAACCAGGTGGACCGGCTGTCGGCGGACGCCGCGGACCAGGTGCTGGACGACCTGCGGCGGCTGCTGGACGAGGACGGGCTCGCGCTCGGCGAGCACGGCGAGCCGGGCGCGGCGGTGCTGGCGCTGTCGGCCCTGACCGGGGCCGGGGTGGGCGAACTGCGCGAGGCCCTGGGCGCGTTCGTGGCCCGCAGGAGCGCGGCGGAGCTGAGGCTGACGGCCGACGTGAACGGCGTCTCGGCGCGCCTGCGGTCGGCGTACGTGACGGACGTCAGGCCCGGGTTGACGGAGCGGGCGCGGCAGGAGTTCGAGGACCGGCTCGCGGAGGCGGTGGGCGCCCAGGCCGCCGGCCTGGCGGCGGAACGGGCGTGGCGCCGCGACGCCGAGCGGGCCTGCGGGACGTCGTGGAACTGGATGCGCCACGGGTACCGGTGGTGCAAGGGATGCGTCGGCCGGGGCCTGGTCGGCCTCGGGGGCGCGGGGCTCCTCGGGCGCGGTGGCCGCGACGACGCCGACGCCGACGAGGCCGGTGCCGGAGGCGAGGGCCGGGCTGCCGGTCGCGGCGGTCTCGCGGGCATGGCGCCGCCGCCGCGCCGGACGGCCTCCCGGCCGCTGGTCGAGCAGGCGGTGCGGGCCCTGGCCTACGAGGCGTCGGCCGGGCTGCCCGAGCCGTGGGCCCAGGCGGTGCGCGAGGCGGCGGCCCGGGGCGCGGAGGGCCTGGCGGAGGCGCTGGACGAGGTCGCCGCCCAGGCGTCGGTGGTCGCGGTGCCGGGCGCGCGGCGCTCGGAGCGGGGCCCGGCCGAGGGCCCGCCCACGGGCGTGGGGCGTGCCGACGGCGGCCGTACGGGCGTCTGGCCCACGGGCGCGGCCCCCCGGCGCGGCGGTACGGGATCGCGGGGCGTACGGCCCCGGTGGTGGGCGGCGGTCGCGACGGGGCAGGGCGTGCTGTCGGCGCTGCAACTGCTGGGCGTGGCCTGGCTGGTGGGCGCGGTCACGGGCGACTTCGGCGGGCCCTGGTGGGCGCCGGCCGCCCTGCTCGCGGGCGGCGGCCTGGGCGGTCCGGTGCTGGCGTGGTGCGGCCGACTGGCGGCCCGGGGGCCCGCGCGCGGGTACGGGCTGGAGACCGAGCACCGGCTGCGCGGCGCGGCGGCGGGGTGCGGCCGGGCCCGGGTGCTGGAG
>KL569432.1:55957-56617 GCA_000715685.1 Streptomyces lilacinus
GATGTGTATAAGAGACAGGTACCGGGAGGTGCGGGCGCAGTACGTGATCGCGGCGGGAGAGGCGTGAGGGGCCCCGGGGCGTGAGGGGTTTAGGGGGTGAGGGGCGGGGGTGGAGTGCCGCCTGTGGGTGACGGGCTTGTCCACAAGCCGGGGGTTGTCCACAGCCCTCAGCGGGCTTCGTCGCTCCCGGGCACGATGGCTCCACGGATCGGCGCGACAAGCGGCGAGCGGCAACGGGGGAGGCGTTCTCGATGAACGAGACACTGGTGACGGTCGTGGGCAACGTGGCGACGCAGCCCGACTTCAGGGAGGCGGCGAACGGCGCGGCCCTCTCGCGGTTCCGGCTCGCGGCGACGGTGCGCCGCTGGGACCGGCAGCGGGAGGAATGGGCCGACGCGTACACGAGCTTCTACACGGTGTGGGCGTGGCGGACGCTCGCGGCCAATGTGGTCGGTTCCGTTTCGGTCGGCGAACCACTCATCGTGCAGGGTCGGTTGCGCATTCAGGAGCAGGAGCGGGACGGAAAGAGACGGCTGTCGGCCGACATTGACGCCGTGTCGATCGGCCACGACCTCACGCGCGGTACGTCGGCCTTCCGCAGAGTGTCACCGGCCAGGCCGCTGCCGATCGAGCCGGTGCGCCTGGCGGGGGCCGGCGAGG
>KL569432.1:56873-58454 GCA_000715685.1 Streptomyces lilacinus
GCCGGTGCGCCTGGCGGGGGCCGGCGAGGCGGCCCTGACCTCGGCCGTCGCGTCGGCCGGCGCGGGGAATCCGGCCGTCGTGGACGTGGCCCCAGGCCCCTGAAGGGGCTCCGAGGGGCCTCCGAGAGCCCGCGCGGCGAGGCTTTTGTCCCGGCGATTTGTCGATAAACCAGGGATCGAAACGCGCACCTGATAACGATTCCGATTCGGATCGGCCGTCCGAAGGTATGTACGACGTTCCGGTTGTTCTTGATCCTTAGGATCCCGTGCATGACAACGGGGGCCACTGCGTTTTGAGTTGCCCGGCGGGGCGCTTCCGCTCGCGGTCCGAAGGCCCGATCCTCGCGGGCTCCGCCCCCGCCCGAAAGGAAATCCATGAACTCTGTGAAGAGGCGGGGAGCCGTCCGCCTTGCCGCGGCGCTATTGGCGTCCGGTGCGGTCGCCGCCGGCACCGTCGCCGGCGCGGGGGCCGCCGCGGCCGTCGAGGCGCCGCAGAACCAGGGCGGCGTGACCGCCACGCTCGGGCGGATCACCGCCGGCGGTGGGGCCGTCGTGCAGGACCGGCGCAAGACCGGCAACGTCATGGCCGGCCTGTTCGAGATGAAGGTCGACGGCGGCGGCACGCTCCAGACCTACTGCATCGACATCCTCACCAACACGGTCGACGGCGCGAAGTACAAGGAGACCGGCTGGAACGAGTCCTCCCTCCACGCCAACAAGAACGCCGGAAAGATCCGCTGGATCCTGCAGCACTCCTACCCGCAGGTCAACGACCTCGCCGCGCTCGCCAAGACCGCCGGCGCGGACCGACTCGACGCCAACACCGCGGCCACCGGCACCCAGGTCGCCATCTGGCGCTACTCCGACAACGTCAAGGTCGACGCCAAGGACCCCGCGGCCGAGAAGCTCGCCGACTACCTCACCAAGAGCGCCGAGAGCGTCGAGGAGCCCAAGGCGTCCCTGACCCTCACCCCGCCGGCCGTCTCCGGCAGAGCGGGACAGCGCGTCGGCCCGGTCACCGTGCACACCAACGCGAGCAGCGTCACTGTCACCCCCTCCGGTGACGCCGCCGCCAAGAAGGTGGCCGTCGTCGACAAGGCCGGCAAGCCCGTCACCAACACGACCAACGGCGCGGAGCTCTACTTCGACGTACCGGCCGGCGCCCCCGACGGCTCGGTCTCGTTCAAGGCCACCGCCGCCACCAAGGTCCCCGTCGGCCGCGCCTTCATAGGCGACCACACCCGGACCCAGACGATGATCCTGGCCGGCTCCAGCGAGAGCACCGTCTCCGCCGCCGCCACGGCGAACTGGGCGACCAAGGGCGCCATACCCGCCGTGACGGCCAAGAAGGACTGCGCCAAGGGCGGCGTGGAGATCACCGCCGAGAACAAGGGCGACCAGCCCTTCAGCTACGAGCTGGAGGGCCGGAAGCACACCGTCCTGCCCGGCGGCTCCGAGACCACCCTGGTGAAGGTCGGCGAGGACCAGCCCTACAAGATCACGGTCACCGGGTCGAACGGCTTCACCCGGACCTTCTCCGGCATCCTCGACTGCCAGACCGCCGAGACCGGCACCATCGGC
>KL569432.1:58728-62608 GCA_000715685.1 Streptomyces lilacinus
CTCGTCCTCCCCGAGCCCCACCTCGGGCGGCACCTCCGGCACCGGCTCCACCGGCGCCACGGGATCGACCACCGGCTCGACCACCGGCGGTGGCCTCGCCACCACCGGCAGCAGCGAGACCACGCCCATGATCGCGGGGGTGGCCGTCGCCCTCATCGTGGTCGGCGGCACGGCCGTCTTCCTCCTCCGCCGGAAGAGCGCGGCCGGCGAGTAGCCCGGCGGGCGGGCCGGCGCCGGGGCGGCGGGCGGTGCCGCGGGCGGGTCGCCCCGCCCGCGGCGCTCCGCGGGGCCGGTGACCAGGGGGGACCTCCCCCGGTCACCGGCGCGCCGGCCCGTCGGCCACAACGCGTTTCCGCCCAGGGGTACCGGTACGGCAAGATGGGGTGTATCTGCCCTCACGCGGCGGAGCCGCACATTGGCCCTTCTCGATTGCCGGACGGTTTCTCTTGGCTGAGTACATCTACACCATGCGCAAGACGCGCAAGGCGCACGGCGACAAGGTCATCCTCGATGACGTGACGCTGAGCTTCCTGCCCGGTGCGAAGATCGGTGTGGTCGGCCCCAACGGTGCCGGTAAGTCCACCGTCCTCAAGATCATGGCCGGTCTGGAGCAGCCGTCCAACGGCGACGCCTTCCTGTCGCCCGGCTACAGCGTCGGCATCCTGATGCAGGAGCCGAAGCTGGACGAGTCCAAGACGGTGCTGGAGAACGTCCAGGACGGCGTCGCGGAGATCAAGGGCAAGCTCGACCGGTTCAACGAGATCGCCGAGCTGATGGCGACCGACTACTCCGACGCGCTGCTCGAGGAGATGGGCAAGCTCCAGGAGGAGCTGGACCACGCCAACGCCTGGGACCTCGACGCGCAGCTCGAGCAGGCCATGGACGCGCTGGGCTGCCCGCCCGCCGACTGGCCGGTCACCAACCTCTCCGGTGGCGAGAAGCGCCGCGTGGCGCTGTGCAAGCTGCTCCTCGAGGCCCCCGACCTGCTGCTCCTCGACGAGCCCACCAACCACCTCGACGCCGAGTCCGTGAACTGGCTGGAGCAGCACCTCGCCAAGTACGCGGGCACCGTCGTGGCGATCACCCACGACCGCTACTTCCTCGACAACGTCGCCGAGTGGATCCTCGAGCTCGACCGCGGCCGCGCCCACCCCTACGAGGGCAACTACTCCACCTACCTGGAGAACAAGGCCGCCCGTCTGAAGGTCGAGGGCCAGAAGGACGCCAAGCGCCAGAAGCGCCTCAAGGAAGAGCTGGAGTGGGTCCGCTCCAACGCCAAGGGCCGTCAGGCCAAGTCCAAGGCGCGCCTCGCCCGTTACGAGGAGATGGCGGCCGAGGCCGACAAGATGCGGAAGCTGGACTTCGAGGAGATCCAGATCCCGCCGGGCCCGCGTCTGGGCAGTGTCGTCGTCGAGGTCGAGAACCTCTCCAAGGCGTTCGGCGACAAGGTCCTCATCGACGACCTGTCCTTCACCCTGCCGCGCAACGGCATCGTCGGCGTCATCGGCCCGAACGGCGCCGGCAAGACCACGCTGTTCAAGATGATCCAGGGCCTGGAGAAGCCGGACTCCGGCACCATCAAGGTCGGCGAGACCGTCAAGATCTCCTACGTCGACCAGAGCCGCGCCAACATCGACCCCAAGAAGACGCTGTGGGCCGTCGTCTCCGACGAGCTGGACTACATCAACGTCGGCCAGGTCGAGATGCCCTCGCGCGCCTACGTCTCCGCGTTCGGCTTCAAGGGCCCGGACCAGCAGAAGCCGGCCGGTGTGCTCTCCGGTGGTGAGCGCAACCGCCTCAACCTGGCACTGACCCTCAAGCAGGGCGGCAACCTGCTGCTCCTCGACGAGCCGACCAACGACCTCGACGTCGAGACCCTGTCCTCCCTGGAGAACGCGCTGCTGGACTTCCCCGGTGCCGCCGTGGTCGTCTCCCACGACCGCTGGTTCCTGGATCGAGTGGCCACGCACATCCTGGCGTACGAGGGCAACTCGAAGTGGTTCTGGTTCGAGGGCAACTTCGAGTCGTACGAGAAGAACAAGATCGAGCGTCTTGGCCCGGACGCGGCCCGTCCGCACCGCGCCACCTACAAGAAGCTCACCCGGGGCTGATCGTGGCGCGCTACCTCTACTCCTGCCCCCTGCGCTGGTCGGACATGGACGCCTACGGCCATGTCAACAACGCGGTCTTCCTGCGCTACCTCGAAGAGGCGCGGATCGACTTCATCAACCGGCTGGCGCCGCGCGCGACGGAGAACGGCTCCTTCGTCGACGGGTCCGTCGTGGCCCGCCACGAGATCGACTACCTGCGTCCGCTGGTCCACCGGCCCGAGCCGGTGACCATCGAGATGTGGGTGGCCAAGATCGGCGCCGCGTCCATGACCGTCTCCTACGAGATCAAGGACGCGGAGACGACGTACGTGCGGGCCTCCACCGTCGTCGTCCCCTTCGACCTGGCCGCCGGTCGGCCGCGTCGGGTGACGGCCGAGGAGAAGGCGCTGCTCGAGGAGTTCCGCGACGAGCCGGCCGAGGAGGCCGTCGCCGCATGACGCAGCGGCTGTGCTTCGCCGACGCCCGGGAGGCGGCCGACCTGGCCGCCTTCCTGGCCCGGCTGATCCACTACGACCGGGCCGCCGCCGTCCGCCTCCAGGCGGGCGGCGGGGTCCTGGCCGTCTTCGGCAGGCCGCCGTCCTTCGAGGTCCTCGCGATCCGTACGGCCCGGCTGGCCGACGAGGCCGCGCTGGACGTCACCGTCTCGGCCGGACAGCTCACGGACGCCCTGGACGCGGCGCGCGGGGCACGGCCGGACGGCCCCCCGGAGATCACCGTGCCCGAGGCCGTCACCGGCCCGCCCTGGGCCGGCGTGCTGCCGCCCCGCGGCGGCTGGCGGCGCGTCGAGGGCCTGCCCGGCCCGGAGGCCGTGCGCGGCGTGGTCGCCGCGGCCGTCGCGGAGTTCCGCGCCCGTGACGAGGCGCTGCCCGAGCAGCGCCGCACCCGTGCCGAGCGCGACCGCATCGGCCGGGAGATCTGGTCCCGCACCCTCGGCGACACCGGGCTGCCCCTGCGGGCCGTCCACGCCGCCCAGGCGCTGGGCTTCCTGCGCCCGGCCCGGGCCGAGGCCCTGACCGGCGCGTCGGCCGGGAACGGCGCCGCGCGCACCGCCCTGGCGGCCGAGCCCGTGACCCTCTTCGCCGCGCGCGGCTGGCTGCGCCTGCGCACCCCCTACGGCTCGATCGCCGTCAGCACCGGCGGCGGCCTGCGCGACCTGACGGTCACGCCCGCCTGACCGGGCGGGCCCGAGGGCCTCAGCCCTCGGCGTTGACCATGGACGCGGCCGCGTACGTCAGGTAGTTCCACAGCTGCCGCTCGAGCTCGGGCGCGAGCTCGAGCTCGTCCACGGCGTCCCGCATGTGCCGCAGCCACGCGTCGTGGGCCGCGCGGTCCACCGTGAAGGGCGCGTGCCGCATCCGCAGCCGGGGGTGGCCCCGGTTCTCGCTGTAGGTCCGGGGGCCGCCCCAGTACTGCATGAGGAACAGCACCAGCCGCTCCTCGGCCGGGCCGAGGTCCTCCTCGGGGTACATCGGCCGCAGCAGCGGGTCCTCGGCCACCCCCTGGTAGAAGCGGTGGACCAGGCGCCGGAAGGTCTGCTCCCCGCCGACCTGCTCGTAAAAGGTCTGCTCCTGAAGCGTGCCGCGCGGAATCTCCATCACGCTTCCATGGTCTCAGACGCCCCGACCGAGGACTCCCGCCTTAGGACTCCCGCCCGACAGGACCCCCGCCCGACCTCCCCGCCGACTCAGCCCCGCCGGACCGTGATCGTCGTCCACGCCCCCACGTGCACCCGGTCCCCCTCCTGGAGCGGCACCGGAACGTACGGCTGG
>KL569432.1:62914-63226 GCA_000715685.1 Streptomyces lilacinus
GTGTATAAGAGACAGGTCGTGCCGTTGGTGGAGTCCTGGTCGACGACCGCCCAGCCGCCGTCGGGCTGCTGGACGAGCATGGCGTGCTGGTGGGAGACGCCCGGGTCCTCCGGCGGCCGGGACAGGTCGATGTCGGGCGACTCGCCCGTGCTGTGCCGGCGGCGGCCGATGGTGACCTGCCGGCCGTCGAGCGGGAAGCGCAGCTCGGGGGAGTAGGCGGGCAGGTTCAGCCCCGCCGCCTCCGGGCCGCTGCGGTTCATCATCGACAGGAAGTAGTCGCGGTCGGGCGCCACCACCGCTGTCTCTTATACA
>KL569433.1:0-2954 GCA_000715685.1 Streptomyces lilacinus
CATCAGAGATGTGTATAAGTGACAGCGGCCTTCCCGGCGGCGTACGCGCTCGCGTACTCCTCGGCGACGCGGTGGTCGCCGAGGCCCGCGGTCAGCGCCTCCAGGCCCGCGCGGGCGTCGGCGACCAGCGGCAGGCCCGCCATCTTGTGGGCGTCGTGGGCGGCGATGTTGAGGTTGACGAAGCGCACGTCCGGGGCGGCGAAGAGGGTGCCCGAGGCGGTGGTGAAGTCGCTGTAGCGGGTGCCGACGCCGATGACGAGGTCGGCCTGGGCGGCGAGGGCGTCGGCGACGGCCGTGCCGGTGTGGCCGATGCCGCCGACGTCGCACGGGTGGTCGTGGCGCAGCGAGCCCTTGCCGGCCTGGGTGGAGGCGACGGGGATGCCGGTGGCGTCGACGAGTGCGCGCAGCGCGTCCTCGGCCTCGCTGTGGTGCACGCCGCCGCCGGCGACCAGCAACGGGCGCCGGGCGGCCCGTACCGCCCGTACGGCCGCGGCGAGCTCGGCGGGGTCGGGCGCGGGCCGGCGGACGTGCCAGACGCGGTCGGCGAAGAACTCCTCGGGCCAGTCGTACGCCTCGGTCTGCACGTCCTGGGGCAGGGCGAGGGTGACGGCGCCGGTCTCGACGGGGTCGGCGAGGACGCGCGCGGCCTGCAGGGCGGCGGGGATCAGCGCCTCGGGGCGGGCGATCCGGTCGAAGTAGCGGGAGACGGGACGCAGGCAGTCGTTGACGGAGACGTCGCCGGCGCCGGGGTGTTCGAGCTGCTGGAGGACGGGGTCGGCGGGCCGGCCGGCGAAGGTGTCGCCGGGGAGGAGGAGAACGGGGAGGCGGTTGATCGTGGCGAGGGCGGCGCCGGTGACGAGGTTGGTGGCGCCGGGGCCGATGGAGGTGGTCACGGCGTGGGCGGAGAGCCGGTCGTTGTGGCGGGCGAAGCCGACGGCCGCGTGCACCATGGCCTGCTCGTTGCGGCCCTGGAGGTACGGCAGGGCGTCCCCGGTCTCGAGCAGGGCCTGCCCGATGCCGGCGACGTTGCCGTGGCCGAAGATCCCCCAGCAGGCGGCGACCAGGCGCCGGCGGCGCCCGTCCCGCTCGGTGTACTGGTGGGCCAGGAACTCCACCAACGCCTGGGCGACGGTGAGGCGTCGAATCGTCATCGGGGGCCTCCGGGGCGAGCGTCGTAGAGCGGCAGGCGCGGGTCGACGGGCTGGTCGGGCCACGTGGTGCGGATCCAGGCGTGGTCGGGATGGTCCCGGATCAGCCACTCCCGCTCGGCGCCGGGCCCGGCCATCACGTTGAGGTAGTACATGTCGTGGCCCGGCGCGGCGATCGAGGGGCCGTGCCAGCCGTCGGGGATCAGCACCGTGTCCCCGGTCCGGACCTCGGCGAGGAGATCGGTGCCGCCGTCGTGGGACGGCGACACGCGCTGGTAGCCGAGGCCGGGGCGGCCGTCCGGGGAGTCCGCGATCTCGAAGTAGTAGATCTCCTCGAGCTCGGACTCCTCGCCGGGATGGTGCTCGTCGTGCTTGTGCGGCGGGTAGGACGACCAATTGCCGCCGGGGGTCAGGACCTCGACGGCGATCAGCCGATCGCAGGCGAAGACGCCGGCGGCGGCGAAGTTGTTGACCTGCCGGGAGCAGGTGCCGGTGCCGCGCAGCTCGACGGGTACGGCGTGGGCGGGGCCGTAGCGGGCGGGGAGCCGGCGCTCGCAGCGGGCGCCGGCGAGGGCGATGCGGGCTTGTTTTGGCGAGGCGAGGGTGACGTGGGTGTCGCGGGGTACGTAGGCGAAGTCGGTGACGCCGGTGAAGACACTGTCGCGGCCGTGGAGTGCGAAGGCGTCGCCGTCGTCGGTGGTGACTTCGCAGCCGCCGCGGAGGGGGAGCACGATCCACTCGCTGTCGCCGGTGTCGAAGCGGTGCGGCTGGCCGCCGGCGGGGAGGGTGAGCACGCGGAGGGAGGAGTAGGTCCAGCCGGCGCGGGCGGGGGTGATGTCCACGGTCATACGGTTGGTCCTCCTGAGCGAGTTTCGGCACCGTCCTGGGGGCCGGGGCGGAGCCCCGGGAAACGGTGAAGGGGCGGGCATGGGGAATGAACTCCGCCGCAACGGCGCTCGGCCCACCGCGAGGTGACCGGCGGTGCCGAACCGCCCGAGCCACCGGCACCGCTCACAGCAACCCCACCGCCGTATCCACCGCACCCGCGACGTCGCCGTCCGCCGGATAGAGGAGGGCCCGCCCCACCACCAACCCCTGCACCGTCGGCAGCCGCAACCCCACCCGCCACCGCTCGTACGCCGCGTCCTGGTCGTCCCCCACGTCACCCCCCAGCAGCACCGCCGGCAGCGTGGAGGCCTCCATCACCCGTTCCATGTCCCCGGCATCCTCCGTGACGGGCACCTTCAGCCAGGTGTACGCCGACGTGGCGCCCAGCCCCGACGCGATGGCGATGGACGTCGTGACGGCCTCCGCGCTGAGGTCGTTGCGGACGAGACCGTCCGCGCGCCGCGAGAGGAACGGCTCCACGAAGACCGGCAGTCGCCGTTCCGCCATCTCGTCGATCGCGCGCGCGGCGGACTCCAGCGTGGTCAGCGAGCCGGGGTCGCCGTAGTCGATGCGCAGCAGCAGCTTGCCCGCGTCGAAGCCGCGCCGTACGAGGTCGTCGGCGCGGGGCCCGGTGAAGCGGTCGTCCATCTCGAAGGAGGCGCCGAAGAGGCCGCCGCGGTTCATGGAGCCCATGACGACCTTGTTCTCGAGCGCGCCGAGGAGCAGCAGGTCGTCGAGGATGTCGGCAGTGGCGAGGACGCCGTCGACGCCGGGGCGGGCGAGGGCGGTGCACAGGCGCTCGAGGAGGTCGGCGCGGTTGGCCATCGCGAGGGAGCGGCCGCCGACGCCGAGCGCGCCGCGCGCCGTGTGGTCGGCCGCGACGATCATCAGCCGGCCGCTGTCGCCGACGAGCGGCCG
>KL569433.1:3175-4071 GCA_000715685.1 Streptomyces lilacinus
GGCCGCCGGACGCGCCGGGCGGCGGCCTCGGCCACGGCCTCGGGGTGCCGGCTGCGCACGCGGGCCAGGTCGGCGATGCGGACGGCCGTCACGGGGCGCCCGCCAGCAGGGTCGTGACCTCGTCGTCGGTGGGCATCGCGGAGGAGCAGGCGAGCCGGGAGGCGACGACGGCGCCGGCCGCGTTGGCGTAGCGCACGGTGCGTTCGAGGTCCCAGCCGGCGAGCAGCCCGTGGCACAGGGCGCCGCCGAACGCGTCGCCCGCGCCCAGGCCGTTGACGACGTCGACGGCCACCGGCGGCACGTCGGCGACGGTGCCGTCGCGGTGGACGGCGAGGACGCCCCGGGGGCCGCGCTTGACGACGGCGAGCTCCACACCCGCGGCGAGCAGGGCGCGGGCGGCGGCGTACGGTTCGCGTTCGCCGGTGGCGACCGCGCACTCGTCGGTGTTGCCGACGGCGACGGTGGCGTGGGCGAGCGCCTTCGCGTACAGGGGCGCGGCGACGGCCTCGCCGTCCCAGAACATGGGCCGCCAGTCGAGGTCGAAGACGGTGATGCCACCGCGCGCCCGGGCCTCGAGCGCGGCGAGCGTCGCGGAGCGGCTGGGCTCCTCGCTCAGGCCGGTGCCCGTCATCCAGAAGATCCGCGCGGCCCGGACGGCGTCCAGGTCCAGCTCGGCGGCGTGGATCTCGAGGTCGGGGGCCTTGGGGCGGCGGTAGAAATACAGCGGGAAGTGGTTTGGCGGGTGAATCTCGCAGAAGGTCAGAGGCGTGGGGTAGGCGGGTACGGGCGTCACCCAGCGGTCGTCGACGCCGAAGTCGCGCAGCGCGGTGTGCAGGTAGGCGCCGAAGGGGTCGTCGCCCGTGCGGCTGACGAGCGCGGTGCCTGTCTCTTATACA
>KL569433.1:4345-13780 GCA_000715685.1 Streptomyces lilacinus
GATGTGTATAAGAGACAGGTTCGCGGCCGAACCGCCGAGGAACTTCCCGAAGGTCTCCACCTCCGCCAGCGACACGCCGGTTTGGAGTGGATAGAGGTCCACCCCGAGCCGGCCCATGGTGATGAGGTCGTACGGACCGGTCATCGTCCCCCTCCGCTTCCCCTCCGCCTGCCCTCCGTGCCGCCGCGCCGGCGGGCGCGCGCTCCGGCCTCGGCTCCAGGAGCTCAGGTCTAGTCGGGCGCGCGGGACCGTGTCAAGCATTTGTCCTTACATAAGGACGTCCCGGGATGCGCATTGACGTTACGTCCGTATGTCCGGACGTACTCTTGACACTCCCCCGCACAGCCAGGAAGCTGACCGG
Organism: Streptomyces lilacinus; assembly: GCA_000715685.1. Taxonomy (GTDB): domain Bacteria; phylum Actinomycetota; class Actinomycetes; order Streptomycetales; family Streptomycetaceae; genus Streptomyces; species Streptomyces lilacinus. The sequence continues at coordinate 4,707 of KL569433.1, forward strand.
CGTTCCCAGAGCCCTTGCCCGGTCAGCGTCGACCGGCGAGAGGAGAGCCGCCGCATGGACCGCATCCCGCCGACCGCCCCCGTCCTGGACCGGATCCGCGTGGGATCGGCGCCGGACTCCTGGGGCGTCTGGTTCGCCGACGACCCGGCGCAGCTGCCCTGGCGGCGGTTCCTGGACGAGGTGGCCGAGGCGGGCTACGAGTGGATCGAGCTGGGCCCGTACGGCTACCTCCCCACCGACCCCGCCCGGCTGCGCGCGGAGACGGAACGCCGCGGCCTGAAGGTGTCCGCCGGCACGGTCTTCACCGCGCTGCACCGCGGGCCGGCGGTCTGGGAGGAGACCTGGGAACAGGTCGCCCGTGTGGCCGCCCTCGCCCGGGACACGGGCGCGGGCCACCTCGTCGTCATCCCCGCCTTCTGGCGCGACGACAAGACGGCCGAGCCGCTCGAGAGCCCGGAGCTGACCGCCGAGCAGTGGCGCCACCTGGCCGCCGGCACGGAGCGGCTGGCGGCCGAGGTCCGCGACGTCTACGGCCTGTCGATCGCCGTGCACCCGCACGCCGACACCCACATCGACACCGAGGCCCACGTCGAGCGCTTCCTCGACGCCACCGACCCCGACCTGGTGAAGCTGTGCCTGGACACCGGCCACTACGCCTACTGCGGCGGCGACAGCGTCAAGCTCATCAAGACCTACGGGGAACGCATCGGCTACCTCCACCTCAAGCAGGTGGACCCGGCGGTGCTGGCCGACGTCGTCGAGCACGGCACCCCCTTCGGCCCCGCCGTCCGGCAGGGCGTGATGTGCGAACCGCCGCGCGGCGTACCGGCGCTGGAGCCCGTGCTGACCGCCGCCCAGGCGCTCGGCGTGGACCTCTTCGCCATCGTCGAGCAGGACATGTACCCGTGCCCGCCGGACCGCCCCCTGCCGATCGCCCGGCGCACCCGGGCCTTCCTGCGCTCCTGCGGCGCGTAATCACGCGTAATCAGCAGGCGCCCCCACACACAGCCAGGAACGACGAGGAACGAGCGATGACGCGAGGCAGAACCCCCTACACCCTCGGCGTGGCCGTGATCGGTGCCGGCAGGATGGGCGCGGACCACGTCCGGCGTCTCGACGAGGTCGTCGGCGGGGCGCGCGTGAGCGCGGTCGTCGACATCGACGGCGAGCGTGCCGAGGCCGTGGCCGGGCGCGTCCGCGGCTGCGTAGCCCACACCGACCCGGCGGCCGCCATGGACGCCGGCGACGTCGACGCGGTGCTCGTCGCCTCCCCCGGCCCCGCGCACGAGGAGGCGCTGCTCGCCGCATTGGAGCGCGACCTGCCCGTGCTGTGCGAGAAGCCCCTCACCCCGGACGCCGCGGGCGCGCTGCGGGTGCTGGAGGCCGAGACGCGGCTGGGGCACCGACGGATCCAGGTCGGCTTCATGCGGCGCTACGACAGCGAGTACCAGCAGCTGAAGGCGCTGCTCGACGCGGGGGAGCTCGGGCGGACGCTCATGCTGCACTGCGCCCACCGCAACGTCTCGACGCCGCCCGGCTTCACCGCCCCGATGATGATCAACGACTCGGTCGTCCACGAGATCGACGCCGCCCGCTGGCTGCTCGACGAGGAGATCGCGGCCGTGCGCGTCCTGCGGCCGACCCCCTCCTCGGCCGCGCCGCAGGGGCTGAGCGACCCGCAGCTGGTCCTCCTCGAGACCACCGGGGGCGCGGTCGTCGACGTCGAGGTCTTCGTCAACTGCGGCTTCGGCTACGAGGTGCGCTGCGAGGCCGTCGGCGAGCGCGGCGCCGCGCGGATCGGCGCCGCGCACGGGATGTCCGTGAGCGCCGGCGGCCGCCGGGGCGCCGAGATCGCCCAGGACTTCCTCACGCGCTTCCGGGACGCCTACGACCGCGAGGTGCGGGCCTGGGTGGACGCCACCCGGCACGGGCGGACCACGGGCCCGAGCGCCTGGGACGGCTACGCGGCCGCGGCGGTCTGCGAGGCGGCCGTACGGGCACAGGCCACCGGCGACCGCACACCGGTCGCGCTCGGCGAGCGGCCCGCGCTGTACGGCTGAGTCTTTTCACCACACTCCGGCACGGGCCGCACCGGCCGGTCACCACCACGGACGGAGCAGGGGATGCGCATCGGAGTCATCGGCGCGGGGCGCATCGGGTCCCTGCACGCCGCCGCGCTGGCGGCCACGGACGGGGTCGACGAGCTGCTGATCGCCGACGCCGACCCGGGCCGGGCGGCGGTCCTGGCCCGGACCCTCGGCGCCCGCCCCGCCCGCTCGACGGGCGAGCTCTTCACCACGGCCGGCGTGGACGCCGTCGTCATCGCCGCCGCCACCGCCGCCCACGCCGGGCTGATCACCCGGGCGGCGCGCGCCGGGCTGCCCGCGTTCTGCGAGAAGCCCGTGGCCCTCGATCTGCCGGGCACGATCGCCGCTCTGCGGGAGGTCGAGGCGGCGGGGACGCTGCTGCAGATCGGCTTCCAGCGGCGCTTCGACGCCGGCTTCCTGGCCGCCCGCGAGGCGTTGCGGTCGGGGCGGCTGGGGCGCGTGCACACCATTCGGTGCGTGACGTCCGACGCGGCGCCGCCGCCCCCGGAGTTCCTGCCGCTCTCCGGCGGACTGTTCCGCGACTGCCTGGTCCACGACTTCGACGCCGTCCGCTGGCTGACCGGGCGCGAGGTGACCGAGGTCTACGCGCGGGGTACGAACGGCGGCGCGGCCTTCTTCCGCGAGGCCGGCGACGTGGACACCGCGGCCGCCCTCCTCACCCTGGACGACGGCACGCTCGTGACAGCGACCGCCACTCGTTACAACGGAGCCGGGTACGACGTGCGGACGGAGCTGTCCGGCGAGCGCGACCAGTGGGTCGTCGGGCTGACCGACCGGGCGCCCCTGACCTCCGCCGAGCCGGGCGGCCCGGCGACGCCGCGCCGGCCGTGGGCGAGCTTCCAGGAGCGGTTCGAGGCCGCGTACCGGGCGGAGCTCGCGGCATTCATGCAGGCCGCGCGGGGTGCGACGGGCAACCCCTGCCCGGGCGCCGAGGGGCTGCGGGCCCTGCACGTCGCCGAGGCCTGCGAGGTCTCCCGGCGGGAGAACCGGCCGGTGCGCCTGGCCGACGTCGGCTGAGTCCGGGGCCGGCCGGGGGGCCGGTCGGGACCCGCCGGGGCGTATCACCCGGGGAGTCGTCACCGAAAGGTGTTACCGAGTCATCTCGGCGTTACGAGCGTCACGGCCGCGCGATCCTTCCGTCACAGACGGCCGACAGGGTCCTCTCACGGTCACTCTGCGTCGTTCTCCGGGGCGAGGCTGATCGACCAAGAACGGCCCGCCGCAGCTCCCCCATCGGTTCCCCCACCGTGGCTGCGGCGCGGCGGAGAGGCGAGAGATGACCGACCGTCGACTCTGGTCCTACCGCGAGATCGCGGCACACATCGGCGTGCAGACCGACACCGTGCGGTCGTACCGCAAGCACGGCCTGCTGCCTGCCCCGGACACGAAGGAGGGCGGCAAGCCGTACTGGTACGCGGACACGATCCGTAACTGGGTGGCGCAGCGGCCCGGCAACCGGAACCGACGCACATCGAAGAAACCTTAAATCGCCGATTCCTTACCCCTCGGATACCCCCGGGGGGTAAGGTGTCACCAGTGCCAGAAGGCACTCGAAAGAGATCATCCGAGGAGTACGCCCATGACCACCACCGTCTACAAGGTGACCGGCATGACCTGCGGCCACTGCGAGTCCGCGGTCACCGAAGAGCTCTCCGCGCTCGACGGCGTGACGTCGGTCTCGGCCGTCGCGGCCAGCGGTCTGGTGACCGTCACCGCGGCCGCCCCGCTGGACGACGAGGCCGTCCGCGCCGCCGTGGACGAGGCCGGGTACGAGCTCGCCGGCCGCACCTGATCCCTCCATACCGGATCCCCCGCGCCCGATCCTCACAGAATCACCACAAGTGGCCCCTTGCCCTTTTGCACCCCTTATGCCAGGAGACCTAGATCACAGCGATTGGTAGGTAACCATCGCGGGGGGTCGAGGGTCTAACCAGGCAGTGCTGGATCGTCTTGGGGGACGGACCGGCGCAACGCGTGGCCGGGGCACGTACCCGGGGAGCTTTGAGCGGCCCTCCCGTACGTACGCGTCCCGGCAGATCGCGTCCGTCGGCTCCTGGCCGGGTCCCGTGGGGGGAATCCGTGCCGGGACAGGAAAGCGCCTCGCTCCGACCCGTGGGGGGATCGGAGACGGGGCGCTTTTCATTGGGGCGCTCCTCGGGGCCTTCGGGGCCTTCCGGTGGGCCGTCCCGTCAGCCGCAACGCGCGAGGCGCCCCGCACCGAAGAAGGTGCGGGGCGCCTCGTGCGTGTGACGCGGTCTCGCGTGCGCGGACGCGAGGGGTCAGCGCTGCTCGACGGGGACGAAGTCGCGCTGGACGACGCCCGTGTAGATCTGGCGCGGACGGCCGATGCGCGAGCCCGGCTCCTTGATCATCTCGTGCCACTGGGCGATCCAGCCGGGGAGCCGGCCGAGCGCGAAGAGCACGGTGAACATCTCGGACGGGAAGCCCATGGCCCGGTAGATCAGACCGGTGTAGAAGTCCACGTTCGGGTAGAGGTTGCGCGAGACGAAGTAGTCGTCGCTGAGCGCGTGCTCCTCGAGCTTGAGCGCGATGTCGAGCAGCTCGTCGCTCTTGCCGAGCGCGGAGAGGACGTCGTGCGCCGCGGCCTTGATGATCTTCGCGCGGGGGTCGAAGCTCTTGTAGACCCGGTGCCCGAAGCCCATCAGGCGGACGCCGTCCTCCTTGTTCTTCACCTTGCGGATGAAGGCGTCGACGTCGCCGCCGGAGGCCTGGATGGACTCCAGCATCTCCAGCACGGCCTGGTTGGCGCCGCCGTGCAGGGGGCCCCACAGGGCGTTGATGCCGGCGGAGATCGACGCGAAGAGGTTGGCCTGCGAGGAGCCCACCAGACGCACGGTCGAGGTCGAGCAGTTCTGCTCGTGGTCGGCGTGCAGGATCAGCAGCTTGTCCAGCGCGCTGACGACGACCGGGTCCAGCTCGAACTCCGCGGCGGGCACCGAGAAGGTCATGCGCAGGAAGTTCTCGACGTAGCCGAGGTCGTTGCGCGGGTAGACGATCGGGTGACCGATCGACTTCTTGTACGCGTAGGCCGCGATCGTCGGCAGCTTGGCGAGCAGCCGGATCGTGGACAGGTGGCGCTGCTTCTCGTCGAACGGGTTGTGGCTGTCCTGGTAGAAGGTCGACAGCGCGCTGACCACGGACGAGAGCATCGCCATGGGGTGGGCGTCACGGGGGAAGCCGTCGAAGAACCGCTTGACGTCCTCGTGCAGCAGGGTGTGCTGGGTGATCTCGCCACGGAAGGTGGCCAGCTCGTCGACGGTGGGCAGCTCGCCGTTGATCAGCAGGAAGGCGGTCTCGAGGAACGAGCTGCGCTCGGCCAGCTGCTCGATCGGGTAGCCGCGGTAGCGCAGGATGCCCTGCTCGCCGTCGAGGTAGGTGATCGCGGACTTATAGGCGGCGGTGTTGCCGTAGCCGGAGTCCAGGGTCACCAGACCGGTCTGGGCACGCAGCTTCCCGATGTCGAAGCCCTTGTCGCCGACAGTGCTGTCGACCACCGGGTAGCTGTATTCGCCGTCCCCGTACCGCAGTACTACAGAGTTGTCGCTCACGTCATCCCTCACCGACGTTGTGCCTCTTCTTCGAGGTGCCCTGACTACCCCTACCTTCCCCCATTTGGACGATGAACGTGCACTCGGGGTCGGCCATAGGGCCCAAAGGCGGCACTCAGTGCCGTCCAGCCTGCCCATCCTGCCCCCTTCGCCCGGATTGGTAAACCGCTCAGAGAGAAACACCACCTCCGAAAGCCCCCGCGAGCCGGAAATCCAGCGCCGTGCAGCGCCGGCCGGCGGAGACCGTGCGCACCGCCTGCCCCAGGGCGCGCCGCGAGCCGACCAGCACCACCAAGCGCTTTGCCCGGGTAACAGCCGTATAGAGGAGATTGCGCTGCAGCATCATCCAGGCGCCCGTGGTGATCGGGATCACCACCGCCGGATACTCGCTGCCCTGGGAGCGGTGGATGGTCACCGCGTAGGCGTGGGCGAGCTCGTCGAGTTCGTCGAAGCCGTAGCCGACCTCCTCGTCCTCGTCCGTGCGCACGGTCAGCCGCTGCTCGACGACGTCCAGGGCGGTGACCACGCCCACCGTGCCGTTGAAGACGCCGTTCTGCCCCTTTTCGTAGTTGTTGCGAATCTGGGTGACCTTGTCGCCGACCCGGAAGACCCGGCCGCCGAAGCGGCGCTCGGGCAGGTCGGGCCGGGCGGGCGTGATCGCCTGCTGCAGCAGACCGTTGAGCGTGCCGGCGCCCGCCGGGCCGCGGTGCATCGGGGCCAGCACCTGGACGTCGCGGCGCGGGTCGAGGCCGAACTTGGCGGGGATGCGCCGAGCCGCCACGTCCACGGTCAGCCGGCCCGCCTCCTCGGTGTCCTCCTCGGCGAAGAGATAGAAGTCGGTCAAACCCTGAGTGATGGGCGGCACCCCGGAGTTGATGCGGTGGGCATTGGTGACCACCCCGGACTGCTGGGCCTGCCGGAAGATGCGGGTCAGCCGGACCGCCGGGACGGGACTGTCCGGCGCGAGGAGGTCGCGCAGCACCTCGCCGGCGCCCACGGACGGCAGCTGGTCCACGTCGCCGACCAGCAGCAGGTGGGTGCCCGGCGGCACGGCCTTGACCAGCTTGTTGGCCAGCAGCAGGTCGAGCATCGACGCCTCGTCGACGACCACCAGGTCGGCGTCCAGCGGCCGGTCCCTGTCGTAGGCGGCGTCGCCGCCCGGCTTGAGCTCCAGCAGGCGGTGCACGGTGGAGGCGTCGGCGCCGGTGAGCTCGGAGAGCCGCTTGGCGGCCCGCCCGGTGGGCGCGGCCAGCACCACCTTGGCCTTCTTGGCCCGGGCCAGCTCCACCACGGACCGCACGGTGAAGGACTTGCCGCAGCCGGGGCCGCCGGTGAGGACCGCGACCCGGCTGGTGAGCGCGAGCCGGACGGCCTCCTGCTGCTCGGGGGCCAGCTCGGCGCCGGTGCGCCCGGCGAGCCAGGCGAGGGCCTTGTCCCACTGGACGTCCGCGAAGGCGGCCAGCCGGTCCTCCGGCGTCCGCAGCAGCCGCGTCAACTGCCCGGTCAGGGAAAGCTCCGCACGGTGGAAGGGGACCAGGTAGACGGCGGTGACCGGCTGCCCTCCGTCCGGGCCGGGAACGGTCTCGCGGACCACGCCCTCCTCGTCCGCGGCGAGCTCGGCGAGACAGTCGATGACGAGGCCGGTGTCGACCTGGAGCAGCTTCACCGCGTCCGCGATCAGCCGCTCCTCGGGCAGGAAGCAGTGCCCCTGGTCGGTGGACTGCGACAGGGCGTACTGGAGGCCGGCCTTGACCCGCTCGGGGCTGTCGTGCGGGATGCCGACGGACTGGGCGATGCGGTCGGCGGTGAGGAAGCCGATGCCCCACACGTCCGCCGCCAGCCGATAAGGCTCGTTCCGCGTGACGGAGATCGAGGCGTCGCCGTACTTCTTGTAGATGCGCACGGCGATGGAGGTGGAGACCCCGACGCCCTGCAGGAAGACCATGACCTCCTTGATGGCCTTCTGCTCCTCCCACGCGGCGCCGATGGACGCGGTGCGCTTGGGGCCGAGGCCGGGGACCTCGATGAGCCGGGCGGGCTCCTTCTCGATGATGTCGAGGGTGTCGGTGCCGAAGTGGCTGACGATGCGGTCGGCGATGCGCGGGCCGACGCCCTTGACCAGGCCCGAGCCCAGATAGCGACGGATGCCCTGGATCGTGGCGGGCAGCAGCGTGGTGTAGTTCTCCACGGTGAACTGGCGGCCGTACTGCGGGTGGGAGCCCCAGCGCCCCTCCAGCCGCAGGGACTCGCCCGGCTGCGCGCCGAGCAGCGAGCCGACCACCGTGAGGAGATCGCCGCCGCCGCGTCCGGTGTCGACGCGGGCGACCGTGTAGCCGGTCTCCTCGTTGGCGTAGGTGATCCGCTCGAGGACCCCTTCGACCACAGCCAGTTGCACCATGCCCCGACGGTACCGCCGGCGACCGACAGCGCGTTCGGGCCTGTGGATGACGCCCGTTCCGCTTCGCCGCGCGGGGACGTCGCGGAAAAATTCGACGGAAAAATTCGAGGGGCCCGGTCCGACGACCGGGCCCCTCGCTTCCCCCCTGTGGGCCTCCCCCGAATCCCCCCGGATTCCCCCCGGGATGCCCGACGCTGACTACGACCCACCACGGCTCCCTAGGGTTGCACTGATTTCAAGACGTTATCTTTCCGTTACCTTAAGTAGGGAACCCCTGTTCACAGCACATGCGCCCGATACCGGTCGAGGACCTCGGCGAGCACCTCCGCGCCCTCCCGTCCCCACAGTCCCGGATTGAAGATCTCCACCTCGACGGGCCCTCGGTAGCCCGCCGCCGTCACCCGCTCGTGGAACCGGCGCAGGTCCACGCAGCCGTCCCCCAACTGCCCCCGTCCCAGCAGCGCCCCCGCGGGCAGCGGAGTGACCCAGTCGGCGAGCTGGAAGGCCGCGAGACGGCTCCCCTCGCCCGCCCGCCGGAGCTGGTCGGCGACGGTGTCGTCCCACCACAGGTGGTACGTGTCCACCACGACCCCCACCTGCTCTGCGGGGAAGCGCTCGGCGAGGTCGAGGGCCTGACGCAGGGTCGAGACCACGCAGCGGTCGGCGGCGAACATCGGGTGCAGTGGCTCGACGGCCAGCCGTACGCCATATCGGGCGGCGTACGGGGCGAGTTCGGCGAGGGCGTCGGCCACCCGCTCGCGCGCGCCGGCCAGGTCCCCGCTGCCCGGCGGGAGGCCGCCGGAGACGAGGACGAGGGTGTCGGTGCCGAGCTCGGCCGCCTCCTCGACGGCCGCCCGGTTGTCGGCCAGGGCCGCCGCCCGCTCGGCCGGGTCCGTCGCGGTGAGGAAGCCGCCCCGGCACAGGCTGCTGACGGCCAGCCCGGCGCCGCGCACGAGGCGGGCCGCCGCCCCGACGCCGTACGCCCTGTCTCTTATACAC
>KL569433.1:14028-14940 GCA_000715685.1 Streptomyces lilacinus
CTGACGGATCGTCTGCTGGTTGAGGCTGAAGCGCTCGAGCCCGGTCACGGCTCCACCCCGTGCACCGCCAGCAGCCCCGCCATGCGGGAGGCGGCCCGCTCGGGGTCCGGGAAGAGGCCCAGCCCGTCGGCCAGTTCGTAGGCGCGGGCCAGGTGGGGCAGGGAGCGCGCGGCGTGCAGGCCGCCGGGCATGACGAAGTGCCGCTGGTGTCCGGCCAGCCAGGCCAGGAGGACGATGCCCGTCTTGTAGAAACGCGTCGGCGGCTCGAACAGGTGGCGGGCCAGCGGGAGGGTGGGGTCCAGGACGGCCCGGAAGCCGGCCCGGTCGCCGGCGTCGAGCCGGCGCAGGGCGTGGGCGGCGAGCGGCGCGAGGGGGTCGAGGACCCCGAGCAGGGCGTCGCTGTGGCCCGCGTCGTCGCCCTCGACGAGCTCGGGGTAGTGGAGGTCGTCGCCGGTGTAGCAGCGCACGCCCGGCGGCAGCCGTCGCCTCAGCTCCCGCTCGCGGGCGGCGTCCAGCAACGAGACCTTCACCCCGGCGACCTTGTCCCGGTGGGCCGCGACGATGCCCAGGAAGGTGTCGGTGGCGGTGTCGAGGTCGGTGCTGCCCCAGTAGCCCGCCAGCGCCGGGTCGAACATGGGGCCGAGCCAGTGGAGGATGACGGGTGCGACCGTTTGGCGCAGCAGACGCCCGTAAACCTCCGCGTAGTCGTCGGGTCCGCCGGCCACGGCGGCGAGGGCCCGGGACGCCATGAGGACGGCGTCCGTGCCCGCCGCCTCCACCGTCGCGAGCTGCTCCTCGTACGCGGCCGTGACAGCCGCCACGGGGCCGTAGGGCGGTGTCAGCTGGTCCGTGCCCGCGCCGCAGACGATCCGGCCGCCGACCGCCCGCGCCTCGGCCTGTCTCTTATACACA
>KL569433.1:15124-18449 GCA_000715685.1 Streptomyces lilacinus
GTATAAGAGACAGGTCCAGGCCCATGCCGCGCTGGGCGGTGTCCATCGCCTCGGCCACGCCCAGCCCGTGCGCCCACAGGTGGCGGCGGAAGGCGAGCGTGGCGTCCCAGTCGAGGGCGGCGGGCCCCTCGGGGGTGGTGTCGCCGAAGGGGTCGGCGACGACGTGGGCGGCCGCCAGGGCCGTACGGCTGCGCGGCGGCGGCCCGGGCGGGACGGGGGCGGCGCCCCGTGGCGCGTACGACCGCAGCCGCCCCGAGGCGTCCGGGAGGCGGATCACAGCGCCGGCTCCGGCACGGCCAGCCGGCGCCCCTCGGCGGAGGACCGTCGGGCCAGCTCGGCCAGCAGCACCCCGCGCGCGCCCGCCAGCAGGTCGGAGCGCCACGGCCCGTCGAGGACGACGTACCGCAGGAAGAGCTCCCACTGGGCCTTGAAGGCGTTGTCGAACTCCCCGTTGTCCGGCACCTCCTGCCACTGGGCGCGGAAGTCCTGGCCGCCGGGGCCGTCCGGGTCCCACACGGGCTTCGGCGTCGTCGAGCGGTGCTGGACGCGGCAGCGCCGCAGGCCCGCCACGGCCGAGCCCTCGGTGCCGTCGACCTGGATCTCCAGCAGGTCGTCGCGGTGCACCCGGACGGCCCAGGAGGAGTTGAACTGCGCGACGGCTCCGCCCTCCAGCTCGAAGACGGCGTAGGCGGCGTCGTCGGCGGTCGCCTCGTAGGCGCTGCCCCGCTCGTCCCAGCGGCGCGGGATGTGGGTGGCGAGCCGTGCCTGGACACCGCGCACCGGGCCGAAGAGCTCGCGCAGCACGTACTCCCAGTGGGGGAACATGTCGGCGGCGATGCCCCCGCCGTCCCGGGCGCGGTAGTTCCACGACGGCCGCTGGGCCGGCTGCCAGTCGCCCTCGAAGACCCAGTAGCCGAACTCCCCGCGTATCGACAGCACCCGGCCGAAGAACCCGCCGTCGACGAGCCGCTTGAGCTTGCGCAGCCCGGGCAGGAAGAGCTTGTCCTGCACGACGCCGCCGCGGACGCCGGCGTCCCGGGCCAGCCGGGCGAGCCCGAGGGCGGCCGCGTAGTCGGCCGCGGCGGGCTTCTCGCAGTAGACGTGCTTGCCGGCGGCTATGGCCCGGCGCAGGGCGGGCTCGCGGGCGGTGGTGGCCTGGGCGTCGAAGTAGACCTCGACGGCGGGGTCGGCGAGGACGGTGTCGAGGTCGGTGGACCAGCGGGCGATCCCGTACCGCCGGGCGAGCGCGCCGACGCGGCTCGCGTCCCGGCCGACGAGGACCGGCTCGGGCAGGAGCCTTCCGCCGTCGCCGAGGTCGATGCCGCCCTGCTCGCGCAGGGCGAGGACGGAGCGGACCAGGTGCTGGCGGTGCCCCATGCGCCCGGTGACGCCGTTCATGGCGACGCGCACGGTCCTGATGCCGCCGCGGGGGCTCTCCCTGCCCCCTGCGGCGCTGTCCCCGGCTGTCATGGGCGAAGCTCCCCTCTTCGGCACAAGGGGCATTTCCCGCCGGCGTGCGGGGAAACCGATCAGCATGAAGCTGGCTTTTTCCACCCTTGGGGTGCCCGGAATGTCCGTGGAAGACGTGGTCGAACTCGCGCGGGCGTGCGGCTACGACGGCGTCGAGCTGCGCGCCCATCCGGAGGAACCCGTGCACCCGCACAGCCCGACCGGGCGGCGCGCCGAGGTCGTCGCCGCGTTCGCCGCGGCGGGCCTCGGGATCGCGGCGGTGGCGGGCTACGCCCGCGCCGCCGCGCCCGGCCCCGACGAGCCGATCCTCGCGGAGCTGACCGACCTCGTCCGCCTCGCCGGGGACCTCGGGGCGCCCTCCGTCCGGGTCTTCCCCGGCGGCGCGGAGCAGCCGGCGGAGGAGGCGGACGCCACGGCCGCGCGCCGGCTGGGGGCGATCGCGCCGCTGGCCGCCGACGCCGGCGTGCGCGTGCTGCTGGAGACCCACGACTCGCACCGCCGGGCGCAGGACGCCGTGCGCGTCCTGGGGCCGGTGGGGCACGGCAGCGTCGGCGCGGTCTGGGACGTGCTGCACACGTGGCTGGGCGGCGAGGACCCGGCCGGCAGCTTCGCCCCCCTCGCCCCGCACCTGGGCTACGTGCAGGTGAAGGACGTCGCCTCGGCGGAGGACCTCGCGCCGCTGCCGCTCGGCTCGGGCGTGCTGCCGCTCGGCGCGTGCGTGGGCGCGCTCACCCGGGGCGGCTGGGACGGGTGGATCAGTTGGGAGTACGAGAAGCGCTGGCATCCGGAAGCGGCCGACTTCGCGCAGCTCGCGGGGCCGGGACGGGAGTACCTGAGCGGGCTGCTCGCCGCCGCCCCGCGAGGGACGTGACCGCGACCCCGCCGACCAGCAGCACCGCCGCGCACCAGCGCAGGGGGCTCACGGCCTCGTCCAGCAGCAGGGCGGCCGAGGTCATCCCGAAGACCGGGACGAGCAGCGAGAAGGGGGCGACGGCGGAGGCGTCGTAGGCGCGCAGCAGCAGGCCCCAGGCGCCGAAGCCGAGCACGGTGCTGATCCAGGCGACGAAGACGATCGCGCCGCCACCGCCCCAGTCGAGGGAGCGCAGCGCCTCCGCGTCGGCCCGCGGGCCCTCGAAGAGCAGGGAGAGCAGCAGCAGCGGCAGCACCGGGACGGTGCTCACCCACACGATGAAGCGGAAGGCGTCCGGCGGCGCGGCCTTGCGCGTCAGGACGTTGGACACGCCCCAGAAGGCGGCGGCCACGACGACCAGGACGAAGCCCGTCAGCGGCCCCGAGGCGCCCTCGTCGACGGCGGCGACCACGATCCCGGTCAGGGCCACGGCCATGCCCAGCAGCCGTACGCGGCCGGGGCGTTCGCGCAGGACGACCATCGCGGCGAGCACCGTGAAGACGGCCTGCGCCTGCAGCACCAGCGACGACAGGCCCGCGGGCATGCCCGCCCGCATGCCGATGAACAGCAGCCCGAACTTGCCCACCCCCAGCACCAGTCCGACCGCGATGATCCACCGCCACCGCACCTGCGGGCGGCCCACGAAGAACACCGCGGGCAGCGCGGCCACGAGGAAGCGCAGCGCGCAGAACAGCAGCGGCGGGAAGTGGTCGAGGCCGAGGTCGATGACGACGAAATTGACGCCCCATACGGCGGCCACGAGGACCGCGAGGGCGATGTGGAGCGGACGCATGCGATCAGCATCACGGCGCACGACTGTGTAGCACCAGCACACATTTCTTCATGATGGAATTCAGCATCGCTCAAACATTGGGGGTCCGTGATGCTGGATCTGTCCCGTCTGCGCGCGCTGCACGCCGTCTCCTGTCTCTTATACACATCTCT
>KL569433.1:18717-19453 GCA_000715685.1 Streptomyces lilacinus
ACGCTCGGCTACACGCCGTCCGCCGTGTCCCAGGCGATCACCAAGCTCGAGCGGGAGACCCGGACGACGCTGCTCGAGCGACAGGGCCGGGGCGTGGCCCTCACCGACGCGGCGGCCCGGCTGGCCGAGACCGCGCAGGAGCTGCTGGCGATGGTCGAGCGGGCGGAGACGGAGCTGGAGGAGCGGCGCGGGCGGCCCACGGGCCTGCTGAGCGTCGGCGCGTTCGCCTCCGCGGCGCGCGGCCTGATGCCGGGCGTCCTGGCCCGGCTCGCCGCCGCGCACCCCTCGCTGGACGCCCGGCTCACCGAGGTCGACCCGCACCTGTCGGTCGGCCTGGTCGCGCAGGGCGCGCTGGACCTGGCGGTCACGTTCGAGTGGGACACCGCGCCGCTGCCCGCGCCGGACGGGCTGGAGCGGGCGCGGATCGGCGACGACGTGTGCGATCTGCTGGTGCCGGAGGGTCATCCGCTGGCCGGGTGCGAGGTGGTGCGACCCGCGGACCTGGCCCACCGGCGCTGGATCAGCCAGCCGCCCGGCACGGTCTGCCACGACTGGCTGGTGCGCACGCTGCGCGCGTCCGGCAACGAGCCCGACCTGGCCTACCGGGCCGCCGAGAACCACACGCAGGTCGCGCTCGTCGCCGCGGGGCTGGGCATCGCCATGATGCCCCGGCTGGGCCGCGGCCCGCTGCCCGAGGGCGTCGTGGCGGTGCCGGTCGAGCCCGTGCCCGTACGGC
>KL569433.1:19721-20143 GCA_000715685.1 Streptomyces lilacinus
GATGTGTATAAGAGACAGACGGGAGACGGTGCGCGTGCTGACCGAGCACTGGCCGGAGCGCGCACTGTAGGGCGAGCCCGGAACAGGCCTCCATAGGCGGACCCGGCCTTTTGAGCAGTCGTTCAAAACGTATGATGAACCCTCTTCGAGGGGGCGGCACATGTCGGTGGAGACCAAGGAACGGCTGATCACCGCGGCGGGCACGGTCCTGCGCACCCAGGGGTACGGCAAGGCCAGCGCGCGGACGATCGCCAAGGAGGCCGGCGTCAACTCGGCGCTGATCTTCTACCACTTCGGCGGGGTCGACCCCCTCCTCTTCGCCGCGCTCGACCGGTCCTCCACCGAGCGGATGGCGCTCCACACCGCCACGGTCGCCGACGCCCGCACCCTGGAGGAGCTGGCCGAGGCGGCCACCCGTATCT
>KL569433.1:20430-21127 GCA_000715685.1 Streptomyces lilacinus
CCCGTATCTACCGCGACGACCTCGAGGGCGGCCACATCACACTGCTGTCCGAGCTCGTGGCCGCGGCCGTCGCCAAGCCGGAGCTGCGGGAGGAGATCCGGGTGCGGGTCGAGCCCTGGATGGCGTTCATGGAGGAGACCCTGGAGCGGGTCGTCGGCGGAACGCCGCTGGCCCGGCTCATGCCACCGCGCGACCTGGCCAACGCCGCGGTCACCTTCTACCTCGGGGTGAACCTCTTCACCGTGCTGGACGCCGACCGCTCCCGTACGGAGTCGGTCTTCGCGATGGTCCGCCGGCTCGCGCCCCGGGCCCGCCTGCTGACGCTGCGGTCGCCGGTGCGCTTCGGCCGGGCCCGCGGCTTCGGCAGAGCGCGCCGCCCGGCACTCTAGGACGGCGGCACTCCGGGACGCCGGTTCCGGCCGCCGCTCCCGAGAACCCGCCGTGGCCGGAACCGCCCGGGCACGGCGCCCGTCCAAGGGGCGTGCGATCACCCAGCGCAAACCCTCCCGCACGCCTGGCGTGCGCCGGTGGCCGTCCGGTAACTCTGGACGCTCGTCGGGCGGGTTGGGGGACATGATGCGCCATCGCGCGTTGCCGCAGGCGCTGTTCGCGTTCGCGATGCTCTACGACTCCTGGGCGCTCACCGGCTGCCAGGTGATCGGCCGGGCCGGGGCGGAGACCGTGGGCCAGGGCGAGC
>KL569433.1:21351-25933 GCA_000715685.1 Streptomyces lilacinus
GCCACCGTGCCGGCCGAGCCGGGCCGGAGCGCCACGTTCCTGGCCCACGGCGCCTGCGCCGGCCGGACAGCGCCGGCCGCCGCCTTCCGGGAGGTGGACTGCGCGAGCGACCGCGCCTCGGCCGGCGTGCTCGCCCGCTACTACGGTCCCCGGTCGGGCGGCCCCCGCTGCCCCGGGGCCACCGATTTCGTCCTGCACATCACGGCGGTGACGGCCGGCACGTCGGAGTCGGAGAGCGTGCCCGAGGGCTACGCCTGCATGCGGAACCTGCGTCCCCCGCACCCGGGCGACCCGGGCATGGGCGGCGGCCCGCTGACGGTGCGGGGCGACTGCGTCTACACCGAGCGGCACGGGGTGGTGAAGGAGACGGCGTGCGACGGCTCGCAGGCGCATGAGCCGGAGTTCCGGGTCGACGCGACGGTGGGCACCCGCGACGACTGCCCGCCCGCGACGGACCTGTACGTACAGGTCGGCGGCGGGACACCCGTGGGGTGTGCCCGCCGCCTTCCCTAGCGGCGCTGCCTGTGACGTCGTGTCACGGCCGCAGCGTCTGCTGCCGCTCCACCTGCTGCCGGTCGAGCTTGGCGTTGTACGGCGCCAGGGCTTGGCCTGCTTGTCGTCCTTCTGGACGGCCGCGGGGGCGACGCCCGCCCAGCGCAGGACCTCGGCCGTGGCCGTGGCCCGCTCGTCGGCGACGAGCTGGGAGATGTTGGAGCCGTGGTTGCCGCCGGGCGCGAAGAAGCGGTAGTCGTGCCGGGCCGCGGCGTTCTTGCCGAGGCGGAACGGCTCCGCGCTCCACGGGTCGTTCTGACCGTAGACGAAGAGCATGTTTCGACTGCTCTCGCGCACCCAACGGTCGACGTCCGCCATCGAGCCGTTGCGGAACTTCATCGGGATGTCCCGCGGCACGTAGTTGCGCGGCTGGTAGATGCCCGGGTACTTCAGCAGCCCCTTGAGGTGCGGGGACTTGAAGGTGGGCGCGCCGAGCTCGGTGCCCGCCTGGTAGTAGTACGGCGTGAACCGCTCCAGGCCCTGGTCGGTGTAGGCGTCGAAGCCGGAGATGTCGTCGATGAACTTGTAGAGCTCGTCCGTCGACGCCTTGGTCGCCGGGACGGTCTTGCAGTCGCTCTGCAGGTGGTACTGCCAGAAGGCCCACACCAGGTCGAGGACGACGTTCTCGTAGGCCTTGTCGGCGCTGCCGACGACCTTGAAGGTCTTGCCGTTCTCGTCGGCCCACTTCTGGTAGCGCGCCACGATCTCGCCGCGGCGGACGAGGGCCTCGCGCTGCACCGCGTTCAGCTGGGTGCGGCAGGCCTGGTCGCCGACCGACGTGAAGAACCGGTCGTAGGCCGAGTCCTCGTCGTTGACGATGTCGTTGGGCGCGACGTAGGCGACGGTCCCGTTCATGTCGTTCGGGAAGAAGCGACGGTAGTACGTCGCCGTCATGCCGCCCTTGCTGCCGCCGGTGGCCAGCCAGTTCTTGCCGTAGACGGGCTTGAGGGCCTGGTAGAGGCGGTGCTGGTCGTTGGCGGCCTGCCAGATGTCCAGCTTCGACCAGTCGGCGGGCTGCGGGCGGGACGGAGTGAAGAAGCGGTACTCCATCGACACCTGGTTGCCGTCGACGATCCGCGTCGGCTCGCTGCGGGCCGGGTTGGTGGAGACGTTGTAGCCGGAGGTGTAGAAGACGGTCGGCCGGTCGGCGGCCTTGTGCAGCAGGGTGAAGCGCTGCTGGAAGGTGCCCTTGGCCGGATTCCGGTGGTCCACGGGCTGGGTGTAGTTGAGCACGAGGTAGCGGTAGCCCTCGTAGGGCTTCTCCTCGACGAAACTCATCCCGGGAATCTTCAGGATGCGTTCCTTGATGTCCGGCGCGGTGGTCGTGTCCGCCGCCGTCGCCGTCGCGCCGCCGGCGCCGACCGTGCCTATGGACACGGCCAACGCCAGCAGCATTCTGACAGCCTTGCGCATGCGCCCTCCCCTGGGTTCGCAAAGGTCGCCGCGAACCTACCTGGGCAACATCCGCAACACCAGGGTCAGTCGGTGGTGATCTTGGTGTAGCGGATCACAACGGCGCCGTTCTTGAACGTGCGCGACTCCTTCAGCTCGTAGAGCTCGGGCGAGAACGCGGCGTCGAAGAGCCGGATCCCGTCGCCCGCAACGAACGGGTAGATCTTCACCACCAGCTCGTCGATCTCCGCGCGCAGCTGCCCGGCGAGGTTCGCCCCGCCGCACAGGTAGATCCCCTTGCCCTCCCGCGCCTTGAGGTCGCGGACCAGCTCCACCGGGTCGCCGGAGAAGACCGTGACGTCGGGGTCGGGGCTGGTGGTCAGGGACTTCGACACCACGTACTGCTCGAGGTGGGAGTACGGGCTGGTGAAGCCCTCCTTCAGGCCCGGCTCGTACGTGCCCCGCCCCATGACGATCGTGTCGTAGTCGCGGTTGTCGGCCCCGAGGCCGACCATCGGGCGGACGTGCGCCGGCAGCATGTCGGGCCAACTCGCCGTCATCGCGGCGGAGTACTCCTCGTCCAGGACCGAGAACATGAACTCGAACTCGTCGTTCGGCCCGGCGATGCAGCCGTCGATGGTCATGCCGATGTAATACGTGAGCTTGCGCACGCGTCCCCCCCTGCGGAAGTCAAGATCATTCCCGGCCACGGTACCGCCGCCGGCACCTACGCGGGAACCACCTGGCCCTTGAACGTCCGCCACAGCTCGGCGTAACGCCCGTCCTTCGCCAGCAGTTCGGCGTGCGTGCCGTCCTCGACGACGCGGCCGTGGTCGAGGACCACCACGCGGTCCGCGCGGGCCGCGGTGGTCAGCCGGTGCGCGACGACCAGGGTCGTGCGCCGCCCGGCCAGCCGGTCGGTGGCCTGGTTGACCAGTGCCTCGGTGGCGAGGTCCAGCGCGGCCGTGGCCTCGTCCAGCAGCAGGATGTCCGGGTCGACCAGCTCGGCCCGCGCCAGGGCGATCAACTGCCGCTGGCCGGCGGAGAGGTTGCGGCCGCGCTCGGTCACGGCGTGCAGGTAGCCGCCGTCGAGGGTGGCGATCATCTCGTGCGCCCCGACCGCCCGCGCTGCCGCCTCGACCTCGGCGTCGGTGGCGTCCGGGCGCCCGTAGGCGATGGAGTCCCGCACGGTGCCGGGGAAGAGGTACGGCTCCTGCGGCACGACGCCCAGGCGGTGGCGGTAGCCGACCGGATCGAGCTCGCGCAGGTCGTGGCCGTCGGCGAGGACGGCGCCGGAGGTGGGGTCGTAGAACCGCGCGACCAGCTTCACCAGCGTCGACTTGCCCGCGCCCGTCTCACCGACGAACGCGACCGTCTGCCCGGCCGGGATCGTCAGCCGGATGCCCGACAGCGCCGCCTCGTCCTCGCCGTAGTGGAAGTGGACGTCGTCGAAGGCGACCTCGCCGCGCAGCGCGCGCACCTCGCGCGGCGCCGCGGCCACCGGCGTCGCCGTCTCCTGGCGCAGCAGGTCCTGCACCCGGCCGAGGGAGACCGTCGCCTGCTGGTAGCCGTCGAAGATCTGCGAGAGCTGCTGCACGGGCGCGAAGAAGAGGTCTATGTAGAGCAGGTACGCCACCAGCGCGCCGGCCGTCAGCGTGCCGTCGCCCACCCGGCCCGCGCCCACGATCAGCACGGCGGCCGCGGCGACGGACGACAGGAGCTGGACGAAGGGGAAGTACACCGAGATCAGCCACTGGCCGCGCACCCGCGCCTGCCGGTACTCGGCGCTGCGCCCGGCGAACCGGCGCAGGCCGACGGCCTCGCGGCGGAACGCCTGCACGATGCGCAGGCCCGCCACGCTCTCCTGCAGGTCGGCGTTGACGGCGCCGACGCGCTCGCGCGCCAGCTCGTACGCCTTGACGCTCTGCCGGCGGAAGAAGAACGTGCCGATCACCAGCGGCGGCAGCGTGGCGAAGACGACCATGGCCAGCTCGACGTCGATGACGAGGAGTGCGACGAGGATGCCGAAGAAGGTGAGGACGGAGACGACGGCGGTGACCAGACCGGTCTGCAGGAACGTCGACATGGCGTCCACGTCCGTCGTCATCCGGGTCATGATCTTGCCGGTGAGCTCGCGCTCGTAGTAGTCCAGGCCGAGCCGCTGGAGCTGGGCGAAGATCTTCACGCGCAGCGCGTACAGCAGCCGCTCGCCGGTGCGCCCGGTCATGCGGGTCTCGCCGACCTGCGCCGCCCACTGGCCGAGCACCACGAGCAGCGCGAGCGCCGAGGCCGCCCAGACGGCGCCGAGCGCGAGGCGCTGGACGCCCTGGTCGATGCCGTACCGGATCAGTACGGGCAGCAGCAGGCCCGCGACCGCGTCGACCGCCACGAGCAGCAGGCCGACGGCCAGCGGCCCCCGGAAGCCGCGCAGCAGCTGGCGCAGCCCGTACGACTCCTCGCGGCGCGCCGCGGCCTCCTCGTCGATGTCGGGGGTGTCGGTGGCGGGCGGCAGCGCCTCGACCTTCGCGAGGAGCTCGGGCGTGGCGGGCATGCCGGCGAGCGCGCCGTGCGCGCCGGGGGCGTCGCCGGTGTCCTTGCGCACCCACAGGTGCGGGGTGACGCCTGTCTCTTATACACA
>KL569433.1:26125-27607 GCA_000715685.1 Streptomyces lilacinus
CCTCCGGGTCCGTCAGGAGCCGGCGGTAGAGCGGGCAGCGCTCCTCGAGCTCCTCCGCCGTGCCGACGTCGACGAGCCGGCCGCCGTCCAGGACCGCGATGCGGTCGGCCAGGGCCAGCGTCGAGGCGCGGTGCGCGATCAGCAGTGTGGTCCGGCCGGCCATCACGCCGCGCAGGGCCTCGTGGATCTCGTGCTCCACACGCGCGTCGACGGCCGAGGTGGCGTCGTCGAGGAGGAGCAGGCGGGGGTCGGTGAGGATGGCCCGGGCGAGCGCGATGCGCTGGCGCTGACCGCCGGAGAGGCTCAGGCCCTGCTCGCCGACCTTGGTGTCGTAGCCGTCGGGCAGCGCGGAGATGAAGCCGTGCGCCTGCGCGGCCGTGGCCGCCGCCCGCACCTGCTCGTCCGTCGCGTCGGGCACGCCGAAGGCGATGTTGTCGCGGACGCTGTCGGAGAAGAGGAAGCTGTCCTCCGGTACGAGCCCGATGGCCGCGCGCAAGGAGGACAGCGTCAGCTCCCGCACGTCCTCGCCGCCGACCCGCACCGCGCCGCCGGAGACGTCGTAGAAGCGCGGCAGCAGCAGGGCGAGGGTGGACTTGCCGCTGCCGGAGGCGCCGACGACGGCCACCGTCTCGCCGGGCTCGAGGCGCAGCGTGAGGCCGTCGAGGACGGGCCGCTCCGGGTCGTAGCCGAAGGTCACGTCGTCGAACTCGACGGTGGCGGGGGCGTCCTCGGGGAGCTCGCGCGCGTCGTCGCGCTCCTTCACCACCGGCTCGGTGTCGATGAGCTCGAGGACGCGCTCGACGCCGGCGCGGGCCTGCTGGCCGACCGTCAGCACCATGGTCAGCATCCGCACCGGGCCGACGAGCTGGGCGAGGTACGTCGAGAAGGCGACGAACGTGCCGAGGGTGACCTGGCCGCGCGTGGCCATCCACCCGCCGAGCGCGAGCATGGCGACCTGGCCCAGCGCGGGCACGGCCTGCAGCGCCGGGGTGTAGCGGGAGTTGAGCCGGATCGTGCGCATGCGGCCGGCGAAGAGCCGGTGGCCGACCTCGCGGAGCTTGCCGGCCTCCTGGGCCTCCTGGCCGAAGCCCTTGACGACGCGGACGCCCGTGACGGCGCCGTCCACGACGCCCGCGACGGCCGCGGCCTGCCCCTGGGCGTACCAGGTGGCCGGGAAGAGCTTGGTGCGGCTGCGCTGGGCGAGGAACCACAGGGCGGGCGCGACCGCGAGGGCGACCACGGTCAGCAGCGGCGAGAGGGTCACCATCACCACGAGGGAGATGACGAAGAGGAGGATGTTGCCGATCATCATCGGCAGCATGAACAGCAGGCTCTGGATGAGCTGCAGGTCACTGGTGGCCCGGCCGACGACCTGGCCGGTGGAGAGCTCGTCCTGCCGCTTGCCGTCGAGGCGGGCGATGGCGGCGTACATCTCGGTCCGCAGGTCGTGCTGGACGTCGAGCGCTGTCTCTTATACACATC
>KL569433.1:27853-33603 GCA_000715685.1 Streptomyces lilacinus
CATCAGAGATGTGTAAAAGAGACAGGGCCGTAGACGACCACCGCCGCGACGATCAGCAGGGTGGCCCACGGGGCGAGGGGGCGCTGGTGGGCGCCTATGACGTCGTCGATGATGAGCTTGGGTATCAGCGGGACGAGCGCCATCACGGCCATGCCGGCGAGGGAGGACCCCAGAGCCAGCAGCACCGCGCCGCGATACCGCCAGCAGTACCCCGTGAGCCGCCTGGCCCACCCTTGACCGGTCGTGTCCGTCACGGCCACCCCAGACCTCCCGCTTGTCTCCCGCAGTGTGCTGACGGAAGGCCCCAACGCCGTGGGCTGCGGATTTCATCCCGCCGCAACAAACGGTGACGTGCCGTGACGGCGCCGGACGCGTCGCCCTCGCGGTCACATCTCGCGTCGCCCGCCCGGTCACATCCCCGGCACGTACTGCAAGAGCAGGTCGATGAGCTTGATCCCGGCGAAGGGCGCCACCAGACCGCCCAGGCCGTAGACGCCGAGGTTGCGGCGGAGCAGGGCGTGGGCGGAGGAGGGCGCGTAGCGCACGCCGCGCAGGGCGAGCGGGATCAGGGCGACGATGACGAGCGCGTTGAAGACGATCGCGGAGGCGATGGCCGAGGTGGGGCTGTGCAGGCCCATGACGTTGAGCTTCTCCAGGCCCTCGTAGCCCGCGACGCCGCCGAACATGGCGGGCACGATCGCGAAGTACTTGGCGACGTCGTTGCAGATGGAGAACGTGGTCAGCGCGCCGCGCGTGATGAGCAGCTGCTTGCCGACCTCGATGATCTCGATGAGTTTGGTGGGGTCGGAGTCCAGGTCCACCATGTTCCCGGCCTCCTTGGCGGCCGAGGTGCCGGAGTTCATCGCGACGCCGACGTCGGCCTGGGCGAGGGCGGGGGCGTCGTTGGTGCCGTCGCCGGTCATGGCGACGAGGTTCCCGCCGGCCTGTTCCTCGCGGATGCGGGCCAGCTTGCGCTCGGGGGTGGCCTCGGCGACGAAGTCGTCGACGCCCGCCTCGGCGGCGATGGCCCGGGCGGTGCGCGGGTTGTCGCCGGTGACCATGACGGTCTTGATGCCCATGGCCCGCAGTTCGGCGAATCGCTCGGCGATTCCGGGTTTGACGACATCCTTGAGATGAACGGCGCCCAGCACACGTGCGCCGTCAGGATCCTCGATCGCGACGAGCAGGGGCGTACCGCCGCCGGCCGCGATGGAGTCGGCGATCCAGCCGGCCTCGGCGGGCACCTGCCCGCCGCGCCGGGCGACCCACTGGGCGACCTCGCCGGCCGCGCCCTTGCGAATACGGCAGAAGTCGCCCTGGTAGGCGAAGTCGACGCCGCTCATGCGGGTCTGCGCCGAGAACGGCACGAAGCGGCCGTGCGCGAGCTCCCCGCCCGTGTGCCGGATCCCGTGCCGCTCGGCGAGGACGACGATCGAGCGGCCCTCGGGCGTCTCGTCGGCGAGCGAGGAGAGCTGGGCGGCGTCGGCCAGGAGCTCGGCGGTCACGCCCTTGACGGGCACGAACGAGGCGGCCTCCCGGTTGCCCAGCGTGATGGTGCCGGTCTTGTCCAGGAGCAGGGTGCCGACGTCACCGGCGGCCTCGACGGCCCGGCCGGACAGGGCGATGACATTGCGCTGGACGAGACGGTCCATGCCGGCGATGCCGATGGCGGAGAGCAGGGCGCCGATGGTGGTCGGGATGAGGGTCACCAGCAGCGCGACGAGGACGGTGATGCTCTGCGGGGCACCCGACCAGTTCGCCATGGGCTGGAGCGAGACCACGGCCAGGATGAAGATCACCGTGAGCGAGGCGAGCAGGATGTTGAGCGCCAGCTCGTTGGGGGTCTTCTGCCGGCTGGTGCCCTCGACCAGGGCGATCATGCGGTCGAGGAAGGCGTGGCCGGGGCGGGAGGTGATCCGCACGACGACCCGGTCGGAGAGCACGGTGGTCCCGCCGGTGACACCGGAACGGTCGCCTCCGGGCTCGCGGATCACCGGCGCGGACTCGCCGGTGACGGCCGACTCGTCGATCGCCGCCACCCCGTCGACGACCTCTCCGTCGCCGGGCACGGTCTCGCCCGCCTCGATCACGACGACGTCGTGGGGCCGCAGGTCGCCGGCCCGGACCCGCTCCTCCTCCCAGTCCCGCCGGTCCATGCCCACCCGCCAGTGGCGCAGCCGCCGCGCGACGGCGGTCGCGCGGGTGCGGCGCAGCGTCTCGGCCTGCGCCCGCCCCCGGCCCTCGGCGACGGCTTCGGCGAGGTTGGCGAAGACGACGGTCAGCCAGAGCCAGACGCTGATGAACCAGGTGAAGACGGAGGGGTCCAGCACGGCGGAGAGCGTGGTGAGGACCGAGCCGACCTCGACGACGAACAGCACCGGGTGCTTGACCATCACCCGGGGACGCAGCTTGCGGACCGCCTCCGGGAGCGAGGCGACGAGCTGCTTGGGATCGACGAGCCCGCCGGCGACGCGGCGGTGGCGGCGGGTGGCTTTCCCGGGGGCGTACAGCATCAGGGGGCGGCCTTCGACGGTTGACTGAGGTGGAAGATCACCTCAGCCAACCGTCTCGGCACGGACCGTGGCCGCGCCCTTACGAGCCCTTGTCGCGGGCGGGGGCCGGGCTTACGCGGTTTTTACGCCCCTGCCCCGCCCTTTCACTGAGAAAGGGCGGGGCAGGGGGGAAAGCGACCGGCCGGCCTCAGCCGCGGGCGGCGGCGATCTGGCGGGACATGATCGTGGTCAGCTCGTACGCCGCGTGCGACGCCGCCACCGACGTGATCTCGGCGTGGTCGTACGCCGGGGCGACCTCGACGAGGTCGGCGGAGACCAGGTTGCAGGAGGACAGGCCCCGGATGATCTCCAGCAGCTCGCGGGAGGTCAGGCCGCCCGCCTCCGGGGTGCCGGTGCCGGGCGCGTGGGCCGGGTCCAGGACGTCGATGTCGATGGAGATGTACAGCGGGCGGTCGCCCACGCGCTGGCGCAGCTGGTCGGCGATCTCGTCGACGCCGCGCCGCATGACGTCGGCGGAGGTGACGATGCCGAAGCCCATCTTCTCGTCGTCCGTGAGGTCCTTCTTGCCGTACAGCGGGCCGCGCGTGCCGACGTGGGAGAGCGCGGAGGTGTCGAGGATGCCCTCCTCGACGGCCCGGCGGAACGGCGTGCCGTGGGTGTACTCGGCGCCGAAGTAGGTGTCCCAGGTGTCCAGGTGGGCGTCGAAGTGCAGCAGGGCGACGGGCCCGTGCTTCTTGGCGACCGAGCGCAGCAGCGGCAGCGCGATGGTGTGGTCGCCGCCCAGGGTCATCATGCGGGCGCCGGTGCCGAGGAGGTCGTCGGCCGCGGCCTCGATCGTCTCGACGGCCTCGTCGATGTTGAACGGGTTGGCGGCGATGTCACCGGCGTCCGCGACCTGCGCCAGGGCGAAGGGCGAGGCGTCCTGCGCCGGGTTGTAGGGGCGCAGGAGGCGGGAGGCCTCGCGGATGGCGTTGCCGCCGAAGCGGGCGCCGGGGCGGTAGGAGACGCCGGTGTCGAAGGGCACGCCCACGACGGCGACGTCCGCGGTGCCGACCTCGTCGAGGCGGGGCAGCCGGGCGAAGGTGGCCGGGCCCGCGTAGCGGGGGATGCGCGAGGAGTCGACGGGGCCGCGCGGTTCACGGGGGGCGGGGGTGCTCATGCTTCAAGCCTCTCGGATCACGGACGGGGCGCCGACGGGTCACGGTCGCGTCAACGTCGGAGCGGATCGGGTGGACGTACCCGAGGGTAGGCAGGGCGGCGGATTCCGCACATGTACGGAACTGAAGGTCCGGCTTCGCCATATGGACACGACGTCCATCGCGCTTCCCGGGGGAGAATGAGTCCATGCCGATACCACCCAGCCGTACCGAACTGATCGACCACCTCGTCCGCACGCGCATCGCGGGGAACGTCGCGACCCCCCGGGAGAACAACCTCGATCACTACCGTCGGCTCTCCCAGGGCGACCGGCTGTACTGGTTCGGGGTGGAGCTGGGCGACCGGTGGACCGACGAGCAGGACGTGCTGGCCGTCATGGCCGAGCGCTGCGGCGTCAGCGACGACCTGGAGCACCGGGCGGGGCAGGACACGATCGATCCGGAGCTGACGGTGGCGGCGCTGGAGCGGATGGCCGCCTTCCTGCGCAAGGCCGCGGAGGGCCGGCAGCGGGTGCTGTTCGCGACCGGGCACCCGGGCGGGCTGCTGGACGTGCACCGCACGACGGCGGCCGCACTGCGGGCGACGGGCTGCGAGATCGTGTCCATTCCCAGCGGGCTGCGCGCGGATGACGGCTCGATCTACCAGGTCGCGGACGTCGCCGTGTACGAGCGGGGGGCGTCGCTGTGGCACACCCACTCCCCCGCCCCGATGGCCGCGATCCTCGACGGCCTCGCGGCGCAGGGGCGGCCGCTGCCGGACCTGGTGGTCGCGGACCACGGCTGGGCCGGCTGCGCGGCCCAGCGCGGCATCGACGCCGTGGGCTACGCGGACTGCAACGACCCCGCGCTCTTCCTCGCCGAGGCGGAGGGCACCCTGCAGGTGGCGGTGCCGCTGGACGACCACGTCCTCGATCCGCGCTTCTACGAGCCGATGACCGCCTACCTGCTGGAGGCGGCGGGGCTGAGCTAGGGGGTGGCCCCGGTCCCACCCTTTCACCGTTTCCGAGCGGGGCTGCGGCCCCTCGCACCCCTTTGACCGCGCTGCGCGCGGTCGGGGGTCCGGGAAACGGTGAAAGGGGGGGTGGGGCTCAGCTCACTCCGCCGCGCATGCCGTTCCAGCCCCGCACCACCAGCCACGATCCACCGTAAAGAACGGCCGCCTCGAAGGCCCGCAGGGCCAGACCCCAGCCGAGCCGGTCCAGGCCCGTCATCTCCAGCACCCGGCCGTGCGCGAAGAACGCCAGCACGACTCCCGCGATCATCACGACCGTTCCCCCGGCCATGAGCAGGCCCCGTCCAGCCGTCCCCATCCTTTACCCCCTCAGTACGCGCTCACGCGGCACACGTATCAGCCCCTCCTGGATCACCGATACCGCCAGCCGCCCGTCCTCGGTGAAGATACGCCCCCGCGCCAGTCCCCGCCCGCCCTGCGCGGTGGGGCTCTCCTGGTCGTAGAGCAGCCATTCGTCGGCCCGGAAGGGCCGGTGGAACCACATGGCGTGGTCCAGGCTGGCGCCGACGACGTCGCCGATCGCCCAGCCGCCGCGGCCGTGGGCGAGCAGGACGGAGTCCAGGAGCGTCATGTCGGAGACGTAGGTGGCCAGGCAGATGTGCAGCAGCGGATCGTCCGCCAGTTTGCCGTTGGTGCGGAACCAAACCTGCGACTTGGCCTCCCGCGGCTCCCCCACGCTGGCGAACGGCGGCTCGTCGGCGTACCGCAGGTCGACCGCGTCGCGCGCCTCGATGATGCGCTCCACCACGTCCTGGCCGCCGAGGAGACCGGCGTAGCGGGGCAGCATCTCGGCGGCCGTCGGGAGCGTGAGCGGGTCCGGCGCGGCGGGCATCGGCTCCTGGTGCTCCAGCCCCTCCTCGTACGTCTGGAAGGACGCGGAGAGGTGGAAGATCGGCTTTCCGTGCTGCACGGCGACCACGCGGCGGGTGGTGAAGGACCGTCCGTCGCGGATGCGGTCGACGGTGTAGACGATGGGCACCGCGGGGTCGCCGGGGCGCAGGAAGTAGGAGTGCAGGGAGTGGGCGGTCCGGTCGCCGGGGACCGTACGGCCCTGTCTCTTATACACAT
>KL569433.1:33891-34174 GCA_000715685.1 Streptomyces lilacinus
GCGCCTGGGCGGCCACCTGGCCGCCGAAGACGCGCGGCACCAGCGTGGCGGGGCCGGTGGTGCCGCGGAAGATGTTCTCCTCGATCGGCTCGAGGTCGAGCAGACCGAGGAGTTCATCGAGGGGGGTAAGGGGCTCGCTCATGTGCCGTTGGTCCTTACGCGGTGTCCGTGGTGGCCTTACAGGCCCATCGACTTGGCGATGATCGAGCGCATGACCTCGCTCGTCCCGCCGTAGATCCGGCTGACGCGGGTGTCCGCGTACAGGCCTGTCTCTTATACACAT
>KL569433.1:34444-35997 GCA_000715685.1 Streptomyces lilacinus
CCGTAACCGCCGTGGAGCTGAAGGCACTTGTCGATGACGACGGCCGCGCGCTCGGTGGTGAAGAGCTTCACCGAGGCGGCGTCGGCGGGGGTCAGCTCGCCGGCGTCGTGCGCTTCCAGTGCCCGGTCCACGACCGCCTGCATCGCGTCGACCTCGGACCGGCAATCGGCCAGCACGAACTTGGTGTTCTGGAACGACGCCACCGGCTGCCCGAAGACCGTGCGCTCGCGCACGTACGCCAGGGCGAACTCCACGGCGGCGGCCGACTGGGCGTAGGCGCTGACGGCGATGCCGAGCCGCTCCTGCGGGAGGTTGTGGGTGAGGTAGGAGAAGGCCTTGCCCTCCTCGCCGAGGAGGTCCTCGACCAGCACCTTGACGTCGGTGAAGGAGAGTTCGGCGGTGTCGGAGGTCTTCAGGCCGAGCTTCTCCAGCTTGCGGCCGACCGCGTAGCCCTCGGAGGCGGTGTCGACGACGAGGAGGGAGATGCCGCCGCGCCGGTCCTCCGGGGTGGCGGGGGCGGTGCGGGCGCAGACGAGCACCCGGTCCGCCTGGATGCCGCCGGTGATGAAGGTCTTGGCGCCGTTGAGGACGTAGTGGGTGCCGTCCTCCGAGAGCCGGGCGGTGGTCCTCATGCCGGCCAGGTCGGAGCCGGTGCCCGGCTCGGTCATGGCGATGGCGGTCATCATCTCGCCGGAGACGAAGGGGGGCAGCCAGCGCCGCTTCTGCTCCTCGGTGGCGTACTTGAGGAGGTAGGGCAGGCACAGCGCGGTGTGCACGCCGGCGCCGCCGAAGTTGACGCCGGCGCGGGCGCACTCCTCGGTGACGACGGCCTGGAACTTGAACGTCGTCTGACCTGCGCCGCCGTACTCCTCGGGCACCTCGATGCCGAAGAGGCCGAGCTCGCCCAGCTTCTTGTAGAAGTCGCGCGGTACGGCGCCCGCTTCGCGCCACTCGTCGTAGGACGGCACGACCTCGGCGGCGATGAAGGCGCGGATCGTCTCCCGGAACGCCTCGTGGTCCTCGGTGAAGACGGTGCGTCGCATGGCGACCTCCCGGCTGTGTAAGCGCTTGCTCAGGAAGCTACCGGTCGGTCACCAGGCTGTCCAGATCCGTTCGGCGCGATCCCGCCCCCGGCCCGCGCGTCCACGACCGGTGCCCTCGGCCTCGGCGCGAGAGCCTCAGTTGCGACAGCAGCCTCAGTGCGACAGCGCGGCCAGCGCCCCCAGCGCGAGGCGGCGCAGCAGCGCGGCCGTGGCGGCCCGGCCCGGGAGGGCGCCGGGGCGGCCGAGGTGCGGGGTGGAGTTGAGCAGGCCGAAGACGGCGTGGACCGCCGCCCTGGCCTCCGCCTCGGCGGCACCGGGGTGCAGCTGACGGACGACGTCGACCCACAGCTCCACGTACTGGCGCTGCAGGGAGCGCACCAGCTTGCGGTCGCTGTCGCGCAGCTGACCCAGCTCGCGGTCGTGGAGGGTGATCAGGTCGCGGTCGTCCAGGGCGAAGTCGATGTGGCCGTCGATGAGGGCGTCGAGGACGGCGGCCGGGCCGGCCCCCGC
>KL569433.1:36286-36893 GCA_000715685.1 Streptomyces lilacinus
TGCCGGCCGCCCGCGAAGAGCCGACCGCTGATGCCCACCAGCAGCTCCGCGAGCATCGCGTCCTTGCCGGCGAAGTGGCGGTAGAGCCCGGGGCCGCTGATGCCGACGGCCGCCCCTATCTCGTCCACCCCGACGCCGTGGAAGCCGCGCTCGGCGAAGAGCCGGGCGGCCTCCTCCAGGATCCGCTCGCGACGGGTGGGGGTCGCGGGAGCGGCGGCACGGGGGCGGGGAGCTGCGTCTTTCACGAAAGTAATTCTAGACAGCGGCGTTAGTGCTCGTTAACCTGAAGGGGGATGTGTTAACGCTCATTAACCGAGCAAGGGAGCTCGAGTACATGCAGCAGGCACCGGTGCTGGGGAGCGCCGCAGATCCGGCGTCCGACGCCTGGCGGGCCAACGAGGTCGCGCACCGCGAGCTGGCGGCGCGGCTGCGCGAGAAGCTCGCCGCCGCGCGGCTGGGCGGCGGCGAGAGGGCCCGCGCACGGCACACGTCGCGCGGCAAGCTGCTGCCGCGCGACCGGGTGGACGCCCTGCTGGACCCCGGGTCGCCCTTCCTGGAGATCGCGCCCCTGGCGGCCGACGGGATGTATCTGTCTCTTAT
Source organism: Streptomyces lilacinus (assembly GCA_000715685.1). Classification (GTDB taxonomy): domain Bacteria; phylum Actinomycetota; class Actinomycetes; order Streptomycetales; family Streptomycetaceae; genus Streptomyces; species Streptomyces lilacinus. The sequence goes on from KL569433.1 coordinate 36,887, forward strand.
ACACATC
>KL569433.1:37144-37519 GCA_000715685.1 Streptomyces lilacinus
GATGTGTATAAGAGACAGGGCAGGGTCTCGGGCCGCGAGACGGTCGTCGTGGCCAACGACGCCACGGTCAAGGGCGGCACGTACTACCCGATGACCGTCAAGAAGCACCTGCGCGCCCAGGAGATCGCCCTGGAGAACAGGCTGCCGTGCCTGTATCTGGTGGACTCCGGCGGCGCCTTCCTCCCCATGCAGGACGAGGTCTTCCCCGACCGCGAGCACTTCGGCCGCATCTTCTACAACCAGGCCCGCATGTCCGGCGCCGGCATCCCGCAGATCGCGGCCGTCCTCGGCTCCTGCACGGCCGGCGGCGCGTACGTCCCGGCGATGAGCGACGAGGCGGTGATCGTGCGCGGCCAGGGCACGATCTTCCTCGGT
>KL569433.1:37740-38855 GCA_000715685.1 Streptomyces lilacinus
CGGGCGAGGTGGTCACGGCCGAGGAGCTGGGCGGCGGCGAGGTCCACTCGAAGGTGTCGGGCGTCACCGACCACCTCGCGGAGAACGACGAGCACGCCCTGCGGATCGTGCGGACCATCGTCTCCACGCTCCCCCGGCGCGGTCCGCTGCCGTGGTCCGTGGAGCCGGTGGAGGAGCCCAAGGCCGACCCGGCGGGGCTCTACGGCGCGGTGCCGGTGGACTCCCGGACGCCGTACGACGTGCGCGAGGTCATCGCCCGGATCGTCGACGGCTCCCGCTTCGCGGAGTTCAAGGCCGAGTTCGGGCAGACCCTGGTGACCGGCTTCGCCCGGATCCACGGCCACCCCGTGGGCATCGTCGCCAACAACGGCATCCTCTTCTCCGAGTCCGCCCAGAAGGGCGCCCACTTCATAGAGCTGTGCGACCAGCGCGGCATCCCGCTGCTCTTCCTGCAGAACATCTCCGGCTTCATGGTCGGCCGGCAGTACGAGGCGGGCGGCATCGCCAAGCACGGCGCCAAGATGGTCACGGCCGTGGCGTGCGCCCGGGTCCCCAAGCTGACGGTCGTCATCGGCGGCTCCTACGGCGCAGGCAACTACTCCATGTGCGGCCGGGCCTACTCGCCCCGCTTCCTGTGGATGTGGCCCAACGCCAAGATCTCGGTGATGGGCGGCGAGCAGGCCGCGTCCGTCCTCGCGACCGTCAAGCGCGACCAGCTCGAGGCGCGCGGCGAGGAATGGGCGGCCGAGGACGAGGAGGCCTTCCGGGCCCCCGTCCGCGAGCAGTACGAGACCCAGGGCAGCGCCTACTACGCCACGGCCCGGCTGTGGGACGACGGCGTCATCGACCCCCTGGAGACGCGTCAGGTGCTGGGTCTGGCCCTGACCGCGTGTGCCAACGCCCCCCTGGGCGAGCCCGGCTACGGCGTCTTCCGGATGTGAGGCGGAGCATGTTCGACACTGTCCTTGTCGCCAACCGAGGCGAGATCGCCGTACGGGTCATCCGTACGCTGCGGGCGCTCGGGATCCGCTCCGTCGCCGTCTTCAGCGACGCGGACGCCGACGCCCCGCACGTCCGGGCGGCCGACACGGCCGTCCACACTGTCTCTTATACAC
>KL569433.1:39114-43193 GCA_000715685.1 Streptomyces lilacinus
TTGCCAGCCCGCTCAGAGATGTGTATAAGAGACAGCGATCGACCTGATGGGCGACAAGATCCGTGCGAAGGAGACGGTGCGGGCGGCCGGCGTGCCGGTCGTGCCGGGTTCCTCGGGGAGCGGCCTGACGGACGGGGAGCTGACCGCGGCGGCGCTCGAGATCGGCATGCCCGTCCTGCTCAAGCCCTCCGCGGGCGGCGGCGGCAAGGGAATGCGGCTCGTGCGCGACGCCGCACGGCTGGGCGAGGAGATCGCCGCCGCCCGGCGCGAGGCGCGCGGGTCCTTCGGCGACGACACCCTGCTCGTCGAGCGCTGGATCGACCGCCCCCGGCACATCGAGATCCAGGTGCTGGCGGACGGCCACGGCCACGTGATCCACCTCGGCGAGCGCGAGTGCTCGCTGCAGCGGCGCCACCAGAAGATCATCGAGGAGGCCCCGTCCCCGCTGCTGGACGAGGCCACCCGCGCGGCGATGGGCGAGGCGGCCGTGCAGGCCGCGCGCTCCTGCGGCTACGCGGGCGCGGGCACGGTGGAGTTCATCGTGCCGGGCGGCGACCCGTCCTCGTACTACTTCATGGAGATGAACACCCGCCTCCAGGTGGAGCATCCGGTCACCGAGCTGATCACCGGGCTGGACCTGGTGGAGTGGCAGGTCCGGGTCGCCGCCGGCGAGCGGCTGACCGTCGCCCAGGAGGACGTGACCCTCACCGGGCACGCGGTGGAGGCGCGGATCTGCGCCGAGACGGCACGGGTGAGCGGGGAGCGGGTCGACTTCCTGCCGTCGGCGGGCCACGTGCGCGTGCTCCGCGAGCCGGCGGGCGAGGGCATCCGCGTGGACTCGGGCCTCGCGGAGGGCGTCGAGGTCGGGACGTCGTACGACCCCATGCTCGCCAAGGTGATCGCGTACGGCCCGGACCGGGCGACGGCGCTGCGCCGGCTGCGGGCGGCGCTGGCGGAGACGGTCGTGCTGGGGGTGGACACCAACGCCGGGTTCCTGCGGCGGCTGCTCGCCCATCCGGCGGTGGTGTCCGGCGACCTCGACACGGGGCTGGTGGACCGGGAGGCGGCGACGCTGGTCGCGGGCGCGGTGCCGGACGAGGTGTACGTGGCGGGTGCGCTGCTGCGGCAGGCGGAGTTGTTCCCCGGGCCCTCCACCTGGGTCGACCCCTTCTCGGTGCCGACCGGCTGGCGCCTGGGCGGCGAGCCCGCCTGGACGGCGCACCACTTCCGCGTGCCGGGGCACGCACCGGTGACGGTCCGCGTGCGCGGCACCGAGGTGCTCCTTGATGACGCCACGATCCCCCTGAGCGCGAAGCTGCTGCCCTCCCGGGGGCCCGGGGGCGTCACCCTCGAGACCGACGGGCTCACCCACACCTTCACCGTCGCCCCCGGCCCGGAGGGCGTCCGGCTCGGCCGCGACGGCGACGCCTGGCACCTCACCGCCCACGACCCCGTCGAAGCCACCGGCGGCGCGGCCGCCGCCCACGCCGGCACGCTCACCGCCCCCATGCCCGGCACCGTCACCGTCGTCAAGGCCGCCGTCGGCGACGAGGTGGCCGCCGGGCAGAGCCTGCTCGTCGTGGAGGCGATGAAGATGGAGCACGTCATCGCCGCCCCGCACGCCGGCACCGTCACCGAGCTCGACGTGACCGCCGGCAGCACGGTCGCCATGGACCAGGTCCTCGCGGTCGTCACGCCCGCGGAGCCCCTGGAGGAGTCATGATCAGCGGACTGCCCATGGTCGTACGGGACCCCGACCTCCCCGCCCGCGTGCGCATCCACGAGGTGGGCCCCCGCGACGGCCTGCAGAACGAGAAGGCGGTCGTCCCCACCGAGATCAAGGCCGAGTTCATCCGCCGCCTCGCCGCCGCCGGCCTGGACACCGTGGAGGCGACGAGCTTCGTGCACCCCAAGTGGGTGCCCCAGCTGGCCGACGCCGAGCAGCTGATGCCGATGCTCGGCGACGTCCCGGCCCGGCTGCCCGTGCTCGTGCCCAACCAACGCGGTCTCGACCGCGCCCTGGCCCTCGGCGCCCGGGAGATCGCCGTCTTCGGCAGCGCCACCGAGTCGTTCGCCAAGGCCAATCTCAACCGCACCGTCGACGAGTCGCTGGCGATGTTCGAGCCCGTCGTCGCGGCGGCGCGGGTGGCCGGCGTGGCCGTGCGCGGCTATCTGTCGATGTGCTTCGGCGACCCGTGGGAGGGCGCCGTGCCCCTCGACCGGGTCGTCGGCGTGAGCCGACGCCTGCTGGACATGGGCTGCGACGAGCTCAGCCTCGGCGACACCATCGGCGTCGCCACCCCGGGCCACGTCGCGGCGCTGCTGACCGCGCTCGACGAGGCCGGCGTGCCCACCGACCGGCTGGCCGTGCACTTCCACGACACCTACGGCCAGGCCCTCGCCAACACCCTCGCCGCGCTGCGGCACGGCGTGACCACCGTCGACGCCTCCGCCGGCGGCCTCGGCGGCTGCCCGTACGCCAAGAGCGCCACCGGCAATCTCGCCACCGAAGACCTCGTCTGGATGCTCGACGGCCTCGGTGTCTCCACCGGAGTCGACCTCGGCCGTCTCACCGCCACCAGCGTGTGGATGGCCGCCCACCTGGGCCGACCCAGCCCCTCCCGCACCGTCCGCGCCCTCTCCCACCAGGAGCCCTGAGCCATGCCGCTGGACCACCGCCTCACCCCCGAGCACGAGGAACTCCGCCGCACCGTGGAGGAGTTCGCACACGACGTGGTCGCCCCGAAGATCAGCGACTACTACGAGCGCCACGAGTTCCCGTACGAGATCGTGCGGGAGATGGGGCGCATGGGCCTCTTCGGGCTGCCGTTCCCCGAGGAGTACGGCGGGATGGGCGGGGACTACCTGGCCCTCGGTCTCGCCCTCGAGGAGCTCGCCCGCGTCGACTCCTCCGTGGCGATCACCCTCGAGGCCGGCGTGTCGCTGGGCGCCATGCCCATCCACCGCTTCGGCACCGAGGAGCAGAAGCGCGAGTGGCTGCCGCGGCTCTGCTCCGGCGAGATGCTGGGCGCGTTCGGCCTGACCGAGCCCGACGGCGGCTCGGACGCGGGCGCCACCCGCACCACCGCCCGGCTGGACGAGGCGACGAACGAGTGGGTGATCAACGGTACCAAGTGCTTCATCACCAACTCCGGCACGGACATCACGGGCCTCGTCACAGTCACCGCCGTCACCGGCCACAAGCCGGACGGCAAGCCGCGGATCTCCTCGATCATCGTGCCCTCCGGCACCCCCGGCTTCACGGTGGCGGCCCCCTACTCCAAGGTCGGCTGGAACGCCTCCGACACCCGCGAGCTGTCCTTCGCCGACGTCCGGGTGCCGGCGGCCAACCTCCTGGGCGAGGAGGGCCGGGGCTACGCCCAGTTCCTGCGGATACTCGACGAGGGCAGGATCGCGATCTCGGCGCTGGCCACGGGCCTGGCCCAGGGCTGCGTCGACGAGTCGATCTCCTACGCGAGGACCCGCGAGGCCTTCGGTCGGCCGATCGGCGCCAACCAGGCCATCCAGTTCAAGATCGCCGACATGGAGATGCGGGCGCACACGGCCCGGCTCGCCTGGCGCGACGCGGCCTCCCGGCTGGTGCACGGCGAGCCCTTCAAGAAGGAGGCCGCGCTGGCCAAGCTGTACTCCTCGGAGATCGCGGTCACCAACGCCCGCGAGGCCACCCAGATCCACGGCGGCTACGGCTTCATGAACGAGTACCCCGTGGCCCGGATGTGGCGGGACTCCAAGATCCTGGAGATCGGCGAGGGCACCAGCGAGGTCCAGCGCATGCTGATCGCCCGCGAGCTGGGCCTGCCCGACGCCTGAGTGCCCCGGGCCTCTGAGCACCCGGGCCCTGCCCCGGGCCCGGCTGAACACCCGGGCCCGCCCGCCCGAACACCGGCCCCTGCGCCCCCGCGCACCCACCCGAACTGCCAGAATTCCGCCCATGGCTGAGATCCTTCAGAAGGACGGCACATGGACGTTCGACGGCGGCACGATACGCATCGTGCCCGGTCGGGAGCGCGGGGTGCATCCGCTCCGCCAGACGCTGGGTGAGCTCGCGGTGCCGCTGG
>KL569433.1:43447-47192 GCA_000715685.1 Streptomyces lilacinus
CGAGGGCGCCGACCCCCTGGCCCAGGTCGCGCGCGGCCGGCTGCCGGAAGGCGCCGATCCGTATCAGCTGGCCGTCGAGCCCGACCGGTCCGGCGTCGCCGAGTACTTCGTCGACGAGGTGCGCAACGCCCTGCTCCTGGAGCAGGTGCCGAACGGCCCCGCCGACCGCTATCTCCTGCCCGGCCCGGCCGTGCCGGTGTCCGTGGGCGCCGGCGACGGGACGGCCTCCTTCGACGGCGAGCACGTCCACCTCGAGTGGAACTGGATGGCCTCGGACAGCAAGAAGTCGCTCAACCGCGTGATCGCCGTGGCCGACATCGCCTCGGTGCAGTGGCAGCCCTCCGCCGGACTCGAGAACGGCTACCTCCGCTTCGTCGTCCCCCAGGCGGCCGCGGGCGTCCCGCCCCGGCACGACATGAACGCCGTCGAGCTCTTCGGCTTCAAGAAGGACGCCCTGATGGCCCTGGTGGCCGCCGCCGTGGCGGCCCGACTGCCGCACCCCTCGGCCCCCGGCGCCCAGGCCGCCGCGACCGCCGCGCCCCTCCCCCCGGCCGGTGCCGCCCCGCAGAAGGCCACCCCGGACGAGCCCGGCCCGGACGAGCCCGGCCCCCGCGACACGCCCGGCCGCGATGATCACGACGCCCTGCTGCGTCGGCTGCGGGAGCTGGGCGAGCTCCACCGCTCCGGCATCCTCACCGAAGAGGAATTCATCACCACGAAACAGGCCATCCTGAGGCGTTTCTAGGCGTTTCACCTCACATTCACTAGCACTCCTGCCCGAAATCGGGCAGGATTCTTGCGAAAGGCCCTGTCAGCCCTCAGTATCAACGGGTGCTCGAACGCCGCATGTCCCACGACGACCTGGTCGACCACCTGGTGCGCAGCACGCCGCTTCAGCGCGGCGAGGCCGCCCGGGTGGTGCTGGACGTGCTCGCGTACTTCGACGAGACGGCCGAGGAGTTCGTACGCCGCCGCCACCGCGAGCTTCAGTCCGGCGGACTGAACAACGCGGAGATCTTCGAGCGCATCGCGGCGGAGCTGCCGCACCGCGCGGTGGCACCACCCGAGCTCTCGCTGAGACAGCTGCGCCGCATCGTCTACGGATGATCGGCGATCGGCTGATCGGCTGACCGCCGCGGCCGGCGCACGCCGGCCGGACGAGAAACGAACCGGACGAGAAACGAACCGGGCAGGGAGGCCCCGCACAGCCGCCCGTCGCCCACCGCCCACCGTCGTCGGGCACCACGAACGCTTACCTGGGAGGGTCACCTATGTGTGGAATCGTCGGCTACATCGGCAAGCGTGATGTCGCGCCGCTGCTGCTCGAGGGCCTGCAGCGCCTGGAGTACCGCGGCTACGACTCCGCCGGCATCGCCCTGCACGCCAGCGGCAAGACCGGTGGCCTGAAGTCCGCCAAGGCCAAGGGCCGCGTCCGCGAGCTGGAGTCCCGCCTGCCCAAGCGCTTCGCGGGCACCACCGGCATCGCCCACACCCGCTGGGCCACCCACGGCGCGCCGAACGACGTCAACGCCCACCCGCACCTGGACGCGGAGGAGAAGGTCGCCGTCGTCCACAACGGCATCATCGACAACGCCTCCGACCTGCGCACCAAGCTGACGGCCGAGGGCTTCGTCTTCGTCTCCGACACCGACACCGAGGTCCTCGCCCACCTCATCGCCCGCTCCGAGGCCGAGACGCTGGAGGAGAAGGTCCGCGAGGCCGTCCGTCACATCGAGGGCACCTACGGCATCGCCGTCCTGCACGCCGACTTCCCGGACCGCATCGTGGTCGCCCGCAACGGCTCCCCCGTCGTGCTGGGCATAGGCGAGAAGGAGATGTTCGTCTCCTCCGACGTCGCCGCCCTGGTCAGCCACACCCGTCAGGTCGTCACCCTCGACGACGGCGAGATGGCCACCCTCAAGGCCGACGACTACCGCACGTACACCACCGAGGGCTCCCGCACCTCCGCCCAGCCGACCACCGTCGAGTGGGAGGCCGAGTCCTACGACATGGGCGGCCACGACACGTACATGCACAAGGAGATCCACGAGCAGGCCGACGCCGTGGACCGCGCGCTGCGCGGCCGCATCGACGACCGCTTCTCCACCGTGCACCTGGGCGGCCTGAACCTCGACGCCCGCGACGCCCGCGCCGTGCGCCGGGTGAAGATCCTCGGCTGCGGCACCTCGTACCACGCCGGCCAGATCGGCGCCCAGATGATCGAGGAGCTGGCCCGGATCCCCGCCGACGCCGAGCCGGCGTCCGAGTTCCGCTACCGCAACCCGGTCGTGGACCCCGACACCCTCTACATCGCGGTGTCCCAGTCCGGTGAGACCTACGACGTCCTCGCGGCCGTCCAGGAGCTCAAGCGCAAGGGCGCCCGCGTCCTGGGCCTGGTCAACGTGGTCGGCTCCGCGATCGCCCGCGAGACCGACGGCGGCATCTACGTCCACGCCGGCCCCGAGGTCTGTGTCGTCTCCACCAAGTGCTTCACCAACATGGTGGTCTCCTTCGGCCTGCTCGCCCTGCACCTGGGCCGCACCCGCGACCTGTCCGTCGCCGACGGCAAGCGGATCATCGAGGGCCTGCGCAAGCTCCCCGGCCAGATCGAGGAGATCCTGGCGAACGAGGCGCAGATCGAAGAGCTGGCCAAGGAGTACGCCGACGCCAAGTCGATGATGTTCATCGGCCGTGTCCGCGGCTACCCGGTGGCCCGCGAGGCCTCGCTGAAGCTCAAGGAGGTCTCGTACATCCACGCCGAGGCCTACCCCGCCTCCGAGCTGAAGCACGGCCCGCTGGCGCTGATCGAGCCCGCGATGCCGACCGTCGCGATCGTGCCGGACGACGAGCTGCTGGAGAAGAACCGCGCCGCGCTGGAGGAGATCAAGGCCCGCAGCGGCCGCATCCTCGCCGTCGCGCACCAGGAGCAGGAGAAGGCCGACCACACGATCGTGGTGCCGAAGAACGAGGACGAGCTGGACGCCATCCTCATGGGCATCCCGCTGCAGCTCTTCGCGTACTACACGGCGAAGGCCATGGGCCGCGACATCGACAAGCCGCGCAACCTGGCGAAGTCCGTCACCGTCGAGTAGTCACGCCCGGGCCCGCCGCGGCGGGCCCCGCAAGCCCTCTCGTACCTGTCCGCACCTGTCCGCGACAGGTCCGAGAGGACGGTCCTCCCCGTGCGTGCCACCACGCGCGCGGGGAGGACCGCCTCCCCTGTGCCGGCGTCGACCTCGCGCCGGCGGTGAAGCCACCGGTCCCGGGAGCCGTCACCTCCCGTCCGGCGGCACGACCGAGCGTGTGCCCGGTCTCCTACCCGTCCCCGGGCGCCCTTCCACCCCGTACGCGCGAGTAGATTCTGTCGGGCGTCAAGAGGGGTTCGGCGTCATCTCCCGTGGGCCGCACGCGAGTTGTCACAGTGACGTGCGGGACGCCAACGCACGAGACATCGACGCACGAGACATCGACGTACGAGGCATCGACGCACGGGCGCTACGGAATCACGACCACCGGACGCTGGGCGCGGCGCGCCAGCCGGCCCGCCACCGATCCGAAGATCCGGCCGACCAGGCCGTGCGTGGAGCCGACCACGATGGCGTCCGCCGCGTACTCCCGGCCGACCTCCTCGAGCTCGTGGCAGATGTCCCCGCCGCGCTCGACGAGGATCCAGGGCACTTCGGAGAGATAGTCGGCGCAGGCCAGCTCGAGGCCCAGGACCTCGGTGCGGTGATCGGGGACGTCT
>KL569433.1:47463-48213 GCA_000715685.1 Streptomyces lilacinus
CGCCCAGACGGTCGTCGGCAGCCGGTTGGCCACATGGACGATGATCAGGCCCGAGCCCGCGCGCCGGGCCATCCCGATTGCATACGCAAGCGCTCGCTCGCTCGACATGGAACCGTCGAAGCCCACCACGACACCGTGCTGGAACGCCGGATCGCAGGAATGACGTGTTTCTTCCGCCGCTTCGGGATTCGCCGCCTGATCGGCGATCCGCTTGCGGTCCGCGGGTTCGGAGAATTCGTGACCGGCCATCGGTGTCTCGGCGAAGGAAGCCTCTAGTCGAGGGGGAACGGCGGTGGACTGGTTGGAGTTGTCGAGGGGTGCGCCCGCTGATGGATCTTGGACGGCCAAATCCGTCCGGGATTCATCTTTTCAAGTGCTTACCCCCAGGGTACGGCGACACTCGCTGCCTGCCCAGAGGCCGCCCGGCCGGGCAGGGACCCGGTGGGCGTTCCCCGGAGCATGCACGAGCGCGGCGCGTAGCGCAATGGCCCGGGCTCGGGTACCCCTGCCCGCTCCCCGGCGACCCACACCCCCCGTTTCCCCAGTGACCCACGGCCCCGGCCCGGCGTTGTAGTACCGCCAGCAGCCGCCAGCAGGGAGCCGTTCCGTGCCCGGAACCCGTGATGACGCCCGTGAGGACGCCCTCGAGGGGGAGTCCCCCGATCCGGTGAGCGACGTGGTCCGCTGGGCGGCCTTCAGCTGCGCCCTCGTGCCGGTCGTGCTGCTGATGTGCGGTCAGTCCTTCGGCGG
>KL569433.1:48492-49899 GCA_000715685.1 Streptomyces lilacinus
ATGTGTATAAGAGACAGGCCCTCACCTGTGTCTGTCACGCCCTGCTGCGCCAGTCGGAGCGCACCGCCGCCAGGGTGTCCACGGAACAGACGGTTCCGCACCGCGGCCGGCACGGGCGGACCGGCGCCGGAAGCCATCGCGGAGCCCGTCGCGCGGGCCCCGGTAGCCCCGCCGACTGACCCCCTCGCACGCCTGCACCCATACGTTTTCAGCCAACTTCAGGCCGAACTTCGTACCTTGGCCGACACCCCTCCCAACAGCCGGTCGACCAGCAAGGAAAGGACCGCTGAGGGCGGTTGTCGCCTACGGAGTGTGGGCAGGGGCGAGAGGCGTACTTTTCACCGGAGCCTGCAAGTGCAACGCTTCGTGATCGAACGCTTCGCGCCAAGTTGTCATGTCGACTTAGAGGCGGGTGGTGAACTGGTCACCGCGTCTCCGAACGACGCAGTAGATTCGATCTTGGCCATGACCGGCGGGGGAACCGTTCAGGACCGAGGGGAAACGTGCAGGACCGAGAGGACTCGACCGCCGAGGGGGGCTTAGCGCCATGAGCCAGGACTCCACGACCGTACCGGAGACCGCGCGCAAGCTCTCCGGACGCCGCCGCCGGGAGATCGTCGCCGTGCTGCTTTTCAGCGGCGGCCCCATCTTCGAAAGCTCCATTCCGCTCTCCGTCTTCGGCATCGACCGCCAGGACGCGGGAGTCCCCCGCTACCGATTGCTGGTGTGCGCGGGCGAAGATGTGCCATTGCGAACGACCGGTGGCCTGGAATTGACCGCACCGTACGGCCTGGAGGCACTCTCCCGGGCCGGCACCGTCGTCGTACCGGCCTGGCGGTCGATCACCCAGCCGCCGCCCGCCGCCGCACTCGACGCGCTGCGCCGGGCCCATGAAGAGGGTGCCCGCATCGTCGGGCTGTGCACCGGGGCCTTCGTACTGGCCGCCGCGGGGCTGCTGGACGGCAGGCCCGCCACCACCCACTGGATGTACGCGCCCACGCTCGCGAAGCGCTACCCGTCGGTCCACGTGGACCCCCGGGAGCTCTTCGTGGACGACGGCGACGTACTGACCTCCGCGGGCACCGCGGCAGGCATCGACCTGTGCCTGCACATCGTCCGCACCGACCACGGCGCCGACGCCGCGGGGGCTGTCTATGTGTATAAGAGACAGAGCAGGAGCGCTACCTCGACAGGTCTTTACCGGAGGAGATCGGCGCCGACCCGCTGGCCGAGGTCGTCGCCTGGGCGCTGGAGCACCTCCACGAGCAGTTCGACGTGGAGACGCTGGCCGCCCGCGCGTACATGAGTCGTCGCACCTTCGACCGACGGTTCCGCTCGCTCACCGGGAGCGCGCCGCTGCAGTGGCTGATCACTCAGCGGGTGCTCCAGGCCTGTCTCTTATACACA
>KL569433.1:50180-56404 GCA_000715685.1 Streptomyces lilacinus
GGTCGCCGGGCGCTGCGGCTTCCGCTCGCCGGTGGCCCTGCGCGGCCACTTCCGCCGGCAGCTGGGGTCCTCCCCGGCCGCCTACCGGGCCGCCTATCGGGCGCGCCGGCCGCAGAGCGGCACGGTGGACCGTCCGGAGCGGGGCGAGCGGCCGGAGCGCGCGGACCGCGGCGACCGGTTCGACCGGCCCGAGGCCATGGAGCCCCGGCCGGGCGAGTCGTCGCTGATGGCGATGCGCCGTGCGGCCATGGCCCCCGCTCACGCGGTGACAGGAGCGCCCCTGGGCGCTCCCCCACCACCCGGGGGACATAGCGGGCATATCGGCCATCCGGCCCCTCATGGCTCCGGCCATGGCGGTGCCCACGGGTCGAACGCCCCGGATCCGGGCAAGCCGGATTCGGACCTCTACGTTCCGCGCCTGCCCGGTCAGCGGGAACGCCCCGTAGGGTGAGACGTATGAACGATCGCATGGTGTGGATCGACTGCGAGATGACCGGGCTCTCGCTGTCGACCGACGCGCTCATCGAGGTGGCCGCCCTGGTCACCGACTCTGAGCTGAACATCCTCGGGGACGGCGTGGACATCGTCATCCGCCCGCCCGCCGAGGCGCTCGCCACCATGCCCGAGGTCGTGCGCCAGATGCACACGGCCTCCGGGCTGCTCACGGAGCTGGACGGCGGGACCACGCTCGAGGAGGCGGAGCGACAGGTCCTGGCGTACATCCGCGAGTACGTCCCGGAGCCCGGCAAGGCTCCGCTGTGCGGAAACTCGGTCAGCACCGACCGCGGCTTCCTGCTCCGGGACATGCCCGAGCTCGAGGGTCACCTCCACTACCGGATCGTGGACGTGTCCTCGGTGAAGGAGCTGGCGCGCCGCTGGTTCCCGCGCGCCTACTTCAGCAGCCCCAAGAAGACCGGCAACCACCGGGCGCTGTCCGACATCCGCGAGTCGATCGCCGAGCTCCGCTACTACCGCGAGGCGATCTTCGTGCCGCAGCCCGGTCCGGACTCCGACACGGCGAAGGCGATCGCGGCCAAGCACGTCCTGCCCGTTCAGGCGTAGGAACGACGCGATCGGGCAGAGTGACGCAGCTCGCTCCCGGCGACACGAAAGCTGGGAGCGAGCACCCCTCAAGACCCTGTACACTTTTTCTCGGCCGGTGGGAAACGCACCGGACACGGTGGGTATAGCTCAGCTGGTAGAGCACCTGGTTGTGGTCCAGGATGTCGCGGGTTCGAGTCCCGTTACTCACCCTGATCGGGAAGAGCCCGGTCCGCGAAAGCGGACCGGGCTCTTTTCGTTTTGTAGTCCTCAGGGGTGACGCACCTCGCGGTTGGGGGACGTTCGCCGCTCGTCCGGGGAAAGCTGAGGTGCCGGCACCGGACGAAGGGTCATCACCGATGGCAACAGGCACAGTGAAGTGGTTCAACGCCGAAAAGGGTTTCGGCTTCATCCAGCAGGACGACGGCGGACCGGACGTATTCGTCCACTTCTCCGCCATTACGACCCAGGGATACAAGTCCCTGGAGGAGAACCAGCGCGTCGAGTACACCGTTACCCAGGGACCGAAGGGACCACAGGCGGAAAACGTCATCCCCCAGTCGTGACCGCGTGGTCGAGCGGTCCGTTCCGCCGCCGGGCCCTGCTGCTCGTGGCCGCGGCCGCGCTCGTGCTCGGCATGAGCGTGCTCGACGGCTGCGCCAAGGACAGCAGGCCCGACGACGCGAGCGGCCCCGGCGGCGACCGACGGACCACGATCACCATCGGCACCTTCGGTGTCTTCGGCTACAAGCAGGCGGGACTCTACGAGGAGTACGAGCGGCTGCATCCGGGCATCACGATCAAGGAAAGCGTGATCGAGCGCAATGACGCCTACTACCCGCAGCTGCTCACCCACCTCGCCGCCGGCAGTGGACTCGCCGACATCCAGGCCATGGAGGTCGGCAACGTCCACGAGCTCGCCACCGCCCGGGCCGACCTCTTCGAGGATCTGTCCCGGGCGAAGGGCGTCCACCGCGGCGACTGGCTGGCGTGGAAGTGGGCCCAGGCCACCACCCGCGACGGCCGGACCATCGGCCTCGGCACCGACATCGGGCCGATCGCCGTCTGCTACCGCAAGGACCTCTTCCGGCGGGCCGGGCTGCCCGCCGACCGGGAGGCGGTGGGCCGGCTGTGGGCCGGCGACTGGCAGCGCTACATCGACACCGGCAAGGCCTACAAGCGGCGGGCCCCGGCGGGCACGGTCTTCACCGACTCGGCCGCCGGGATCTACAACGCCTCCGTCCACGGCTACGCCGAGCGCTACTACGACCGCGCCGGCCGGCCCGTCCACGCCACCAGCCCCGCGGTCAGGGCCTCCTGGGACCTGGCCATGCAGGCCGTGCGCGCCGGGCTGACGGCCCGGCTCAAGCAGTTCGAGAAGCCGTGGGACCAGGCGTACGCCAACGGTCGCTTCGCCACCGTCGCCTGCCCGCCCTGGATGCTCGGCTACATCAAGGAGAAGGCCGGCCCCGCGGGCAGGGACAAGTGGGACGTGGCCGCCGCGCCCCGGCCCGCCAACTGGGGCGGCTCCTTCATCGGCGTGCCCAGGGCCGCCCGGCACCGGGCGGCCGCCGTCGAGCTCGCCGTCTGGCTGACCGCGCCCGCCCAGCAGGCCCGGCTCTTCGAGCGCCAGGCCAGCATCCCCTCCACCCCCGCCGCGTACGCGCTGCCGCAGGTGAGGGACGCCCGGAACCCCTACTTCGGCAGCGCGCCCACCGGAGCGATCTTCACCGCGGCGACCCGGGGCATCCCGACGCTGGTCTTCGGCCCGCGGGAGCAGCAGATCGGGCTCGCGTTCACCGACGTCGGCATCCCCCAGGTCGAGCAGCAGGGCAAGTCGCCCCGGGCCGGCTGGCGGGCGGCCCAGAAGGAGATCGAGAACGCGGTGGACGAGTGACGGCGGCCACCACCACCGCGGTCGAGGGCACCCCCGCCGCCCCCGGGGACCGCCGCCGCGACCGCGACCGCCCGGACCGGTGGCGCAGCCGTCTCCACCGCTGGGACCTGCGGTACAGCCCGTACGCGTTCGTGGCGCCGTTCTTCCTCTTCTTCGCGGCATTCGGTCTCTTCCCCCTCCTCTACACCGGCTGGGCCTCCCTGCACCGGGTGGAGCTGACGTCACCGGACCGCATGGAGTGGGCCGGACTGCACAACTACGTCCGGCTGCTGGACAACGACTTCTTCTGGAACGCCCTGCGAAACACCGCCACCATCGGTGTCCTGTCGACCGTCCCGCAGCTGCTGATGGCCCTCGGCCTGGCGCACCTGCTCCACTACCGGCTGCGCGCCGCGACCTTCTGGCGGGTCGCGCTGCTGACGCCGTACGCCACCTCCGTCGCCGCCGCCACGCTCGTCTTCGTCCTGCTCTACGGGCGCGACTACGGCATGGTGAACTGGGCGCTGGACGCGGCCGGGATCGGCCCTGTCGACTGGCAGAACGGCACCTGGAGCTCGCGCCTCGCGGTCTCCTCGATCGTGATCTGGCGGTGGACGGGCTACAACGCGCTGATCTACCTGGCCGCCATGCAGGCGGTCCCGGACGAGCTGTACGAGTCGGCGGCGCTGGACGGCGCGTCGCGCGCGCGGCAGTTCGTGCACATCACGGTGCCGGCACTGCGGCCGACGATCCTCTTCACCGTCGTCGTCTCGACGATCGGGGCGACGCAGCTCTTCGGCGAGCCCCTGTTGTTCGGCGGTGCGGGCGGCCAGAAGGGCGGTGCCTCGCACCAGTTCCAGACGCTCGGGCTGTATCTGTACGAACAGGGCTGGTTCAACTACCACCTGGGGCGCGCCTCGGCCGTGGCCTGGGCGATGTTCCTGCTCCTGCTGCTGATCGCCGCCGTGAACCTGCTCGTCGTGCGGCGGCTGGGGAAGGACCGGTGAGGGGGTGCCGTGACGATCGGTATCGGCCGGGCCGGCGGGCCGCGGGCCCGGGCGGGGCGCGCCGGGCGGCAGCTGCGCGGGGGGCCGCTCGCCTACGCGGTGCTGGCGCTGTTCGCGGCGGGCTCTCTCTTCCCCCTCGTCTGGACGGCGGTCGCCGCCTCCCGGGACAACGCCCGGCTGGCCCGCACCCCGCCCCCGCTCTGGTTCGGCGACGGCCTGGCCCGGAACCTCGGCCGGGCGTGGTCGGAGGCGAACGTGGGCCTCGCGCTGCTGAACACGACGCTGGTCGCGGGGACCGTGGCGCTGGGCACGGTGCTCTTCTGCACCTGTCTCTTATACACGCGTCGTGCCGCTGTTCCTCGTCGTGGCCCGGCTGGGGTGGACGGACCAGCTGCAGTCCGTCGTGCTGCCCACGCTGGTGAGCGCCTTCGGGGTGTTCTTCATGCGGCAGTACCTCGTCGAGGCGCTGCCGGGCGAGCTGATCGAGGCCGCCCGCGTGGACGGCGCGAGCAGTTGGCGCCTGGTGTGGCACGTCGTCCTCCCGGTCGCCCGGCCGGCGATGGCCGTGCTGGGGATGCTCTCCTTCGTCCAGACCTGGAACGACTTCTTCTGGCCCGTCATCGCCCTCACCCAGGAGAACCCCACCGTGCAGGTGGCCCTCACCGGGCTGGGCCGCGGCTACGTCCCGGACCAGGCCGTGGTGATGGCCGGCGCGCTGCTGGGCACGCTGCCGCTGCTGCTGGTCTTCGCCCTCTTCGGCCGCCAGATCGTCGGCGGCATCATGCGCGGCGCGGTCAAGGGCTGAGCGCCTCACTCTCGTCCCCTCCTCATCCCCTCGTCGCCCCCCTTCTCGTCCTCCGGAGTGCTTCCTCATGACCGTGACCTTCCCGCCAGGTTTTCTCTGGGGCGCTGCGACCGCCGCGTACCAGATCGAGGGCGCCGCCCGGGAGGACGGGCGCACGCCCTCCATCTGGGACACCTTCTGCCGCACGCCCAGCCGGGTGCTGGGCGGCGACACCGGGGACACGGCCACCGACCACTACCACCGCCGCCACGAGGACGTCCGGCTGATGGCGGAGCTCGGCCTGGGCGCCTACCGCTTCTCGGTGTCCTGGCCACGGGTGCAGCCCACGGGGCGCGGCCCGGCCTCCCGGCGCGGCCTCGACTTCTACCGGGCACTCGTCGACGACCTCCTCGCGCACGACATCCGGCCGGTGCTGACGCTCTACCACTGGGACCTGCCCCAGGAGCTGGAGGAC
Organism: Streptomyces lilacinus; assembly: GCA_000715685.1. Classification (GTDB taxonomy): domain Bacteria; phylum Actinomycetota; class Actinomycetes; order Streptomycetales; family Streptomycetaceae; genus Streptomyces; species Streptomyces lilacinus. Next base: position 55,364 of record KL569433.1, read on the forward strand.
GCGGGCGGCTGGCCCGCCCGCGAGACCGCGCTGCGCTTCGCCGACTACGCCCGGCTCGTCGGCGAGGCCCTCGGCGACCGGGTCGGGCTGTGGACCACCCTCAACGAGCCCTGGTGCAGCGCCTTCCTGGGCTACGCCTCGGGCGTCCACGCGCCCGGCAGGACCGACGACGAGGCCGCCCTGCGCGCCGCCCACCACCTCAACCTCGCCCACGGTCTCGGCGCGCAGGCGCTGCGCGCCGTCCTGCCCGCCACGGCTCAGCTCTCGGTGACCCTCAACGCCGGTGCCGTACGGGCCCGTACGCCCGATCCCGCGGACCTGGACGCTCAGCGGCGCGTCGACGCGCTCGCCACCCGTATCTTCACCGGGCCCATGCTGCACGGTGCGTACCCCGCCGACCTGCTGGCCGACACGGCGGGGATCACCACCTGGTCGTTCGTCCACGACGGCGACACCGATGCCATCAAGCACCCCCTCGACGCGCTGGGCATCAACTACTACGCGCCTACAGTGGTATCAGCCCCCACTGACAATCGCCCCGGGCCGTCCCCCTGGCCCGGCTCGCACGCCGTGGTCTTCCACCAGCCGCCGGGCAAGCGGACCGCGATGGACTGGGCCGTCGACCCCACCGGCCTGTACGACCTGCTGACGCGCTTCACCGCGGAAGTCCCCGGGCTCCCCCTGCTGGTCACCGAGAACGGCGCGGCGTACGACGACAAGCCGGACGCGGACGGCGCCGTGCACGACCCGGAGCGCATCGCCTATCTGCACGCCCACCTCGAGGCGGTGCTGCGCGCGCTGGCCGACGGCGCCGACGTGCGGGGCTACTTCCTCTGGTCCCTGCTCGACAACTTCGAATGGGCGTACGGCTACAGCAAGCGCTTCGGCATGGTCTACGTCGACTACGCCACCCAGGCCCGTACCCCCAAGTCCAGTGCCCGCTGGTACGCGCGAGTGGCCCGGACGGGCCGGCTGACGCCGAGTTGAGGGCTGAGGGCTATTCGAAGACCGAGGGCGGCGGGGCCGGGGACGGCTTGGCGG
>KL569433.1:56696-57601 GCA_000715685.1 Streptomyces lilacinus
GAGCGCCCGGCCGTGTTCGACGCGGCCCTGGTGGGGGTCGGTGGCGGCCCGGCGGGTCAGCTCGGCGAGGGGCAGCTCCCGGTCGGAGGCCAGCAGCACGGCGTTGCCGAAGCGCCGGCCGCGCAGCACGGCCGGGTCGGCGGTCAGGCACACCTCGGGGAAGACGGTCCGCACGGTCGCGATCTGCGCCTTGACGTAGGTCAGCGGCGGGCCGTCGGCGAGGTTCGCCGCGTAGAAGCCGCCGGGCCGCAGTGCCCGCCGCACCTCGCCCACGAACTCCGTGCTGGTCAGGTGTGCCGGGGTGCGGGCGCCGCTGAAGACGTCCGCGATGATCAGGTCCGCCCAGCCGTCCGGCACCTTGGCGAGCCCCTCGCGGGCGTCGCCGCCGCGCACCCGGATCCGCCAGCCGCCGTCCAGCGGCAGCTCGGCCCGGACGAACTGGACGAGCGGCGCGTCGATCTCGACTATCTGCTGGGTGGAGCGGGGGCGCGTCGCGGCGACGTAGCGGGCGAGCGTGAAGGCCCCGCCGCCCAGGTGCACGGCCTGGACGGGCCGGCCGGGCGGTGCGACGAGGTCGGCGATGTGGCCGAGCCGGCGCTGGTAGGCGAACTCGAGGTGGGCGGGGTCGTCGAGGTCCACGTGGGACTGCGGCGCCCCGTCGATCAGCAGCGTCCGGCCGCGCGGCCGGTCGCGGTCCGGGACCAGCTCCGCGAGACCGCCCGCCACCTGCGCGGATATCGGCTCGGCGGCGCGTCCGCGCCCTGCCCTCTGCTTGCTCTTCGCCACCCGTCCAGTATCGCCGCCGGTCGGGCCGGCGCCGGCCGGGCTATCTGCAGCGGTCGACGGCCTCGATGGTGCGGGCGGCCTCCCCGAGGGCGGCGCGCAGCACGGCCTGTCTCTTATAC
>KL569433.1:57872-58336 GCA_000715685.1 Streptomyces lilacinus
CAGCCGGTGCCGTTGACCGGCGGCTCGGCGGCGGCGCGGGGCTCCCGCCCGTAGGTCTGGGTGCAGGCGCTGCCGGGCAGGTCCCAGGCGTCCGCGGTGCCGGCGGGGACGAGGAAGCCGAGGGTGTCGCAGTCGCCGTCGTGCAGCACGGGCCCGACGCCGTCGCGCAGCCGCAGGATGTCGACCGCCTCGAGGCCCTGGCGGGCGGGGACGGTGACGAGGTCGCAGGGCCGGCCCTCCGCACCCTCCCCGACGGCCGGGGGCGGGTAGGGGGACGGGCTGTGGTCCTGGCGCGGCCGGTGCAGTGCCGTCGTCCGTGAGCCGCCGCCGATGTCCACTCCGGCCTCCACCACGGGAAACCCCTCCTCACGCCGTGCCCACTCGCATCGGGTCCACACCGAGCGTGCTCACGCTCGTCGGGTTCAACGCCCGGGCGCGTCAACGGCCTGTCTCTTATACACATC
>KL569433.1:58582-59975 GCA_000715685.1 Streptomyces lilacinus
AGAGAGATGTGTATAAGAGACAGGGTTCATGGCGGATGACAGGTGGGATATCCGTTTTGTAGCCAAACCGGATGTAGTGGCGTCCTCACAGCCGGTACGGTCATCACGCCACACGGCAAGCACAGCCGCCCGCTCCGCGGGTTGCCCTCGGGGCGGCTCGCCACGGAGAGGGTCCGGCCATGGCGTCGCACCGCGCGTCCTCGACACCCCGCCCGAACACCGCGTTCCGGGAGTTGCGAGGACAGCTCTCACCAGGGGAGTTCGCGGCGGCCGTGCGGCGGGCCGCACGCGAGATCGGTGAGCACGTCTCCTGCGACGCGCGCTACGTCGGGCGTGTCGAGTCCGGGGAGATCCGCTGCCCCAACTACGCCTACGAGCGAGTGTTCCGCCACATGTTCCCCGGCCTGGAGCCGGCGGACATGGGCTTCGCACCGCGCGAGACCGTACGCGGCCGGGGGGCGCGCAAGAGGGGCTCCGCGCCGTCCGACCCAACCGAGAGCCCCGCCGAAAGCCGTACCTCCGGGGCGGCGGAGAGCTCCACCGGGAGCAGCGAGGAGAGCGACGTGTTGCGTCGCGCGTTCATGACCTCCGGCACGACGGCCGTGGCCGTCGCGTCCCTGGGCGGCGTCCCGGCCGCCCGGGCCCGCCGGCGCGCGGGCGAGGCCGAGGCCGGTGCCGTCGAGCAGGCGGTGCGGCGCATCCGGCTGCTGGACGACCGGCACGGCGCGGACGCCCTCTACCGCGACGCCGGGCGACCTCTGCGGGCGGCGTACGACCTGCTGGACGCGGAGACGCGGCGGCGGTCGGTGGCCGACCGGCTGCACCGGGGGGCGGGTGAGCTGGCGATCTCCGTCGGCTGGCTGGCCCACGACTCGGGCCGCTTCTCCGACGCGCGCTCCCACTACGCCGAGGCCCTGGCCACCGCCCGCGTCGCCGGCGACCCGGCGCTCGAGACGCACGCCTTCTGCAACATGGCCTTCCTGGCCCGGGACGCGGGCCGCCCCCGCGAGGCCGTGCGAGCCGCGCAGGCGGCGCAGCGGGCCGGCCGGGACCTGGGGTCGGCGCGGCTGATGTCGCTGCTGGCGCTGCGGGAGGCCGGCGGCTGGGCGCGGCTGGACGACCGGCCGGCGGCCGAGGAGGCGCTGCTGCGGGCGCGGTCGCTCTTCGGGCGCGGGGCGAGCGAGGCCGATCCGGAGTGGATGACCTTCTTCGGCGAGGCGGAGCTGGAGGGGCTGGAGGCCCAGTGCTGGTCCGCGCTCGGCGACTGGCGCCGCGCGGCGGAGCACGCCGAGCGGGCCGTGGCTCTGCAGGATCCTCACTTCGCACGCAATATCGCCCTGTACACCGCGCAGCTGGCCGGCGACCTGGCCCGGGGCTGTCTCTTATACACATC
>KL569433.1:60259-62220 GCA_000715685.1 Streptomyces lilacinus
TATAAGAGACAGGTGCTGGCCCTGCTGGGTCAGGTCCGGTCGGCGCGGATCCGCACGATGCTCACGACGACGGCCCGCGTCCTGCGGCCGCACGCGGCGGACGCGGGCGTCGCGGCGTTCCTGACCCGGCACGGCGGGGCGGCGCAGCCGGCCTGACGGGGCAGGTGCGTCAGGCGAGGTGGCCCGTGTCGTTCCAGCGCTCCAGGGCGGGCGCGCCGTAGGCCCAGCCGAGGATGGACAGGGAGGTCGGGTCGAGGCGGATGCGGGAGCCGAAGAAGGCGTCCTCGCCCATCCAGCGGGCGGCGATCGTCCGCAGGATGTGGCCGTGGGCGAAGATCAGGACGTCGCGGTCGGCCGAGCGGGCCCACTCCACGACCTCGTCCGCCCGGGCCGTGATCCCTGCGATCGTCTCGCCCTCGGGGACGCCGTCGCGCCAGATGAGCCAGTCGGGACGGCCCGCCTTGATCTCGGCCGGGGTCATGCCCTCGTAGGCGCCGTAGTCCCACTCCATGAGCGTGTCCCACTCGGTGGCGCGGTCCCCGAAGCCGGCGAGTTCGCAGGTCTCCTTGGCGCGGACGAGGGGGCTCGTGCGGATCTCCACGCCGGGCAGCGCGCTCCAGGGCGCGCGGTGCAGTCGCTCGCCCAGCAGCTTGGCGCCGCGCCGTCCCTCGTCGAGGAGCGGGATGTCCGTGCGGCCGGTGTGCTTCCCGGACAGCGACCACTGTGTCTGTCCGTGCCGGGCCAGCAGGATGCGCGGTGCCATGGTGCGGCCCCTTCACAAGAGTGCGGTGACGATTTTCGCCTCCATCATCACTCACTTCAGCCGCAGGCAACCCTCTGGTCATTTGAGACGTCTCCACCCCCGCACCTCGGGCTTTGCGTGAAGCCACGGGGCGGTGTGCGGGCAATACGGCGTACACCGTACGGTTGCATGCGCGCTTGTTTAGTCGCCTGAAACAATGGAGAGCCGTCCGGATGTACCGCACCGCACCACTGGGGAAGCGGCCTCGCTGGTGGACCGAACTGCCCTTGATAGCCGTGGTGTACGGGCTGTACTCGATGGGCCGGCTGCTGGTCAGAGGCGATGTGCAGGATGCCGTGAGCCACGGCCTGTCGATCCTCGATCTTGAAAAAACGTTTCGAATAAACTTCGAGCACCCGCTCAACCGGCTCTTCACCGGGCACTCCTGGATCGGCATACCCGCGGACTTCGCGTACGCCGCGCTGCACTACCTGCTCACGCCCGCGCTTCTGGTCTGGCTCTTCAGGCGCCGCCCCGACCACTACCGCCGGATGCGCACCTGGCTGATGATCTCCACGCTCATCGGTCTCGTCGGATTCACCCTCCTCCCCACGTGCCCGCCGCGGCTGCTCGAGGCCGGTTACGGCTTCGTCGACACGATGCAGCAGTACTCGGCGTACGGCTGGTGGGGCGGCGACGCCAGTGCCCCGCGCGGCCTGGGCGGCCTGACCAATCAGTACGCGGCCATGCCGAGCCTCCACGTGGGCTGGGCCCTGTGGTGCGGGGCCGTGCTGTGGCGGCACGGGCGCACCGCCTGGGCGAAGGTCGCGGGCGTCGGCTATCCGCTGGTGATCACCCTCGTCGTCATGGGCACCGCCAACCACTACTTCCTCGACGCCGTCGCCGGTGCCGCCGTCATGAGCGCGGGCTTCCTGCTGTCCCGCCCGGCGCTGCGGCTCGTCGACCGGGTCCGGGCCCGGATCTCCGGCGCGCGAACAGGGGAAACGGCGGAGGCGCCCGCGATTGTCAGTGCCGGGTGCGAGACTTCGGCGGGTACAGCGCTTCCCGGCACGACCTCGCCCGGCACCCCCGTCGGCGCGGGCCGGGCCGGGGCGCCGGAGACACTTCGCGAGGCGGACGCCAGTGACCAGTTCCCCCGACAGCCGGCCCGGGGCGAGGCCGGAGACAGCCGCACCCCCGACGCCTGTCTCTTATACAC
>KL569433.1:62435-62679 GCA_000715685.1 Streptomyces lilacinus
TCGCTGAGCTGCGCGGCCCGGCGGTCCCGCCGCTGCCGCTGGACGCCCGCGCGCTCGCCGCGCTGGCCGCCAACCCCGGCTGCCACCGCCGGGCGCTGCTCGACGGCGCCGGCGTGGACAAGGCCGCCCTGGCCCGGGCGGTGGGCTCGCCGGCGACGTTCGGACAGTCGCAGTTCGCCTTCACGCGCGGCCATGCCTTCGAGGCGCGCGTCAAGGCCGACGGCGGCGCGGAGCTGGTCCGGCT
>KL569433.1:62983-63807 GCA_000715685.1 Streptomyces lilacinus
GATGTGTATAAGAGACAGGCCCCGGTGACGTCGACGCGCCCGACCTGACCGCCGCCGGTCCCGAGGGCCGCACGGCCCGTACGGCGCTCGCCCTGCGCGAGGCGACGGCGGCCGGGCGGTGGGCCGTGCTGGACCATCCCCTGCTGTCCCTGCCCGTCGCCGGGACCCCCGCCTATCTGGAGCCGGACGCGGTCGTCGTCCACCCCGACGGCGGCTGGACCGTCGTCGAGATCAAGTCCTTCGCCATGGTCGACGGCTCGGCCGACGCCGCGAAGGTCGGCGCGGCGGCCCGGCAGGCCGCGGTCTACGCCCTCGCGCTCGAGGCCGTGGCCGACCGCGTCGGGGACGGCGCGACCGTGCGCCACGAGTCGCTGCTCGTCTGCCCCAAGGACTTCTCCAACCTGCCGGCCGCCGCGCTCGTCGACCTCCGCAAGCAGCTCGCCACGACCCGGCGCCAGCTCGCCCGGCTGACGGGCGTGGCCGACATCGCCGCCGCCCTGCCGGACGGCACCACCTTCGACCTGTGCCGGCCGGCCGCCGAGCTGACCGAGGCCCTCGACGGGGTCGCGGCGGCGTACGCCCCCGAGTGCCTGGCCGCGTGCGAGCTCGCCTTCCACTGCCGCGCCCGCGCCCGCGCGGCCGGCTCCGTCCAGACCCTCGGCCGCGGCGTCCGCGCCGAGCTCGGCGCCCTCACGACGGTCGACGCCGTCCTCTCCGCGAGCGCCTCCGGCGACCCCGCCGACTCCTCCGACCCCACCGTCGTCGCCCTCCGCCGCGCGGCCGCGCTCCGGGCGGAGGCCCTCGCCACGACGGGGGCGGGCCGA
>KL569433.1:64093-64649 GCA_000715685.1 Streptomyces lilacinus
GGTCCACCGCCACCGCGGCGCCGGCTGCTCGCTGTGGCGCTCGGCCCCTACGCGGCCGGTCGGGCGGCATCGCCGCCGGCGACTCGCACTTGCGGTCGGCCGGGCACCGCCGGAGCGCGCCGTACCGGCTGAGCACCGCGGCGGCGGAGAAGGAAACCGGCGCGGGCCCCACATCCGGTGCGGAGACTCTTCGCCGCCGGACCGGCGACACGGCCCCCGGCGCCCCGCACCCGCGGTCGGCCGGCCACCGCCGGAGCGCGCCGTACCGGCTGAGCGCTGCCGCGGCGAGGAGGGCGACGGGCGCGCCCGGGCCTCGGCGCGAGTTCGGCGGCATGGTCATCGTGCGCACAGGGGAGGGCGGATGTCGCTGATCAGTACGCTCGCGCGGCTGGAGGCCGTGCGGGAGGGGCGGGCCGGGGCCTTGGCGACCGTGCGGCATCGGTATGTCGCCGCGCGGCCGCTCGTGTTCGTGCCGCTCACGACGGCGGGTGAGGCCGGGGCGCCGCTCGGGGCGATGGTGGGGACCGAGCGGGAGGAGCCGCGGCTGCTGGTCGTG
>KL569433.1:64898-66226 GCA_000715685.1 Streptomyces lilacinus
ATGTGTATAAGAGACAGGCTGCTGGTCGTGCCGCAGCCGCGCGACCGCGATCTGCGGTTCGCGTTCCTGGCCGAGCTGGCCGATGCCGTGCTGCCGTACGTCGAGGAGTTCGCCGACGTCACCGAGCCGGAGGCCGACGTGTGCGCGGACGCGCCGCAGGTGATCGTGCCGAGTGCGGCCGGTGTGGAGTACGTACGGCTGCTCGGCCGGTCGATGCGGTTCCGGCGCACCGCCGAGGAGGACCCCGAGACGCCGCATCCCGCTCCCCCGCGCGTGCCGCTGCTCGGGCGGTGGCTGACGCACTTCGGCGAGCGCTCGCGGGTGCCGGGGTCGTCGTTGCTGCTGGCGATGACGCAGGTGCTGGGGCGGCACTGGGCGACGGGACAGAGCGTGCTGGAGGACCAGCACCTCGGTGCGCTGCTGGCCTGGATCGACCCGCCGGCCGGGGCGACGGGGGCGGAGGCCGCGCTGCGGGCGGAGCTCGAGCGCGGGCCGGACGGGCTGCTGGTCCACCCGCCCGCGGGCCCCGCCACGGACCCCGTGTTCGACAACAAGCTGCTGGCCCCCGCCGTCGCCCGCTACGACCGGGCCCGCACCGCGCTCCTGGAGGCCGAGCCGCACCGCTTCGCGTCCGCCCGGGCGGAGCTCGCGGCGGCCGAGGGGGCGATACGCGAGCTCCTGGCCGCGCAGCTGCGCCCCACCTGGGACGCCGTCTGGCGGGGCCTGGATCTGCTGCGCGCCCTCCCCGAGGGCGCCCACGTGGCCGAGCGTTGGCGGCGCGACCGCTGGTCGTACACCGCGCACCGCGACCGCGTGCGCGCCGGCGAGCCCCCGCAGCCGCGCCGTGACGACGCCGTCACGGCGGCCCGCAAGCTCGCGACCCGGGAGACGGCCCAGGCCCAGCTGGACGCCCACGAGGCGTTGGACGATCCGCTGGTGATGGCCGAGCGGCGGCTGGCCGGCGAGGCCTTCGCCGGCCCGGTCACCGAGGTGCTGATGGAGTACACCGAAGCGAAGGTCCCGCGGCCGCGCCCGCTGGTGACCGTCCGCACCGAGGACACCCCGCACCTGACGGCCGGCACGAGGCTCCACCGGGCGCGGCCGGACGGCCGGCCGCAGCCGGGCGAGTTCGTGGCGTACGACGGGGCCGGCGGCCTGGTCGTACGGCTGACCGGCGGGATGGGCCGGGGCAAGGTGCCCGAGCCGGGTTCCGTGCCCGCCCCCGGCGACGTGGTGTGCTGGACACTCTTCGAGCACGCCCCTCGGGGCGGGCCGGAGCTGCCCGACCCCGAAGAGACGCCCTGGACCCTGTCTCTTATACACATCTC
>KL569433.1:66512-68897 GCA_000715685.1 Streptomyces lilacinus
CCCGCCGGCCGAGCGGGTCGGGGCGGCGGCCGGGGCCGAGTTCGCCCCGGACCCCGTGACCGCGGAGGACATCCTGTGACCGTACGCATGGCGCGCGGCCGCGCCTTCGATCCCGCCGGGGCGGCGACGGCGGCCACCGACGCGATCCTGCACGACACCCTGCACGGCCCGCACCGGGGTGTCGTGGTGGACTCCCCGCCGGGTGCGGGCAAGTCGACGCTGGTGGTGCGGGCGGCCCGCGAGCTGGCCGCGGCCGGCCGCCCCCTGATGATCGTCGCGCAGACGAACGCGCAGGTCGACGACCTGGTCCTGCGGCTGGCCGAGAAGGACCCCGAGCTGCCCGTCGGCCGGCTGCACAGCAACGAGCGCAGCCCCTACGACCCGGCGCTGGACGCCCTGGACTCCGTCGTGACGTCCGCGAAGGCGGCCGACCTCGCCGGCCTGGACGTCGTGGTCTCCACGGCCGCGAAGTGGGCGCACACCAAGGTCGCCGAGCCGTGGGGGCACGCGATCGTCGACGAGGCGTACCAGATGCGCGGCGACGCGCTGCTGGCGGTGGCGGGGCTGTTCGAGCGGGCGCTGTTCGTGGGCGACCCGGGCCAGCTGGACCCGTTCAGCCAGGTGGCGGCGGACCAGTGGGCGGGGTTGTCGTACGACCCGTCGGCGAGCGCGGTGAGCACGCTGCTCGCGCACAATCCCGGTCTGTCTCTTATACACATCGACCACGGCGACCGGCGGCTGGCCTTCGGGGTGCCGTCCGACGGCTCGGGCCCGGACCGGGTGCTGGACGAGGCCGCCGAGTCGGGCTGGGGGCTGCTGGAGCTGCCCGCGCGCCACACGCCGCGGACGGACCCGGAGGCGGTGCGCGCGGTGGCGCTGGTGGTGCGCCGGCTGCTGGACCGCGGCGGCGCCGTGACCAGCGAGCGGTCGCCGGACCCGGCACCCCTGACGGCGGACCGGATCGCGGTCGGCACGGCCCACCGGGACCAGGCGGCGGCCGTGCGCGCGGCCCTCGCGGACCTGGGCGCCGCCGGGGTGACGGTGGACACGGCCAACAGGCTGCAGGGCCGGGAGTTCGACGTGACGGTGGTGCTGCACCCGCTGTCGGGCCGGCCGGACGCGACGGCGTTCCACCTGGAGACGGGCCGGCTGTGCGTCCTGACCTCCCGGCACCGGCACGCGTGCGTCGTGGTCTGCCGGGCGGGCGTGGACCGGCTACTGGACGAGCACCCGTCGACGGAGCCGGTGCAGCTCGGGGTGACGGTGAAGTTCCCGGACGGCTGGGAGGCCAACCATGCGGTGCTGTCGCACCTGGCCGAGCACCGGGTGCGCTGGCAGCCGTGAGGCCGGCCCTGTCGGGCGGTTCCCGCACGCGGGCGGTGCCACGGTGACGCCGGGCGGAGCCCGGCACGCCGCCGGAGGCGGCCATGGGAAACAGCCCGGACGGCTGGGAGGCCAACCATGCGGTGCTGTCGCACCTGGCCGAGCACCGGGTGGCCTGGCGGCCGTGAGCGGCGGCCCTCGGTAGCGGCCATGAGCCGTGCCCCCGTAGCGGCCGTGAGCGGCGCCCCCGTACGGGCCCCCGCCCCCGCTACGCCCCCGCCGACGGCTCCGCCGAAAACGGCGGCGGCGCGCGGGCGGCGTTGGGGGCGCACTTGCGCGGCGCAGGACAATGGATGACGGTGCAGACGAATCCGTGGAGGTATGTACATGTGCGAGCCGAAGCAGGCTCCCGGCGCGCAGGGCAGTGGTCCGCGCCGCCTGAAGCCCGCGCAGCTGCTCTTCGAGCCACCCGAGGCCGTCGCCGACCCCGAGCACTTCTTCGACCTCGAATCGATCGAGGACCCGCGTGAGCTGCTGGCCCGCTCCACCGAGCTGGCGCTGGCCTTCCGTGCGGCCGCGGACCGGGCGACGGAGTTCCAGGCGGTGGCGGCGGCTCAGCTCGCCGATCCCCGGCGCTTCGACAGACTGCCGACGGCGGTGATCGCCGCACGGGCCGAGTGGAGCGAGGACTACGCGAAGAAAATGGTCGAGTTCGGCCGCGGCCTGCTGCGCGGCAGCAGCAGCTCCGTCGACTGACCCGCACGGCCCATGGTCCCCGATCATGGGCCGTTGGCATATGCGGAGCGAAAGGTAGCGCACGGCACACCCCGCTGTCCCGAATTCCGCGAAGTACCGCAGGCACCCCCCGGTGGGGCGCGGACCATGAGGGCCATGAGCTCCCGGCCACTCGATCCGCACCGCGCCCCCGTCCGCACCGCGCCGGTCCGCACCGCGACCCGCCGCAGCATCGCGCCCGGCACCACCGCGCCCAGCGCCCCCAGGCGGCGGCCCGCCGCCGCCTGGGTCACCCTCGCGGGCGCCGACTGGCTCGCCTCCGCCAGC
>KL569433.1:69135-69706 GCA_000715685.1 Streptomyces lilacinus
CTCCCCCCACCGCGTCCACGCCCAGTGGGCGGAGGACCCGGAGGCCGCCGTCGCCCTGCCCTGCGGCTCGGCCTTCGACGTGATCGACGCGCCCGCGCTCTTCGGCCGCCGGGTCCTCGACCGGCTCTGGTCGCCCGGCGGGCCCGGCACGGGCCCGGTGGCCGCGCAGCGCGGCCGGCTGCTGCTGTTCGCCGCGCCCGGCACCGCGCAGCGGCTGCCCGCGCTGCTGAGCTGGGAGGAGTGGGGGCAGCGCGGCCGCCCGGCGCCCGCGCTGCTGTACTACGGCACGGGCGACGCCGTGACCGTACCCCCGCCGTGCCCGCCGCCGGAGGGGGACGAGCCGGCGCCCGGCGACGCCCGCTGGCTGGTGGCTCCGGAGGTCCGGCGGCCCTGGCTGCCCGGCGCGGACGTGCTGCTGTGGGCCTGCGTACGGGCCGCCCGGACATCTTCAGTACCCACTCCGACCGCCGGCTGAAACATACGGATTTTCTTTCCACCGGATCGGGGTGCTAAAGTCTTCCACGTCAGCAGGCGCCGCTAGCTCAGTTGGTTAGAGCAGCTGACTCTTAAT
>KL569433.1:69961-72114 GCA_000715685.1 Streptomyces lilacinus
TGTATAAGAGCAGGCCCTCACCCCCGCCGGACCCGGAGCGTCCACGCCCCGGCCGGCGTGTGCCCGCGCACCTCGACCCGTACCCCGTCCGCCTCCAGGGACTCCCCGGCGCCGAGCGGCGCGTCCGCCAGCGGCGGGTAGACCGACTCGCCCCAGCACGCGTGCCCGGCCGGGTGGCCGTCGAGCACCTGGATGGGCCCGCCGCCGGAGGCGGTGTCGCTGCGCACGCGGTAGACCAGCACGCCCTCGGTGCAGGTCGTCGCGTCGTTGCCGGAGGCGCCGCGCGCCTCTATGACGATCGCGCTGGTCACGCCCGTACGGACCACGACCACGCGGGTGCGGTTGTCCCGGCCCGGATGCATCGGCGTCTCCAGTGGCTGCAGGGTGTGCAGCGTGGTGCCGGGGCCGCTCACGCAGTCGACCTGGCGCGGGCCCAGCCAGCCCAGCTTCCACTTGTGCCAGCCGAAGGGCTCGGAGGACAGCCCGAACTGGCTGCCCATGATGTCCCAGTCCCCGACGTGGGTGTCCCAGTCGCCCTTGCCGTCGGTGGGCCGGTGGTAGAGGTCGGGCAGGTCCAGGACGTGGCCGGTCTCGTGGGCGAGGACGTTGCGGTCCGGCGGATGGTGCTCGAAGACGGTGACGACGCGGTGCAGCTCGGCCCCGTCTACCCGGATGGGCTCCTCGAGGTTGACGACCTTGGTCGCGTCGGAGTCGACCCCGGGGGCGTCGGGGTCGGCGACGAGGTAGACGAGGTTGTAGCGCCGGAAGTCGACCGCCTTGTCCGCGACCGCGACGGCGTCCCGCAGGTAGGTGGAGCGCCGCTCGCCGTCCCAGTCGCGCTGTATGTGGTACTCGCCGGAGGGCCGGGGCATCTTGAACCACCGCTTCAGGGGATGGACGCGCAGCGAGAACCGCCCGTAGGAGGCGCGCTCGAAGAAGCGGGACGTGCCCGGGAAGTGGTCGGCGGCGAGCCGCTCGGGGCTCACGAAGGGCTTCGCGTCCGGGAAGGACAGGAAGATCATGACGGCGTCGAGCCGGCCGACGGGCCGGGGGTAGTCGGGATTCCACGAATCGAGGCCCTCGGAGTGGTGCGCCTGGCTTCGGGGCAGCGCGCACGGGCCGCCGGGCCCCGCGGCGTGCGCCGGGGCGGCGACCACGGTCGTGGCGATGGCGCACAGACTGGTCAGGACCGCGCCCAGGCGGCGCGGCCAGGACCGTTCCCCGCGGCGGGGCCGCGGCCGGTCCACTCCCATGGGTGTCAGCGGACGCACCACGTCGACCTCCGAGGACGGAATCGGGAGACCTCACCCACCCTCTTGTTATTTGCGGTGTTATGCCCCGTTTCACTACCCCAGTCGAGTGACTAAGCCGACTTCTGGGTACATCACACTCAGTCACGGACGGTCAATCGAGAAGACAGTCGAAAAGAAGCGCCATGCAATCTCAGGCGCGAGTGCGCACCGACGCGCATGGACGGACAGAAACGGTCGGACCCACGCCGACGGCTCCACCCCTCGCGGCCGGGCCGCTGGAACGGTCCTTGCGCGGGCTCTATGCTCGCCACACTTCCAGCACGGAATCCCCCTACAGGCGGCCATTTGCCGCCTTTTCCACCACGCGTACGAGACACACGACCCCCGCACGGGCCCCGTGCGGAACCAATGCCACGCGGGAGCGAGCGTTGAGCGGAACACTCGACGGCCAGGGCGGGACGCCCGATTCGAAGCCGCCAGTCGTCACGCAACGTCACGTCACTTCGAATGAATTCCGCGCTGCCTTCCGAGCCGCGCACCTCGGTATGGCCGTCGTCGGCCGCGACGGCCTCGTACGCACCGCCAATGACGCCCTCGGCGCCCTGCTGGGCACCGACCCGGCCCGCCTGCAGGACTCCCCCGCCGCCGAGTTCACGGGCCTGCGCGACGACTCCCGCACCTGGAGCGCCTACCGGGACGTGCTGCTCGGCCTGTCTCTTATACACCGGGGGCTGTGGGCCGAGGTGACCGTCACGCCGCTGCCCGAGACGCGCGACGCGCTGCTGTCGGTGGCCGACATCAGCGACCGGCGCGACCTGCGGGCCCGGCTGCGACACCTGCGCATGCACGACCCGGTCACCGGGCTGCCCAACCGCAGCCTGTTCTTCGAACGCCTGGCCG
>KL569433.1:72397-72645 GCA_000715685.1 Streptomyces lilacinus
CCCTGGGCCACCGGGCCGGCGACCGGCTGCTGAGCGCGGTGGCCCGGCGGCTGTCGGAGTGTGCGGCACCCGGCGGCCACCTGGTGGCCCGGCTCGGCGGCGACGAGTTCGCGCTGCTGGTCGAGGAGTCCGCCGGCACCGAGCAGCTGATCGACCTCGCGGCGTCCGTGCAGGCCGCGCTCGCGCGGCCCTTCGAGGTCGCCGGGCAGCGGCTCGCGGTGTCCGCGAGCATCGGGGTGGTCGAGCGG
>KL569433.1:72906-76133 GCA_000715685.1 Streptomyces lilacinus
GCATCGGGGTGGTCGAGCGGCCGGCCGCCGGCACCCACGCCACCGAGCTGATGCAGGCCGCCGACACCACGCTCTACTGGGCGAAGGCCGACGGCAAGGCCCGCTGGACGCTCTTCGACCCCGAGCGCAACGCCCACCGGATGACCCGGCAGACCCTGTCCAACACGCTGCGCCCGGCGGTCGAGCGCGAGGAGTTCGACCTGCAGTACCAGCCGCTGGTCGGGCTCGGCGACGGCGTCGTACGGGGAGTGGAGGCGCTGGTGCGCTGGCGCCACCCGCAGTTCGGCACGCTCGCGCCCAACCGCTTCATCGGGCTGGCCGAGGAGACGGGCGCCATCGTGCCGCTCGGACGCTGGGTGCTGGCCACCGCCTGCCGCCAGGCGCGCCGCTGGCAGCTCGACCACCCGGACGAACCGCTCGTGGTGAGCGTGAATGTGGCGGTACGTCAGGTGTGGGACTCCGACCTGGTCGCGGACGTGGCCGGGATCCTCGCGGAGACCGGGCTGCCGGCGAGCCTGCTGCAGCTGGAGCTCACCGAGTCGGCGGTCATGGGCTCGGCGGGCCGGCCCCTGCAGCAGCTCCAGGCGCTCAGCGACATGGGCGTCGCCATCGCCATCGACGACTTCGGCACCGGCTACTCCAACCTCGCCTATCTCAGCCGGCTGCCCGTCTCGACGCTCAAACTCGACGGGTCCTTCGTGCACGGCTTCCGCGCCGAGGAGCACCCCAATCCGGCGGACGAGACGATCGTCGAGGCACTGGTGCAGCTCGCGCACCGGCTGGGGCTGACGGTGACGGCGGAGTGCGTGGAGAGCGCGGAGCAGGCGGAGCGGCTGGGACGCATCGGCTGCGACACGGGCCAGGGCTGGTTCTACTCCCGCCCGGTCCCGGCCGACCGCATCTCGGCGCTGCTGAGCACGGGGGTACGTCCGTAGGGGGGCGTTACGCCGGACGGGCTGGACGAGTCCAGCCCGTCCGGCGTTTGAGGCGGGGGCTACGCCCCCGGCAGCCCGTACGCGTCCGCTATCAGCTCGTAGCTGCGCAGCCGCGCCTCCGGGCCGTGGACGTTGGCCGTGATCATCAGCTCGTCGACACCCGTCCGCTTCACCAGCGCGTCCAGCCCCTCCCGCACCTCCTCCGCACTGCCGAAGACGACGTTCCGCAGCCAGTCGGCCACGAACTCCTGCTCCGCGAGCCCGTAGGCGTACCGCTCCGCCTCGTCCGGCGACGGGATGAGGCCGGGGCGGCCGGTCCGCAGGCGCAGCATCGACAGGGCTCCGGTGAGGACCTGGCGGCGGGCCTCCTTGGGGTCGTCGGCCGCCAGGGCCTGGACGCCGATCTTGGCGTAGGGGCGGTCGAGGACGGCCGAGGGGCGGAAGGAATCGCGGTACAGCTCCAGCGCCGGAACGGTGTTCGCCGACGAGAAGTGGTGCGCGAAGGAGAACGGCAGGCCCAGCAGCCCCGCGAGGCGCGCGCTGAAGCCGGAGGAGCCGAGCAGCCAGATCGACGGGCGGTCGGCCCGCTGCACCCCGCCGGGCACGCGGCCCTGGACGGGGCCGGGTACGGCGTGGATGCGGGCGTAGCGGTGTCCCTCGGGGAAGTCGTCGTCGAGGAAGCGGGTCAGCTCGGCCAGTTGCTCGGGGAAGTCGTCGGCGCCCTCGGTGAGCCGGTCCTGGCGGCGCAGGGCCGCGGCGGTGGCGCCGTCCGTGCCGGGCGCGCGCCCGAGGCCGAGGTCGACGCGCCCCGGGGCGAGGGCCTCGAGGATGCCGAACTGCTCGGCGATCACCAGCGGCGCGTGGTTGGGCAGCATGACGCCGCCGGAGCCGAGGCGGATGCGGTCGGTGTGAGCGGCGAGGTGGGCGAGGATCACGGCCGGGGAGGAGCTGGCGACGCCCGGCATCGAGTGGTGTTCGGCGACCCAGAAGCGGTGGTAGCCGCGCCGCTCGGCGAGCCGGGCGAGGTCGACGGTGGTGCCGAGCGCCTGTCGGGCGGTCCGGCCGCTGCCGACGGTCGCGAGGTCCAGTACGGACAGGGGCACGGGTGCGCTGCCGAGGGGTGTCGCCCGGATGGTGTCGTCCTGTACGTCGGCCACGGTGGCCCGCCTCCCTGGTGAACGGTGAACTGCGAACGGTGCACTGGTCCCGAGCGCACGCGCGCTCCGACCGGGAACAACCGGAGCACATCTCCGCTTATTCCGGCCGCCGCGCCCACGCCACCGGCATATGCCAAGGTCGCAAGCGCCTGCCCAGGGCAGGGAAGGTCGTCCGGATTCTCGTCAAGTACCTCTACGGCGCGCCGTCTTCGCCTCTATCGTGGACAGCGGTACACCCGCGAGTAACCGCTAGGGGGAGACCGTGGCGCTCAGGCCCGAGCCGACCGCTCCGTTCCACTCGGTGCAGTACGCCCTGCGCGTGCTGGAGACGGTCGCCAAACACACCGGCGGCGTCCGCGAGGCCCAGATCGCCCGGGAGACCGGGCTGCCCGCCGGACACCTCGCCCACCTCCTGCTGATGCTGTGCCGCGAGGAGTACGTGGAGCGCACGGGCGACGGCGGCTACGTCATCGGCGAGTCCCTCGTCCTGCTGACCGCCGGCCGCGACCGCAAGGCCGCGATGGAGCGCAAGCTGCAGCGCTCCCTGTCCGCGCTGCGCGACACCGTCGGCGCGGCCGTCTACCTCAGCAGTTACGTGGACGGCAAGCTGCGGATCACGCAGTACGCGGACGGGCCGCGCACCCCCAAGGTCAACGAGTGGGTGGACTTCCGCTCGGCGGCCCACGCGACCGCGCTCGGCAAGTGCCTGCTCACCCAGCTCGACCACGACGGCCGGCGCGACCACCTCTCCCGGCACCGGACGGCCCGGCTCACCTCGCGGACGATCACCAACGAGAAGCTCCTCTTCAGCAAGCTGGACGCCCATCCGGCGACCGTCCCCGTCCTCGACCTGCAGGAGTACGCGGTGGGCACGGTCTGCGCGGCCGTGCCGATGACGGCCGGGCGCTCGGTCGGCTCGCTGGCGCTCTCGCTCCCGGTCCGCCACGCCCACCGGCTGCGGCAGGCGGCGGACGCCCTGAACCGGCACGCGGCACCGCTGCTGCTGTCGATGGCCCTGTGACAGCCCTGGCGCACCGGTCGCACCGGGATCCGAGGGGCCTGTGTGACCGGTGGTTCGGAGCACCCCCGAACATCAGGTAGAGTTTTCTCTGTCAGCAGGCGCCGCTAGCTCAGT
>KL569433.1:76453-76648 GCA_000715685.1 Streptomyces lilacinus
AGACAGACGAAGGCCCTCACCATTCGGTGAGGGCCTTCGTCGTACCGCCCGCGGGTCGCGCACGGCCCGTAGCATGGGGGGCCGACCGGGACGAGCACGAGGGGAGAGAGCGGACACATGCCGCAGCGTCGCCGCCCGACGGCAGCCGCCGTGCTCCTGCTCCTCCTCGCGGTCGTCTTCCCGCCCGCGCTCCAG
>KL569433.1:76852-77895 GCA_000715685.1 Streptomyces lilacinus
TGTGTATAAGAGACAGCTGCGGGCCGCCACGGCGGTGCACACCCCAGAAGTGACCGTGCCCCGCGCGGACGAGACCACCGGCGGCGGTTCCTGCCGCCAGCAGGACGTCCCCCTCAAGGGCGCCGAGGCCGTCGTCACTGCCCCGCACGCCGACCCCGTCACCGGCCCGGCCTGTGCCCGCACGGCCCTGCCGCACTCGGAGATCCCGCCGGCCGGCGCGGAGCGGGCACCGCCCGCCCCGGCCGCCCGCGGCATCGGCCCGCTCCCCGTCCTGCGGATCTAGACCGCCCCGCCACGGCCCTCGCCGGGCCGTGCTCCGGCATGCCCAGATTCCGCAGACCCCCGGGAGTTCCCTTCTCATGTCCGCACCCTCCGCACGCCTGTCCACACCCGCCCGCCGCCTGGCGGCCATCGGCGCGATAGCGGCCCTCGTCGTGGCGCTGGTCGCCGCCGGCATCGCCATCGGCAAGAGCGCGGGCGGCTCCGGCAAGCGCGGGTCCGCCGCGGCCACCGGCCCGCAGCCGTCCTTCGACCCGCAGCAGGCCACCTACGACAAGCTCGAGCAGGCCACCAGCCGCCGGCAGGCCGACGACCGGCTCGCTCTCGGCAAGGCGGACGCGCCCGTCGTGCTCGTGGAGTACGCCGACTACCAGTGCTCCTACTGCGGCCGCTTCACCCGCGAGACCCAGCCCGAACTGATCAAGAAGTACGTCGACGCGGGCGTCCTGCGCATCGAGTTCCGCAACTTCCCGATCTTCGGCAAGGACTCCGAGCGGGCCGCCCGCGCCTCCTGGGCCGCCGGGCAGCAGGGCCGCTTCGCACCGTTCCACGACGAGCTCTTCGCCAAACTCCGCAAGGGCGACGCGCTCGCCGAGGACAAGCTCGTCGACCTCGCCCGCACGGCCGGAGTCCAGGACCTCGACAAGTTCCGTACGGACATGAACGGCCCCGCCGCCGAGGCGGCCGTCAAGAAGGACCAGGAGGAGGGCTACTCCCTCGGCGTGCAGAGCACCCCGTCCTTCCTCGCTGTCTCTTATACACAT
>KL569433.1:78149-79454 GCA_000715685.1 Streptomyces lilacinus
TGTATAAGAGACAGGGCCAAGGCGGTCAAGGAGACGTCCGGGAAGAGCGGCAAGTGACCGACATCGGCTACCTCGCCGCCTTCCTCGGCGGCGTGCTCGCCCTGGTCAGCCCGTGCAGCGCGCTGCTGCTGCCGGCGTTCTTCGCGTACTCCCTCGCGACCCCCGGCAGGCTCCTCGCCCGCACCGGCGTCTTCTACCTCGGGCTCGCCACCACGCTGGTCCCGCTCGGGGTGGCCTCCACCGCCGCCAGCAGGCTCTTCAACGGCCACCGCGAGCTGCTGATCACCATCGGCGGCTGGGTGGTGATCGCCCTGGGCGTCGCCCAGATCCTGGGCCTGGGCTTCGCGTCGAAGCGCGCCCAGGCCGCGGCGGGGCGCATCACGCCGCGCTCGGCCGCCTCGACGTTCCTGCTGGGCTGCGTCTACGGGCTGGCCGGCTTCTGCGCCGGCCCGATCCTGGGCGCGGTGCTGACGGTCACCGCCGTGCACGGCAACCCGGCGTACGGGGCCTCGATGCTCGCCGTGTACGCGCTGGGGATGGCGCTGCCGCTGTTCGTGCTGGCCCTGCTCTGGGACCGCTTCCGGCTGGGCACCCGCGGCTGGCTGCGCGGCCGGGAGCTGCGCCTGGGCCGGCTGCGGCTGCACACCACGTCCCTGCTGTCCGGGCTGTTCTTCGTCGCGATCGGGGTCCTCTTCCTCGGCTGGGGCGGGACGACCGGGCTGCCGGCGCTCGTGGACGCCGAGCAGGAGTTCCGGCTGGAGGAGCTCGCCTCGCGGGTGGGCGGCGCGGTGCCGGACTACGCGCTGCTGGCCGTGGCCGCCCTGGTGGTGGCCGGGGTGCTGGCGCGGATCGCGCTGCGCCGGGACCCGGCGGAGAAGGAGTCCGGCGAGCCCCGCTGACCGCGCGCGGGTTCCCCCGCGCGCGGCCGGCGCCGCGACGACCCGCGTGCGGAGTCGTCAGAACTGCAGGAGCCGTCAGAGCTACCGCAGGAGCCGTCGGAACTGCAGGAGCCGTCAGGACTGCAAGAGCCGTCAGAGCTGCACGTCGGAGCAGGCGTAGAACGCGTTGCCCGTGTCGGCGACGGTCCAGACGGCGAGGATCAGCTGCTTGCCGCTCCGCCCCTCGGGGATCCTGCCCTGGTGGGTGACGGTGGCGTCGGGCACGCGGCCGCCGTAGGGGACCGTCAGGAAGGGCTGGAGGTCGAGGTCGGCGCGGGTCAGCGGTCGGTCGGGTCGGTAGTGCGCGTTGGTGAGGTAGTAGCCTGTCTCTTATACACATCTCTGAGCGGGCTGGCAAGGCGGACCG
>KL569433.1:79688-80641 GCA_000715685.1 Streptomyces lilacinus
GGGCCGCGGGACGGGAAGCCCTTGGGGCCCTCGACGGACTGGGGCTCCCACTGGATCTCGCCGCAGTCGCGCACCGTGCCCTGGGCACAGAGCACCTGGCGGCTGGTGGGTGCGTCGGTGTAGCCGTGACCACTGGCACTTCCGGTGGGGAAGGTGGAGACACAGGCGGCGGCCAGGCCGATGATCGCCACACTGATCTTTTTGCGCATACGTCACTCCTCGCGAACGTGGGGGGTTCTGTGAGCTGAGTGGGCTGCGGTCTAGACCACTACGGAGGCTAGTACTGGCCGAGAGTCATGTCCAGGCCAAAAAGGCCGCCTTGACGCGGCGGGCCGAACCTCCCCCGCGCACGCGGCCACCGGGCACCGAGGGTGACCGGCGACCGCCCGGAGAACCCCTCAGCCGCAGCCCTCGCCTTCGCCCGAACAGGTGACGTCGCCCTCCCCGTAGAGCCCCCGGCCCGATGAGCCGGGCCGGGCGACGCGGCCGTACAGCTGCGCCTTGTAGGACGACAAGCTGGACACCCGGACCTTCGTGCCGGGGCGGGCCGCCTCGACGTAGCGCCCGCCGCCCAGGTAGATCGCGACGTGGTGCACCCCGGAGGCCCGGCCGTTGGCGGACCAGAAGAGGAGGTCGCCGCGGCGCAGGGCGTCGCGCGGGACGCGGCGGGTGGCGCGGTACTGGTCGGCGGCCAGGCGCGGCAGCCGGACGCCCGCCCGGCGGTAGGCCTCCTGGACGAGCCCGGAGCAGTCCCAGCGGCCGGGCCCCCGGCCGCCCAGGCGGTACGGGTCGCCCACGTGGCGGAGCGCGTAGGCGAGGGCGGGCTCCAGGTCGCGCCGTTTCGCGCCGGCGTCGACGACGCTCCGGGCGTCCGCGCCCTCCGGCACCGCGCCGTCCCCGGCGCTCACGCCCTCCGTTCCGTCCGCGCCACCGTCGACCTGTCTCTTATACAC
>KL569433.1:80945-81310 GCA_000715685.1 Streptomyces lilacinus
AGCCCGTACCGGCGATGACGGCGGCCCCCACGGCCGCCAGCAGTGCTCCGCGCGCGGGGTGCCGCCGGTGCCGGGGGCCCGCGCCGGGTATGTCCTCGGCCATCTCCCTGCCGCCTTTCCATCGATCATGAGCGAATTTGTTCGACTTCCGGGCTTGCTCGGCACAGCGTCTCAGCGAGGAAATGGCACCGCACGCCGCACCGCGACTACGGAACGTAGGGATAATCCACTCATACGGGGACATAAATAAAGGTCCAGCGAGGCGACGGGTGACTTTTTCGCGCTCTCGTCCGCCAAGGCGCCTCGGGCGCGGTCGGAAGCACCCTCGGACGTCAGGTAGAGTTTTCTCTGTCAGCAGGCGCCGC
>KL569433.1:81577-88338 GCA_000715685.1 Streptomyces lilacinus
CGGGTCCGGGGTTCGAGTCCCTGGCGGCGCACGCGAGACTCAGGGCTCCTCACCATCGGTGAGGAGCCCTGAGTCGTTCTCTGCGCGCTACGAACACACAACCGTGTCAGTTGTGACCACTTTCGCAACATTCGCACACATCTTCGTTCGGCGTACCGCTTTGCCCGGTAACCACCGTGTTTCACCCTTGCGATCATGATGTGGCGTCGGAGATCCTGAACCGCACGGCTTCGCCCAACGTCACTGGGGGCCCCGTGATTTGGGTGGTGCCGCAGAGAGAGCCGGCTCGGGCTTGCCCGCGCGGTCGAGGGGGGCCGGGGGGCCCACGTACTGGCTGACACACGCAGGCACCATGCGTGCGGGGGGAATGACACATGACGTCCACGCCTGCCGACGCTCGGCGGACATATGGCTCATCGGCGGCCAAAAGGCCGCTGCTGCCCGCTCCGGCGGGGGCGAAGGACCGGTCGGAGCCGGCCGGTGATCCGCCCAGACTCCCGCCGCCCCGCCCGCGCCGCCCCCTCCCCCGCTTCGACTACGAGCACTACAGCCGGCTGGCCGGCCCCCTGTCCGAGCCCCCTGCGGGCCCCGAGCCGTACCGCGTCCGCTACCGCAGCCTCCTGGCCGACGAGCCGCACCGCGTCCAGGCGGCGCTGCTGCTGGGCGCGGCGCCCGTGGTCTCGCTCGGGCTGCTGATCTGGCTGATGCAGCCCGCCCACTGGACCCAGCGGGAGAACGGCACCCCGCTGATGCGCGCCCTGGACACGGTGATGCTGGTGTCCATCGGGCTGATCGAGCTGTTCCGCACGCTGAACGTCACCTCCAACGCCCACGCCACCCTGGTCGCCCGCGACCCCATACCGGTCGTGCCCGAGTCGGGCACGCGGGTCGCCTTCCTGACGTCCTTCGTGCCGGGCAAGGAGCCGCTCGAGATGGTCACCAAGACCCTGGAGGCAGCCGTCAAGGTTCGCCACCGGGGTCCCGTGCACGTCTGGCTGCTGGACGAGGGAGACGATCCCGAGGTCAGGGCCGTCTGCGAGCGCCTCGGTGTCCACCACTTCAGCCGCAAGGGCGTCGAGCGGTGGAATCGACCCAAGGGCCCGCACCGCGCGCGGACCAAGCACGGGAATTACAACGCCTGGCTCGACGCCCACGGCGACGACTACGACTTCTTCGCCTCCGTCGACACCGACCACGTGCCGCTGCCCAACTTCCTCGAGCGGATGCTCGGTTACTTCCGTGACCCGGATGTCGCTTTTGTCGTTGGACCTCAGGTGTACGGGAACTACGACGCGGCGGTCACCAAGGCCGCCGAGAGCCAGCAGTTCCTCTTCCACGCCCTGATCCAGCGCGCCGGAAACCGGTACGGCGCACCCATGTTCGTCGGCACCAACAACGCCGTGCGGATCAGCGCGCTCAAGGGCATCGGCGGCCTCTACGACTCGATCACCGAGGACATGGCCACCGGCTTCGAGCTGCACCGCCACCGCAATCCGGCCACGGGCAGGAAATGGCGCTCGGTCTACACCCCGGACGTCCTGGCCGTGGGAGAGGGGCCGAACGCCTGGACGGATTTCTTCACCCAGCAGCTGCGTTGGTCCCGGGGCACCTACGAGACCATCCTCAAGCAGTACTGGAAAGGGCCCTTCACCCTCTCGCCGGGGAAGTTCCTCAATTACACCCTGATGGTCATCTATTACCCCATGACCGCGATCAACTGGATGCTCGGTGCCCTCAGTTGCGCGCTCTTCCTCGGTCTCGGCGCCTCCGGCATCTCCATCAATTCCGAGGTCTGGATGATGCTCTACAGCGACGCGGCCGCCCTCCAGATCGGCCTCTACGTCTGGAACCGCCGGCACAACGTCTCCCCGCACGAGCCGGAGGGCTCGGGCGGACTCGCCGGCATGGCGATGTCCGCGCTGTCGGCGCCGATCTACGCCCGCTCGCTGACGGACGCGGTCCTGCGCCGCAAGAGCAGGTTCGTGGTGACGCCGAAGGGGGACTCGGCGAGCCCCGACACCCTCTTCGGCACCTTCCGCATCCACCTCTTCTTCGTGCTCGTCTTCGGCGGCTCCCTGGTGGCGTCGTTCCTCCTCGGCCACACCCATGTGGCGATGCGCACCTGGGCGTCGCTCGCCCTGGCGGTCACCGTGGCGCCGATCGTCGCGTGGTGGTGGAGCCTGTACCGCGCCAAGCACCCCGAGGGGGCCCGTCAGCGATGAGATTCCGTCCGAGTCGCCGCACCCGACGCACCGCGCTCGGCGCCACGGTCGTGCTCGCCCTGGCGGGGATGAACGGCCCGGCGCTCTGGGGATACGCCGCCGGCCAGTACCACGAGTACAAAATCAACCAGCCGGAATACAAGGCGAAGAACGGCCACTGGGACGTCGTGGACGTCCCCCGCGAATACCGCATCAACACCATTCACGCGGCCCTGCTCCACACGGGCAAGGTGCTGCTGGTGGCCGGGTCGGGCAACAATGCCGCCAATTTCCGGGCCAAGTCCTTCCGAACGGTCCTGTGGGACCCCCGCAAGAACACCTACAAGAACATCCCCACCCCCAAGGACCTCTTCTGCGCCGGCCACACCCAGCTGCCCGACGGCAAGCTCCTGGTGGCCGGCGGGACCCAGCGCTACGAGAAGCTGGACGGCGACGTCACCAAGGCCGGCGGCCTGATGATCGTCCACAACGAGAACCCCGACAAGCCGATGACCTTCCCCGCCGGCACCCGCTTCACCGGCAAGGAGAACCGCAAGACCTTCGAGTCCAAGGACGCCGTCCTCGTGCCGCGCGCCGCCAAGACCGGCGACGGGGACAAGGTGAAGGTCACGGCCAGTACGGCCCGGGTCTATGTGGAGGCCCTCGAGAAGGGCCACGACTACGAGACCGGGACCACCGACAACTACACGATCGAGGGCCTGACCGGCGAGGACGCGCGGAACGCGTACGGCATCGCCAACAAGCTCTCCTTCGACAAGAAGGATTTCCAGGGCATCAAGGACGCCTTCGAATTCGACCCGGTCGCCGAGCGCTACGTCACCGTCGACCCGATGGAGGAGTCCCGCTGGTACCCGACGCTGACCACCCTCCAGGACGGGCGGGTGCTGTCGGTCTCCGGGCTGGACGAGATCGGCCAGGTCGTCCCGGGCAAGAACGAGATCTACGACCCGAGGACGAAGAAGTGGTCCTACCTCCCCACGGAGCGCTTCTTCCCGACGTACCCGGCCCTCTTCCTCGCCGACAGGGGCAGGATCTTCTACACCGGTTCCAACGCGGGCTACGGCCCGGCCGACCGGGGCCGGGTGCCGGGCCTGTGGGACGTGGAGACCAACGACTTCACCGAGGTGCCCGGCATCAGCGACCCGGACGTCCTGGAGACCTCGATGTCCGTCCTGCTGCCGCCCGCCCAGGAGCAGCGCTACATGGTCCTCGGCGGCGGCGGGGTCGGCGAGGACAGCAAGTCCACCGCCAAGACCCGCATCGTCGACCTGCGCGAGGAGAGCCCGCGCTTCCACGACGGCCCCGACCTCTACGCCGAGGTCCGCTACCCCAGCAGCGTCATCCTGCCCGACGACACCGTGCTGACCACCAACGGTTCGGGCGACTACCGGGGGCGCAGCGACTCGAACGTCCTGCGGGCCGAGCTGTACGACCCGGGCACCAACGCCACCCGCCCGGTCGCCGACCCGCTGGTGGGCCGCAACTACCACTCCGGCGCGCTGCTGCTGCCCGACGGACGGGTGATGACCTTCGGCTCCGACTCGCTCTTCGGTGACAGGGCCAACACCAAGGCGGGCACCTTCCAGCAGGAGATCGACCTCTACACCCCGCCGTACGGCTTCCGCGAGGACCGTCCCGCGTTCAAGGACACCGAGCCCCGGACCGTGAAGCTGGGCGAGCGGACCACGTACCGCACGAGCGATCCGAAGGCGATCTCCCGGGCCCGGCTGATCCGCCCGGGGTCCTTCACCCACGTCACCAACGTCGAGCAGCGCTCGATCGCCCTGGACCTCGCGAAGTCGGCGGACGGCGTGACCGTCACCGTCCCCAAGGACCCGTCCCTCGTGCCGCCCGGCTGGTACATGCTGAACCTGGTGGACGACAAGGGGACGCCGTCCGAAGCGGTGTGGGTGAAGGTGCCGGTGGCGGACGATCTGGGGGGCGAGGAAGAAGGGTCGGCCAGCCAGGAGTGACGGCCGGGGCGGCTCAGCGGGCGTTGCGGGCCAGCTCGAGGGCGTAGGTCTCCCACCACTGGCCGGCGTCGGGACCGCCCTTGCAGGCGCCGTCGGACTCCCCCGGCCGCTTGACCCAGAGGAAGGCGTCCACGACGGTGTCGCCGGTCCGGACGGTCGGGGGCTCGCCGAGGGCCCGGCCGGAGGGGTTGCACCACGCCTTCTCGTGGTCGGCGCCGGACAGCGGGCCGTTGCCGTTGCGGCTGGTGTCGACGACGAAGTGCTTGCCGCCCAGCAGGGCGGACAGCCGGTGCCCGTAGTCCTTGCTGTCCTTGGTGGTCTGGAAGTTGGAGACGTTGAGGGCGAAGCCGTCGGCCCGGTCGATGCCCGCCCGCCGCAGCGGCTCGGCCATCCGGTCGGCCGGCGTCACCCAGCTGGGGTTGCCCGCGTCCAGGTAGACCTTGGTCCTCGGCAGCGCCTTGAGCTTGCCGACGGCCTCCTTCAGCAGGGCGTACCGCTCCTCGTGGAACTGCCGCGGGGTGCAGCCGTCCTCCATGTGCGGCAGCGCGTCGGGCTCGAGGATCACCGTGGCCCTGCGGTCGCCGATGCCGCTCACCGCGCGGTCCAGCCAGGCGCGGTAGGCGTCGCCGTCGGCGGCGCCGCCCTGCGAGTACTGCCCGCAGTCGCGGTGGGGGATGTTGTAGAGCACCAGCAGCGCGTCGCGGTCGGCGTGGGCGGCGGCCTGGGTGAAGCCGCGGGTCTGGCCGTCGGGGTCGTCGGCCCCGACCCACTCGGCGACGGGCTGACCCGCGATCTTCTGGATCAGCTCGGCGTCGTCCTCCTTGCCGGACCTGCGGAGCCGAGCGGCCTCGCGGGCGGCCCGGCCGTCCGGATTCACCCAGAAGGGGGACTGTTCCTTGGGCAGCTGGGAGGGCTGGAACGCGACGGCGTCCTTCTGCGGCGTCTCGTCGGAGGACGAGGAGCAGCCCGTGGCCGCGATCAGCAGGAGCACCCCGGCCGCCGCTCCCCGCCACGCCGCCGGCCTGCGGCTCCGGCGCGTGCGGCCGGAGTAACTGCGGTACATCCACTCCCCCTTGGGTGTACTGCCTGTGGAGGTGACTTCCGTCAGGTGCCTGCCCCATGCTGGCACAGACGTGCCCACGGCCGCGGGCAGTCATGCCACGACACGTGACCGGTCGCCCTGTTGGGCGACGCGGCCGGGACCGCACGTCGCACGGCGTGTCGGGCCCGCTCGCGGCGGCGCGCCCCCGGACTCAGACCGTCCGGCCGGAACTGCCGGAACCGGGGGCGGCACCGGTCGCCGGCTCGGTCGTACCGGTCAGGTAGGCGTAGACGACGAGGTTGGCGTCGTAGGAGTGCCGGTCGCGGTCGTAGGAGCCGCCGCAGGTGATCAGGCGCAGCTCGGCGCGGCCCCGCTCGCGGGGGCCGTAGACCTTGGCGGCGTCGAAGTGGTCCTTGGTGAAGACGGCCACGTCCTCGACGGTGAACTCGGCGATGGAGCCGTCGGCGCGGGCGACGCTGACCTTCGCGCCGCGCCTGAGGTCGCCGAGCCGGTGGAAGACCGCGGGGGCGCGGTCGGTGTCGAGGTGGCCGACGAGGACGGCGGCGCCGATGCCGCCGGGCCGGGGCCCGTCGCGGTACCAGGAGACGGCGCCGGGCCGGTCGAACGGGGGCGGGTCGACCGCGCCGAGGCCGTTGAGGCCGCGCTCCTCGACGGGGGCGCGGATGTTCATGGCCTTGATGGCGAGGCCCTGCGGCCGGGCCCCCGGCAGCGGCGGGTGCGGCGGGGGCAGCTCGGGGGCGGCCGGGCGGCCCACGGCGGCGACGTCGCCGGTGGTGGGCGAGGAGGGCATGGGCACCTCGGTGATGTCGCGGCCCCACAGCCACAGCGCCACCAGCAGGGCGGCCCAGGCCACCCCCGTCAGGAGGCGGCCGGTGCCGCTCGCGCGCTCTTCGGTCATGGCAGCGGATCCGCCTCTCCGCGTCACCAGCGCTGCGTGGCGTTGGTCCGCCGCCGGTACCAGATGAGCCCACCGGCGATGGCGGCCGTGGTGCCCGCGAGGACGAGCCCGGCGGTGTCGGGCGGTTCGGCCGCGGGCGCGCTGCCGCCGCCTCCGGCGGGCACGGGGGCGACCGGGGAGGCGTGCGGGCGGCCGGGCTCGCGGCCCGCGAAGTCCCCGTACTCCTCCTCGTACGCGTCGCGGTCGCCGAACTCCGAGCCGCGACCGGTCCGGTCGGCGGACTCGTCGTGGCCCCGGCGGTCGGTGCCCTCGCCCGCGTCCGGCCGGCCGTCGCGGCCGGCGGCGTCGTAGCCCGGGCCGGCGTCGCGGGGTGCGCTGTCGAAGCGGGGGTCGGGCAGGTCGCGGGGGTTCTTGACGACGGTCAGCCGGCCCTCGGCGGTGGCGTCCGTGCCCGCGCACGTGACCCGGACCGGGTAGGTGCCGGCCGGCACGGACTCGCGGAGGGTGGCCTCGGCGAACAGCCCGGCCGGGCCCCGGGCGAGCTTGGCGTCGGTGACGAAGGCCTTCGAGGCGGCGGTGCCGCGGTCGCCGGCGCAGCCGGAGAC
>KL569433.1:88593-90397 GCA_000715685.1 Streptomyces lilacinus
CAGCCGGAGACGCGCAGCCGCACCTCGCCGCCGGGCAGGCCGGTGACGGGGGCGAGCTGAACGGCTCCGGACCTGGCGCGGGGGCCGTCGAGGGCGTGGGCGGGGCCTGCGCAGACGGCGAGTGCCGCCGTCACGGCCCCGCAGAGGGCGAAGCGGACTGCGTCCATGGTGAAACCTCCTGGTACTCCCGAGGTTCACCCGGCGATGTCGCCGGTCGCATCCGCTCCGTAGCCGTATTGCTCCATCCGGTGATCGGCCCAGCCGATCGGCCCGCACGGTCCCGGACGAGGATCGGTCTCAGATCAGCTCGACGAGGTCCGCGATGGAGTCGACGACCCGGGAGGGCCGGAAGGGGTGGAGGTCGACCTCCTCGGCCCGGGTGAGCCCGGTGAGCACCAGGAAGGTCTCCATGCCCGCCTCGAGGCCGGCCAGGATGTCCGTGTCCATCCGGTCGCCGATCATGGCGCTGCTCTCGGAGTGGGCGCCGATGGCGTTGAGGCCGGCCCGCATCATCAGCGGGTTGGGCTTGCCGACGAAGTAGGGCTCGCGGCCGGTCGCCTTGGTGATCAGCGCGGCGACGGAGCCGGTCGCGGGCAGGGCGCCCTCGGCGGAGGGGCCCGTCTCGTCGGGGTTGGTCGCGATGAAGCGGGCGCCGTTGTTGATCAGTCGGATGGCCTTGGTGAGCGCCTCGAAGCTGTACGTGCGGGTCTCGCCGAGGACCACGTAGTCGGGGTCGGAGTCGGTGAGGACGTACCCGATGTCGTGCAGGGCGGTGGTCAGGCCGGCCTCGCCGATGACGTAGGCGGTGCCGCCGGGCCGCTGGTCGTCCAGGAACTGGGCGGTGGCCAGGGCGGAGGTCCAGATGTTGGGGACGGGGACGTCGAGGCCGATCCGCTTCAGGCGCGCGTGCAGGTCGCGCGGGGTGTAGATCGAGTTGTTGGTCAGGACGAGGAAGGGCTTGCCGGACTCCTGGAGGCGGCTGATGAAGACGTCGGCGCCGGGCACCGGAATGCCCTCGTGCATCAGGACGCCGTCCATGTCGGTGAGCCAGGACTCGATCGGCTTGCGCTCTGCCACTGCGGGCCTCCTGCCGTGCTGTGCCCGTGCGCGGGCGGGGACACCGGAACGGCGCCACTCGTGCGCCGTCCCGGCGACCCCCAGCCTAGTCACTCGCTCGGGCGGCCTCACCGGCCCAGGCGTCGGCCCCCGAACACGAAGGCCGTCCCGGCCAGCAGCAGGGCGCCGGCGGCGGCCGCGACGGCGAGGAGGCGGCGGGCGTCACCGGTGTCGGCGAGGCCGGCGAGGCCGGGCGACGGCTGGACGGAGGCGGCGGGCGGCGAGGGCGGGGTGCCCGGCTCGCGGCCGGTGCGGGGGCCCACGGCGAAGGTGTAGTCGTCGGACTCCCCCACCCACGCGCCGTCGGCGCCGCGCTTCTGCACCGCCGTGACGTTGGCGGTGACCGGGCCCTCGGGGGCGTCGCCGGAGAAGCCGAGGCGCAGCGGCACGGTGACCGTGCCGTGGGCGGGCACGGCGAAGCCGGGGAACTCCGGGTCGTCGGCGGAGCCCGCGTCGCCGTCGCCGAGGACCCCGACGTTCTCGGCCTCCTCGGTCCGCTCGAACCGCACGGGCAGCCAGCGGGATCCGGCGGCGTCGTAGAAGTCGAGGTGGAAGTGGCCGGGGCGGAGGACGCGGCCGCGGTCGGCGAGGACGGCGACGGGGTGGACGGCCCGGCACTCGCCGTCGGTGGCGTTGCGCAGCTCCAGCCGCCAGGTGTGCGGCACCCCGCCGCGCTCGTAGGCGGCGG
>KL569433.1:90677-91437 GCA_000715685.1 Streptomyces lilacinus
AGGGGGAAGCGGGCGCCGCGCGGGTCGCCGCAGTGCTGCTGGGGGGTGTCGGCGGGCGGGTGGGCCGCGCCGGTGGCGGCGCCGAGCGTGAGCACGGCCGCGCCGAGGAGGAGAGCGCGCCGGAGGGGGACCGGGAGGGGGACGCGGGGCGGGGCGGGAAGCGCAGGGGACATCGCGGACCTTTGCGGGTGGGGGCTCCGGTCGTCACCGAAGCTCCCACGGCGGCCGCGGCGGCGGGGGCGCGGCGGGGCCCGTACGCCCGAATGGCCGTCAAACCCCGTCCGATGGGCGGATGGTCGTCTCATCCGCGCGGGTGGTCGGGCCGCCGGGATGACCGAAGACCGGCGCGAGCACGAGTTCGGCCGCGCCGTCGACGACGGTGCGCCCGCCGGCGGGGGCGACGGCCACGGGGATGCCGGCCGGCAGCTCGGCGCGGACGCCGCGGACGTACGCGTCGGGGTCGCGCAGCACGGTCCGGCCGCCGAGCACGACGCGGTCGATGTCCAGGAGCCGTACGAGGTTGGCGGCGCCGGTGCCGAGGAGGCGGGCGGCGCGGGCGGTGTCGCCGGCGGCGACGGCGCGCAGGCACAGGACCTCGAGGCAGCCGCGGCCGCCGCACGGGCACGGGGACCCGTCGAGCTGGAGGACCTGGTGCCCGAACTCCCCGGCGCCGGTGCGGGCGCCGCGGTGGACGTCGCCGCCGAGCACGAGCCCGGCGCCCAGGCCGGTGCCCAGGTGGAGGTAGGCGAAGGAGCCGGCA
>KL569433.1:91635-92120 GCA_000715685.1 Streptomyces lilacinus
TGTATAAGAGACAGGCACCGGGGCGGGCGCGGCGGAGGAGGCCGAGGGCGGCGGCGTTGGTGTCCTTGTCCAGGACGACGGGCAGGCCGAGCCGCTCGGCGAGGGCGTCGCGCAGGGGGAAACCGTCCCACTGGGGGAAGCCGGTGACGCGGTGCAGCACGCCGGAGCGGTGGTCGAGGGGACCGGGGGCGGCGACGCCGACGCCGAGTCCTGGACCGGACGCTCGGGCGTGGGCGCGCAGTGTCGTCACCTCCGCCGTCACCGCCTCGAGCACCGCCGCCGCCCCGGCCCCCAGATCGAGGGGTGCCGTACGGGCGGCGACGACGGCGCCGGTGAGGTCCACCAGCGTCGCGGTGACCGCGTCGCGGTCGAGGTGCACTCCGATGGCGTGCGCGGCACCCGGCACCAGGCGCAGGGCCGCGGCGGGCTTGCCGCCCGTGGAGGCCCGGCGCCCGGCCTCGGCGGCGAGGCCGGCGGCCCGCAGT
>KL569433.1:92349-93376 GCA_000715685.1 Streptomyces lilacinus
ACCCGCAGCCGTGCCGTGATCTTGCTGACGGCCTGCGGGGTCAGCCCCGTGCCCGCGGCGAGCTCGGCGCGGCTCGCGCCCGGCTCCCCCGCCTCCCGCAGGAGGCCGAGGACCACGGCGGCGTTGTGGTCGCGCAGGGCGGCGAGGTTGGCTCCACGATGGTTCACGGGCCCATTCTCCCCTCCGTTTGCACTTACGCAACACTGTTGCCAAAGTGGTGGCCATGGATGACGACACCCCCGGCACCCCGCACGCCCCGTTCCGCGTCGGCCTCATCGGCTACGGCCTCGCGGGCTCGGTCTTCCACGCCCCGCTGATCGCCGCCACCGACGGCCTCGTCCTGGACACCGTCGTCACCGGCGACCCCGAGCGGCAGGGCCAGGCCCGCGCCGAGCACCCCCGGGTGCGTACGGTCGGGACGGCCGCGGCGCTGCTGGACCGCCCGGACGAGCTCGACCTGGTCGTCATCGCCTCCCCCAACCGCACCCACGTCCCGCTCGCCCGCGCCGCCCTCGAGGCCGGACTGCCCGTGGTCGTCGACAAGCCGCTCGCCGCGACCGCCGCGGAGGCGGAGTCCTGTCTCTTATACACGATGTGTATAAGAGACAGAACCGGCGCTGGGACAACGACTTCCGCACCGTCGCCAAGCTGGTCGCCGACGGCGCCCTCGGCGACGTCCAGCGCTTCGAGTCCCGCTTCGAGCGCTGGCGGCCGCGCCCGAAGGGCGGCTGGCGCGAGTCCGGCGACCCCGCGGAGATCGGCGGCATCCTCTACGACCTGGGCAGCCACCTCGTCGACCAGGCCCTCGCTCTCTTCGGCCCGGCCGTCGCCGTCTACGCCGAGTCCGACGTGCGGCGGGCGGGCGCCGAGGCCGACGACGACACGTTCATCGCCCTCCGCCACGCCGGCGGCGTCCGCTCCCACCTGTGGATGAGCGCCACCTCCGCGCAGCTCGGCCCCCGCTTCCGGGTGCTCGGCAGCGCGGCCGGCTACGTCAAGTACGGCCTCGACCCTGTCTCTTATACAC
>KL569433.1:93649-98321 GCA_000715685.1 Streptomyces lilacinus
GGAGGCCGCCCTCCGCGAGGGCCTGCGACCGGACGGCGCGATCCCGTGGGGCGTGGAACCGGAGGCGGCCTGGGGCCGCCTCGGCGCGGGCGAGTCCCCGCTGACGGGCGGCGGCGAGCCGGTGCGCACCCTGCCGGGCGACTACCCCGCGTACTACGCCGCGATCGCCGAGGCCCTGCGCACGGGCGGCCGGCCCCCGGTCACGGCCCTCGAGGCGGCCGCGGCGCTGCGCGTGCTCGAGGCGGCCCGGCTCTCGGCGGCCGAGGGCCGCACGGTCGTGCTCGAGGAGGCGCGGTGACGGACGAGGTCGCCCGGCTCGAGGCCGACGAACAGCGCCTGGTCCTCGAGCGCTTCGACCACGACGACGCGCGGGAGCTGGGCACCCTGCTCGTCGGCCTCGCCCGCTCCCGCGGCGCGGCGGTGACCGTGACCGTACGGCGCGGCGCGCAGCGCCTCTTCCACTGCGCGCTGCCCGGCACGTCCGCCGACAACGACGCCTGGGTCGACCGCAAGTGCCGCGTCGTCGAGCGCTACGCCGAGTCCTCGTACCTCGTCGGCGCGCGCTTCCGCGCCAAGGGCCGCACCTTCGAGGACGCCTCGCGCCTGGACCCCGACCGCTACGCCGCGCACGGCGGCGCGTTCCCGCTGCGGCTGCGCGGGACGGGCGTGGTCGGGGCGGTCGCGGTGTCGGGCCTGTCGCAGACCGAGGACCACGCGCTGGTGGTGGAGGCGCTGGAACGGTTCCTGGAGCGCCAAGCCGTTTCGGGGGCGTAGCTGTCAGGCCCCCGCGTCCGCCGTCAGCGGCGCGCGGGCGCGCCACTGCTCGACGACGGGCTCGAGCATCGGCCCCATCTCCGGCAGCATCGGCACGAACGCCAGCGCCGACACCGCCTGGAGCAGTCGCCCGCCCTCCATGACGTCCAGGAGCGCGCGGTCGACCCGCGTGCCGCTCGCGCGCTCGTACGCCGCCACGCCCTCGGGGCCGACGAGGGTCAGGTCCCACTCCACGGGCCCGGCCGTCGCGTCCTCGAAGTCGCTGAAGAGATGGCCGCCGGCGGTGCGCAGGACGTTGTACGACGGCGAGTCGCCGTGCAGCGCCTGCAGGCGGGCGGCGGGAAAGCGCGCGGGCAGCTCGCGTACGAGGGTCTCGAGCGCGGCGTACTCGCGCTCGACCCGGTCGAGGTCGGCCGTCGTGAGCGGACCCGGGTGCCTCTTCAACTCGGGCAGGAGCTGCCCGATTCCGGGGACCAACGGGGCCAGGACCGGCAGGTCGCCCGGGTAGTCGGCCAGCAGGCCGTGCAACTGCGCGGCCCATCCGGTCTGTTCGACGAAGCGCGCCATCATGTCGACGTCGTCGGCGGCCTTCTCCTCCTCGACGAACTCCCAGAACGTCAGCGACCTGCCGTCGCACACGACGGGCTCGCGCGGCACCAGCGGGCTGGGGCGCACGATCGGGGCGCCGATGTCGGCGAGCCAGCCCGCGACGGCGAGTTCGTGGCGCTGCTTGGCCGTCTGCTCCTCGAGGGACGCGAGGGAGAGCGACGGCACGCGAACCACGACGGGATCCGGCGCGAGGTGCACCAGCACGTTGAAGACGTCGTGCAGCACGCGCGGCTCGTCCGCGCACAGCCCCAGGCTCCGACCCGCCCTGGTGGCGATGCTCACTGCCTGCTCCGCGCGCTTGCTGAGGTTCGTCATGCATGCGATCTTGCGAGAGAAGCAGCGCGCTGTCCAAGCGATTTTCGCATCGCGGGGAGGGGACGGACCGATGGAAACCACTACGGCAGAGATCACGTCGCACGAGGAACTGACCGAGCTCCTCGGCCCGCCGACCGCCCGCGCCGCGAACAAGGTCCGCACGCGCCTCGAGGAGACCGACCGGCAGTGGCTGGCGCGGTCACCCTTCTGTCTGATGGCCACGGCGGCCGCGGACGGCACGTGCGACGTCTCACCGAAGGGCGACCCGCCCGGCTTCACCCTCGTCCTCGACGACACGACCGTCGTCGTACCCGAACGCCCGGGCAACCGCCGCGCCGACGGCTTCCACAACATCCTCAGCAACCCGCACATCGGCCTCCTCTACCTGATACCCGGCCGCGGCGACACCCTGCGCATCAACGGCCGGGCCCGCCTGGTGCGCGACGCGCCCTTCTTCGACGACCTCGTCGTGAAGGGCCACCGCCCCCAACTCGCGGTCGTCGTCGACATCGAAGAGGTCTTCTTCCACTGCTCCAAGGCCTTCCTGCGCTCCGCCCTGTGGAAGCCGGAGACCTGGACCCCGGACGCGATGCCGTCCCGGGCCCGCATCGCGAAGGCCCTGGAGCTCCCCGAGGCCCCTCTCGAGGAGCTGGAGCGCTACTACGGGCCGAAGTACGCGGAGGGGTTGTACGGCTGAGGCGTGATCGCGCTCAGCGGCGCACCCACAGGTCCCAGCCCGCCAGGGAGCGACTGCACGTGTAGTCCGCGTACCGGTCGCTGTTCACGAGGTGGTGGCCCACCCTCCCGCACTCGCCCTCGGTGCTGTAGGTGGCGTACTTCGTCCACGGCCCGAACGCCGTGACGGCGCCGGACGCCGGGTCGGGCACGCCCGCGGCGTGGGCCGTGCTCGCGCCGACGACCGGTGCGAACACGGCGCCGACAGCGGCGGCGGCCATGGCCGGCTTGCGGGTGCGCGTCATGCGGTCCCTCCCTTGGGCTTCACCGGGGACCGTCCCCGGCGCCCCCTCAGCATGAGAGCGCGCGGCAGTGGGCGTCGCGGTGATTCGGCCCGGTCCGAACCTGCCGCCGTCCACCCGTCCCGGACCGCCGAGGTGACCGCATCCGCCAATCCCGGCGGCCGCACTGCGGCGTACTCCGTGAAACGCCGCGTCCCACAGTCCACGCAGCGAACCTCACCCCGGGTGCCGACCCAGCCCGCGTTGTGCCCGCAGCGTGGCATCCGCCCAGCCGCGTAGGCGGTGCCTGCCCAGCGGCCCGTCACGAACGCCTCGTCGGCAGCAGATGGGCGTCACGGAAGTGGCTGCGCACGGCGATCGTGGCGTCTTCGATCGCCCTCTCGCCACCCTCCGCGACCGCCGCGCGCCGCGCGTTCTCCAACGCGACGCACTCGACGCATCCGATCGGCGATGCGGACACCCTGGGGCGGAGCCCTGCCGTCTCCCATCCCTTCCGGCTGCGCTCGTTCGTCTCCCGCACCCTCGCCCTGAGCTCGGTGCGCGCGTGCTCGCCAGTGTTCTCCACAGTGGCACTCCCTCTCCGTTGTCGGTGATCGCGGGAACACCATGCGGCCCGGCCGGACGCCGTACCAGGGGCACGGCGTACTACTCGCCTGTGCGCCTAGGACGTGGCGCCCCACGGCGCCTATCCCTCGATCTCCAGGCGGAGCGCAAGGTCCTTGATCGGCGAGGTGCGGCGGAGCTCCCGGCCGCGCAGTTCCGCCACCAGGTGTCGGGACGAGGCGTGGTAGCGCATCCATTCCGGGGCGATGCTTTCCGCTGCCAGCAAGGCCCGCGTCGCCTCGGGGTCACGGTGCATCTCGGCGTGCGCCTGGGCGCGGTCGAGGTAGTGCCGGGCGCGCCACGTCGGGGGGAGGTCGGCCAGGCCGGAGATGCGTTGCGCGTGCGTCAGGGCCTTGTCGGGCTTTCCCATGTCCACATAGGCGTTGACCGCCGCGACTCCCGCGTTGGTGGGGCCGAAGGGAGTGGCGTAGTCGAGGCGGTCGACGCCGATACGGGCCGCTGCCGCGGCGGCGAGGGACAGGAGGTCCTCGGCGACGTCACCGCGTTCCGCTCGCACCGCGGCCGTCGCACCGCGCAGGAGCAGGATGCCCCAGAGCGCGAGCTCCAGGGGGGCCGACCGGAAACCGGGCTCGATGCGCTCGGCCATGCGCACAGCCACCTGCTCGGCGTCGGCTATGCGGCCTTGTTTGGTGAAGATCCAGGACAGGGTCGACACACCGATCGTCTCGAGGTGGGGGTCGTCGGACCGTGCCGCCGCCTCCATGGACCGTTCGAGGGCGGTGTACGCCACGTCCTCCTTGCCGAAGGCGGTCAGCGTGGTGGCGGCCACCTGATACGCCTCGGCGAGCACTGCGTACGACGCCGCGCGCTCCTCCCCCTCGTACGCCCGGACTGCCGCGCGGGCATCGGCGAGGAGCGTGGGCAGCAACGCGGTGATCTTCGTCAGCTCGCCCCGGCGGCGAACGCCTTCCGTGCTGCGGATGCTCTGTCTCAACTCGGCGACGGTCGGAGGTGGTACGTCCTCCTCCGCGCCGGCCCACCCGACCGGGCCGAGGCCCGGAAAGCCGGACAGCGGCGTCACGGCCTGTCGCAGCGCGAGGATGCTCGGCGGTTCGGCGCTGCCCGCCGACTCCAGGACGACAGGCTGTCCGAGCAGGGCCGACGTCTCGACGTCGAGGGCGCGGGCAAGGTGGTTGAGGGTGCTCATCCTCGCCGTGAACCGCTGGTTCTGCTCCAGCTTGCGCACCGTGTCCACGCTGAGCCGGGCCTTCTCGGCGAGCCCCTCCTGGGTGAGCCCACGGCGCACGCGCAGTTCGGCCAGCCGGTCCCCGAGTGTCGCTGTCATCGCCCCGCCCGTCGGGAGAGTTCAACCCTCACACCACATTACGCCCGGGGGCCAACGCCAGGTCGTGTCCAGTGGGTTCTTCCCCAGC
>KL569434.1:0-2019 GCA_000715685.1 Streptomyces lilacinus
CCGGCGGCGGGCGGGGCCCCGGCCCCCGACATCCGGTGGCCGCACACCTCGCACCAGTCTTCGGCCCCGGAAGGGTGGCCGTTCGGGCAGGTCGGCATGTCGGTCGATTCCCCCTCTGACATCACTTCTTGACGCGAACCGTCTTGGTGGAGCGGGTCTCGAGCGTCATTTCCGCTTCCTCGGAGACCTTCGCCTTGAGCCGCACAGTACCGTTCGCCGCGTCGACGACGTCCACCACCTTCGCCAGCAGCTTCGCGGTGTCCTCGTGGCCGGAGCGGCTGGCCAGCTGCACGGCCCGACCGAGCCTGGCCGTCGCCCCGTCGACGTCGCCCGCCTTGCGCAGCTCCAGGCCCTGCTGGATGGCGTGGGCCAGCTCGGCCTGGCCGGTGTAGTGGGCTACCTGCGGGTTGATGGCGGTCGAGGCCTCGAGGTCGTCCGTCCACACCGCCCGGACCAGCCCCTGGGCGAGCACCTGCGGCGGCGAGCCGTCCGGCGTCGGCAGTACGAGCGAGGCCCGGGCGGCGAGCATCTCCTGCCCGACGCGGGCGCTCGGCACCCGTACGCACACGTGGTAGTCGCGCGCCTCGTCGCCCCAGGCGCCCGTCGGATAGTCGCCCGCGCGCGGCCCCGCCTCCTGCCGGCGGTCCGTCAGCTCCTCGACCGTGGGCGCGACCTGCTTGACGAAGAGGACCTCGGCGCCCTGCGGGGTCCACAGCCGCAGGGCGACGTCCCCCACCTCCTTGCCCATCACGGCCTCCATCATGTGCGTGAAGTCCGCGGCCAGCCCGGCCGGGTCGGCGACGATGTCGGCGCTGCCCAGCAGGGCGGAGGCTATGCCCCTGACCTCCTTGACCTCCCAGTCCGTGCCCACGCCCCGCGCGTCACAGGTGAAGCGTCCGGCGCACGCGTCCAGCGACGCCCGCAGCGCCTCCGGCTCCTCGTGCTCGTTGCGGCCGTCGGTCAGCAGGATGCCGTGGCGTATCGCCGCGTCGGAGGAGGACAGCAGCCGGTCGGCCAGCCGCAGCCAGGTGCCGATGGCCGTGCCGCCGCCCGGACCGAGCTTGCGCAGCGCCTCCTTGGCCTGCCCGCGGGTCGTGGCGTCGGCGACCGCGAGCCGCCCACCGGCCGGATAGACCTCGCGGGCCTGGTGGGTGCCGGCGACGACGGCGAACGCCACGCCGTCGCGCAGGGCGTCCACGGCGGCCGCCGTGGCCTCGCGGGCGCTGCGCATCTTGGCCGGCGGATAGTCCATCGAGCCCGAGCAGTCGACCATCAGCACGACGGCCGCGTCCGGGCCGCCGCCCCCGAAGGACACCGACCCGGGCGACGCGGACGGCACGGTGGGCTCCACGGCGCCGTCCGTGCCGGTCGCGGTGACCGTCACGATCGCGTTGACCTCGCGGCCCCCCTCGGGGAGGTTGACGTTCTGGTACACGTCGACGGAGAACCGCGGCACGTTCGGTTTGCCGAAACTGGCCATCTGATCCGCTCCTTCGTACGTACTCCACGTGGTCGACACGGGCGCGCGGCGGGGCGGACAGCGGCGCGGTGCGCGAAGGCCGGCACCGGCGTGTGGATCCCCCCGTGGACGCTGTTGGCCGTCAGGCCGATCCTGCCCCTTCCGGCCGGGCCGGGAACGGCAGCACCGCCACTGTTACGTTGTCGTGGCCCCCGCCCTCCAGGGCGTGCGCCAACAGAAGGCGTGCGCACTCCAGCGGCCGGGAACGGGCGTCGGCCGGCACGACGGCCGCCATGTGCTCGGCCGACTCGGCGTAGTTCCACAGGCCGTCGGTGCAGACGATCACCACGCCGGGTCGGTCCGGGTGGTACGAGGCGGTGTGCGGTACGACCTCGTAGGCATCGGCGCCGAGCCAGCCGGTGATGGCGTGGGCGCGCTCGTCGGCGTAGGCCTCGGTCTCCGACATCAGGCCCGCGGCCACCATCTGGGCGGCCCAGGAGTCGTCCTCGGTCAGTCGGGCGGGCTGCGTCGAGCGGTCGTCCGGCACCCAGTAGACGCGG
>KL569434.1:2332-2543 GCA_000715685.1 Streptomyces lilacinus
GTCGCCGACCCAGCCGACGGTCAGCAGGTCACCGGTGACGACCGCGCTGACGATGGTGCAGGCCGGGGCGTTCTCCTGGCGGTAGTGCTCGTGCTCGCGCGCCTCGTGGGCGGGCGCGGCCAGGTCCACGACGGCCTCGGCGGCCCGCACGATCGCGTCGTGGGTGGCCTCCCGGGGCGGCGTGCCCGCCTCCAGGGCCGCCACCAGGACG
>KL569434.1:2804-3099 GCA_000715685.1 Streptomyces lilacinus
GGCCGACGCCTCGTCGGGGCGGGCCGCGGAGGACACGCCGTCGCTGACGACCGCGACGACGGCCGGCCGGCCGCCGGAGAGGTCGGTGGTGGACACGGCGTACGCGTCCTCGTTGCGGTGATGGCGCAGGCCGCGGTCGCTGACCGCCGCGACGCCTGCCGACTCGTGCTCCATGTGATCCCGTTCGCGCGGCTGTGCATGCCCGCAGTGTTCGCAGTACCCGTCGTTGTCGATCATGCCCGACCGGCAGGCCGCACAGGGCCCGACGGCGCCCGCGCCGTGCGCCGGCTGCGGG
>KL569434.1:3308-4285 GCA_000715685.1 Streptomyces lilacinus
AGTCCTGGGCCTCCCGTGCCGCGGGCGCGTCCGGCTGTCGCCGGCCGCCGGCCGGCGCCCCGCCGGGCCCGGGCGGCACCGCCGAGAGGTCCGCGCCGCAGCCCCCGCAGAAGTTGTCGGCGGGGTCCAGCGGTTCGTGACAGACGGGGCACGCCGTCAGCTGTGGGGGCAGTTGCGACATCGATCACACCCATGTCCTGGGGCGGTAACGGTTGGCCCGCTCCACCAGTTCGATCCGTTCCTCACCGCGCTGGGCGAGCCGGGCGAGCACGCGGTACGAGCGCTCCAGCCCGAACCGCAGGCCCCGCTCGTCCGTCGGGCTGCCCAGCAGCTCGCCGGGCGGCGCGCCCGGACCGCCCGCCAGCACCCGGTCCAGCGCGGTGCCCAGCACCTCCGTCGCCAGCCGCTCGCGGCGCACCGCGTCCAGCCCGAACTCCGCGAGCCGCTCGACCTGCGCGGCGGCGGCCACGAGGTCGTCCGGCAGCGCCTCGCGCGCCGGGCGCCGGCGCAGCCGGGCGCGGACCGCCGCGACACGCGCCGCCGTGTAGTGGATGGACGCCTCCGGCACGGACTCCAGCGCCCGCACCGCGCCCTCGCCGTCCCCGGCGGCCAGCCGCACCCGGGCCAGGGCGAAGGCGGCGCCGACGAAGCTCGGGTCGGTCGCCCACACCAGGCGGTAGTACTCGGCGGCGTTGTCGAGCTGCCCCAGCAGCTCCGCGCAGACGCCGAGGGCCAGCTTCGGCGCGGGCTCGCCCGGGAACGCGTCGTAGACGGCGTCGAAGGACAGCGCCGCCGTCTCGTGGTCGCCGGTGGCGAGCGCGTGCACGCCGCGGTGCCAGACGGTGCGCCAGTCGTCGGGCCGCGCGGCCTCCAGGGCGGCGATGGCCTGGCCCGCCGGGCCGTCCTCGCCGAGCTCGAGCTGGGTGCGGACCCGGCGCAGCCGCAGCTCGTGCGAGTCGCCCCTGTCTCTTATACAC
>KL569434.1:4485-6789 GCA_000715685.1 Streptomyces lilacinus
TTGCCAGCCCGCTCAGAGATGTGTATAAGAGACAGAGGTGAGCGCGGCGGCCCGGCCGTCGAGGGGGATCAGGGCGGCGGAGAGGCCGGTCGCGGCGGGTACGGATCCGGAGGGCGCGGGCGTCGCCGGGCCGCCCGCCCGGCGCGGTCGTACGCGCGCGCCCAGCTCCGAGACGTCGCCGGTCCGGTCGGCGAAGAGCCGGGTGTCCACCACCCGCGGCTCCGGGCCGAAGAGCGCCGACAGCGCGGGCCGCGGCGTGCCCGTCTGCAGCGCCACGATCTCCCGCAGCACGCCCGTCAGCTGATCGGCCATCTCGCCGGCCGAGGCGAACCGCCGTGCCGGGTCGGGGTCGGTGGCCCGCACGAGCAGCCGGTAGAAGGACTCGTAGCGGGTGAAGACCTCGATGTTCTCCGGGTCGGGCAGGCGGTCCGCGAAGACGTTCGTGTAGCCCTGGAAGTCGAAGGTGAGCACCGCGAGGGTGCGCGCCACGGTGTAGAGGTCGGACGCCACGGACGGGCCCACCTCGGCGACCTCGGGAGCCTGGTAGCCGACCGTGCCGTAGATCGGGCTGTCGTGGTCGTCCATCCGCCGGACCGCGCCCATGTCGATCAGTTTGAGCTGGTCCTGCTGCTGAATGGCGTTGTCCACCTTGAAGTCGCAGTAGAGCAGGTTGCGGCTGTGCAGGTGGGCGAGGGCCTCCAGCGCCTCGATGCCGTAGGCGCAGGCCTGCTCGACGGGAACCGGGTCGCGCCGCCCGTCGGGCCGGCGGCGCTCGTTGGCGATCTCCTTGAGCGACTTGCCGCCGACGTACTCCATGACGATGTAGCCGTCGAGGCTGCCGGTGCGCTGGTCGAGGTGCTCGACGAAGTTGTAGATGCGGACGATGTTGGAGTGCTCGATCTCGGCGAGGAAGCGCCGCTCGGCGACGGCGGCGGCCAGCGCGTCCTCGTCACCCGTGTCGAGCAGGCCCTTGAGGACGACCCAGCGGTCGGCGACGGCACGGTCGATGGCCAGGTAGATCCAGCCGAGCCCGCCGTGCGCGAGGCAGCCCGCCACCTCGTACTGCCCGCGCACCACGTCGCCCGGGTGGAGCTTCGGCACGAACGAATAGGGGTGGCCGCACTTGGTGCAGAACCCCTCGGTGCGGCCGGGCCGGTCGCCGCGCGAACGACCCACGGGCGCCCCGCAGTCGCTCCTGCTGCAGAACCGCTTGCGCTCGGGCACCTCGGGCCGCTCCAGCACCGCCGTCCGCGGGTCGGGGCGGGGCATGCCCGGCATGGTGACCAGGCCCGCGCCCAACTTGCCGCGGCCGGACGAGGCCTCGGCGGACTGCCGGCTGCGCACCGACACCGAACGGGCCGCGGTGGCCTCCGAGCCCTCGGCGTTCGCGAGCGACCGCGAGAGCCGGCCCGAGACCGAACGCCGGGACGAGGACGAGCGCGCCGATCCCGACGAGCGGCCCGACTGCGACGACGACCGCCCCGAGGATCCCGAAGACTGCGACGACTGCCCCGACGACGCGCCGCCCCGGCCGCGCGTCACCCCGGTGGGCGGCGAGGAGAGCTGCCCGCCCGGCGCGACGACCGGGGCGAGACCGCACGTGTCGCAGTACAGCTCGCCGGCCCCGACGTCCTCGTACGTGCCGGGGCAGTCGGGCCGCTGGCATCCGCTGCCGGTCATCGTTCCCCCCTGCGGTCGGCGGTCGTCCCCGTGACGGCGGACCGGCCCGGCGGGGCCGACGCCTCCGCCACGGCGTGCTGGTAGCGCAGGACGGCCTGCTCGGCGGCGACGAGGTCGCAGGGCGCGCTCCACAGCATGCGCCGCGCCGCGTCGTACCGCTCGGCGACGAAGACGTCCTCCGCGAGGCCGAGGCGGGCCGCCTTCGCCTTGTACGCGTCGAGGCGGCCGCGCAGTTCGGCGCGGACGGCCAGCGGCGCGGTCACCGCCGTCAGCTGCTCGCGGGCGCGCAGCAGCTCCTCCTCGGCGCTGCGCTCCAGGCTCTCCAGGAGCGGGGAGAGCCGGTGCCACGCGGCGCGTCTGCGCAGCTCGGCCGCCGTGCCCAGCTGCTCGTAGAGGGCGGTCGGCGGGCCGGAGACCGCCGGCACCTCGTACGCGGCGATCTTGGAGAGGACCTCGGTGCGCGCCTGCCGGGCCTCGCCGAGGGTGCGGTCGGCGCGCGAGAGCACGTCGCGCACGCGCATCAGCCGGTGCTCGGCGTCCTGACGGACGTCCAGGACCGCCTCGACCTCCCGGCGGACGTCCTCCAGGGCACGCTCGGCGCGGTCGTAGCGGCCGGTGTCGGGG
>KL569434.1:7098-7883 GCA_000715685.1 Streptomyces lilacinus
GGCCCGGGGCCCTGGCCGGCGGGGGTCCAGAAGACGAGCGGATCCGATATCACCTCGGACCGCAGGGCGGCCAGCTCCGCGGTGATCCGCTCGAGGTCGTCGCCCGCGGGGTGCTCGCCGGGGCGGACGCCCACCGAGTGGGCGAGGGCCCGGGTGCGCTGGAGCTCGGCGGCGAGCAGGTCGATCCGGGCGGGCAGCGCGGACCAGACGGCGTCCGCGGCGACGACCACCTCCAGGGCCCGGCCGTACCAGTCGTTCATCCGGTCGACGAGCTCCTCCAGGCTCAGCCGCTCGCTCAGCCGGGCCGGCACCCCCGGCACGAGGGCGGTGGCCTCCGGCGGCCCGGCGGGCAGCGTGATGGCGGTGCCGCGCAGCAGGTCGCTGATCTCGGACAGCTCGCCCTGGGTGGGCCAGCGGCGACGGGCCCGCAGCTCACGGGCCGCCTCCAGGGCGTCGGTGTAGGCGTCGAAGTACACCCACAGCTGGGTGATGAGCTGCTCGGTGGCCGCCCACCGGCTCCGGGTGGTGCCGCTCAGCCGTGCCCCCTCCAGGAGCCTGCGGCCGGCGTGGTCCTGCAGGGCGAGCAGCGAGGACTCGACGGCCTCGTGCTCCGCGCCGAGCCTCGCCAGCGCACGGTCCACCTCCTCGCGGCTCAAGGCCGGCCCGGTGGGCCCCGCGACCGCC
Source organism: Streptomyces lilacinus (assembly GCA_000715685.1). Classification (GTDB taxonomy): domain Bacteria; phylum Actinomycetota; class Actinomycetes; order Streptomycetales; family Streptomycetaceae; genus Streptomyces; species Streptomyces lilacinus. The sequence continues at coordinate 7,783 of KL569434.1, forward strand.
ATCGATCTCCTCTCCTGTGACTCTTCCCGTGCCCGCCGCCGCGCGGTCGGGCGTCAGTCCCTGTACTTCGGCTCCGGCGGGGCGGTGATGCCCTTGAGGTC
>KL569434.1:8187-9011 GCA_000715685.1 Streptomyces lilacinus
CTCCAGTACTGCGTTGACCCGGCGTACCAGGTCTTCGTCCGCGAGGTTCATCGCCACGCCGTAGGACTCGGTGGTGAACGGTTTGCCGACCAGTCGCACGGACGGGTCCTGGGCCGCCTGTCCGGCGGCCAGGGCGCTGTCGGTGACCACCGCGTCGACCTGGCCGAGCTGCAGCCGCACCAGGCAGTCGAGCTGGTTGGGCACGGTCAGGACGGCGGCGCCGTGCGACTCGTTCCTCAGCTCGCTCTCGCCCGTGGATCCCTTGGCGGTACAGACCTTCCTCCCCCTCAACGAGTCGTCGAACGCCGTGACCGGTGAGCCCTTGGGGGCCAGCACCTGCTGCCCGGCCTCGAAGTAGGCCGTGGAGAAGGCGACTTGCTTGATCCGGTCGCAGTTGACGGTCATCGTGCGCGCGATGATGTCCACCTTGCCCTTTTGCAGGGCGGGTATGCGCTGGTTCGTGGGGATCGTCAGAAAGGTGACCTTGTCGGGGTCGCCGAGGAGGGCCTTGGCGACGGCGTGGACGAGGTCGATGTCGAAGCCGCCGAGCTCCCGGGTGGCCGGGTCGCGGTAGCCCCAGCGGTAGCTGTTCTGGTCGACGCCGGCGATGAGACGGCCGCGCTCCTTGATGCGGCGCACGGCCGGCCCGTCGGCGGTCGAAGGGCGCAGGCTCGCCTCGGGCGCGACGCACTTCGCGGGTGCCCGGACGAGGTCCGTCCGCGCGGGCGCGCGACCCGAGAGGGTCCGGTCCGTGGGCGTCCGGTCCGTGGGCCCGGCCGGCGCGGGCCCCGGCAGCGCGACGGCCGCCGCCGCGGCCAGCGCGC
>KL569434.1:9307-9637 GCA_000715685.1 Streptomyces lilacinus
CCGCCGCCCAGCCCCGGGCGCCCGGTCGTGCGCTCATGTCCCCGCCTCCCCCTGTCACCGGTACTCCGAGAGCCTGCGGCCGATGCCGAGCACGGCGCCCGTCGCGCCCAGCACGGCCAGCACCGCGGCGCCGACCGCCAGTCCCGCGAACGCGCCGCGCCCGTCGTCGGCCGCCCGCCGGAAGTCCTCCTGCTCGTGCGCGAGGGCGTACCGCAGCTGGGTGTCCACGCGGTCGAAGGACGCGCCGGTGCTGTCCTTCTCGCCGATCACCTTCGGCAGCGCCTGCTCGTAGTAGCCGCCCTCGTCGGCCGTGCGGGCCTCGCCGTGCCG
>KL569434.1:9907-10741 GCA_000715685.1 Streptomyces lilacinus
CCGTCCGCCAGCGCCCGGGCCCGGCCCAGCAGGCTCTCGGGGGCCGGGTCGCCGGCGAGGGAGAGCTCGCCGCCGACGAGCTTGCGCATGTCCGCGCGGTAGCTCGTCTCGTAGGCGTCGTCGCCGGTCGGGGTGAGCACGGCGCCGCGGGCCACGAGGGTCAGGCTCTCGTCGCCGCGGGCCTGCAGCGAGGCGATGCGGGCCTCGGTGAGGACCTGCAGCGACCGCGCCCCGTGCTCGTAGGAGTCCGTCAGCTCCGTACGGGCCAGGGCCTGCCCGGCGACCAGCCACAGCAGCACCACGCCGGCGGCGCCGGTCGCGGCCAGCAGGCCGTGGCTGAAGACGCGGTTGGTGCGCAGGAACTCGCGGCGCTGGGCCCAGCCGAGCGCGCCGAGGGCGAGGACGCCCGTGGCCAGCGCGGCCCAGGGCCAGGTCTTGGCGTCGGCATAGTCGGAGCCGAGCCGTCCGGTCTCGGTCTCGTACAGCGCGCGGGCGGCCGGCAGCAGCTCCTCGCGCATCCGGTCGCTGGCGTAGCGCAGATAGGCGCCGCCCAGCGGGAGGCCCTGCCGGCCCGCGGCGCGGGCGGACTCCACGAGGCCGGTGTAGACGGGGAGTTCCTCGTTGATCCGGGCGATGCGCTCGCGCGCGGGGTCGGACGCGTCGGTGTTGGCGGCGGCCCGCACGAGCAGCTCGGAGGCGACCGCGATGTCCTTCTCGTACCGCTGGCGGACCGCCCGCGGCTCCTGGCCGCCGGCGAGGAAGCCGCCCGCGGCGGTGGTGTCGGCGTCGGCCAGCGAGCGGTAGATGTCCGCGGCGTCGGCGCTCAGCGGCTGG
>KL569434.1:11005-12674 GCA_000715685.1 Streptomyces lilacinus
GTGTATAAGAGACAGGCGGTGACCGCCCCGAAAACGATCAGCAGCGCGGCCAGCACCGCCCCGATGGCGCGCAGTCTGCCCGGCTCGGTCGTGGCCGCGGCCCCGACCCGCTCCAGGCCCTCCCGCCACGCGGTGCGCCGCGTGTCCGGGTCCGGCTGTGCTGGTGACACGTGACCTCCCCCTCGGTCGCCGGCGGCCCGCGTCCCCCCGGTGCGCGGAGGAACGAGTGCCCGGCCAGCAGTATGGCCGCAGGGACTGACAAACACACCGGTTGTGCATCGATCTTGTGCGGAGCGGGACCGTCACCGGGGTGTCCGTGTCGGCCGTTCACTCCCCTTCACGCGGCGGGCGCTTGTTCGGTTCCCGGGCCGCCGGGGCGCGGGGGAACGCCGAGGGGCGGCGGGCCGTTGCCCGCCGCCCCTCGGGCGATTCGCCTGCGCAAGAGGATTACGCGTAGGTGTAGAACTTCGTGTGGTCGAGCATGTCGGCCGGCGTCACGTTGTTCCAGGGCCGCATGGTGTCGTTGAGGTCCACGACGTTGGCGGTGCCGGCGGTGGGCAGGTAGCCGGAGGTCGGGTGCAGGCGCTGCCAGTCGGCCCACAGCTTGTCGATGAAGCAGTGGTGCAGCCAGAAGACCGGGTCGTTGGGGGACACACCGGTGGCCATCTGGCCGCCGATCCACACGTGGACGCGGTTGTGGAGGTTGACGCCGCGCCAGCCCTCGAGGTTGTTGCGGAAGCCGTCGGAGGCGCTGTTCCAGGGGGCCGTGTCGTAGGTGGTCATGGCGAGGACGGAGTCCACCTCGGCGCGCGTGGGCAGCTGCCGCACGCTCGCGCCCAGCTCGCGCTGGAGGAAGGGGCGGTTGTCGACGGAGACGTTGATGTTCCACTGGCCGGTGGAGTACGCGAACGGGCCGGTGGTCACCTGCGAGTCGCGGCTGCGGCCGGTGCCGCCGAGGAAATCGGCGCCGAATATGGAGGCGCTTGTCGTGCGGTCGACCGTCCAGTCCCAGTAGGGCAGCGTCACCGAAGAATCGATTCGCTGCAGCTCCTGCTCGAACTGTATGAGGAAGCGGCGGTGCCAGGGGAGGAAGGACGGCGAACGGTGGCCGACACGGTCGCTGGTGTCGCTGTCGCTCATGATGAACTCGTTGTGCGTCCGCACGAACTCGTCGTACTTGCCGCTCTTCTTGAGCGCCAGCAGGGCGTTGACGAAGCTGCGCTTCTCCGTGGCCGTCAGGTTCGCCTGGTTCTTGCGCACTGCCATGGGGGTGGTACGTCCTCTCGGTTCGGGGGGCCGGTGGTGGGCAGGCGGCCGGGTCAGGCGGTGGCGATCGGGACGAGCACGGCGCCCCGGAGCTTGTCGACGGCGGCGCGGGTGAGCGACAGCGGCTCGGCGAAGGTCTGGTAGTGGTTGACCACGCTGATCCAGGTGCCGTCGGCGTTCTGCATGACGTGCAGTTCCTTGCCGTCGATCGTGACGGCGAAGCCGCCGTGGTGGGCCTCGTGGCCGCTGGTGACGGCCCGGCCGACTATGCGGCGGCCCTGGTAGACCTCGTCGAAGGGCTGCGGGCCGTGGGACCCGTGGCCGGAGTGGTCCATGCCGGCGTGGTCCATGGCGGAGTGGTCCATGGGCGACGCGGCCGGCCGGGCGGCGGCCATGACGGCCG
>KL569434.1:12976-19510 GCA_000715685.1 Streptomyces lilacinus
AGATGTGTATAAGAGACAGCCGCGGCGCCGCGCAGGACGAGACGGCGGTTGATGGTGTTCGACATACGTGTATCCCCCCTCGGGATCTCGACGGTCGGGAGCAAGGGATGTCACGAATGCACGTAGGGCCCCAACTGGGCCGGTTACGGCGCTTCTTTGCGGTATTTCGTGATCAATCCGTGCGTTGCCGGATGTTTGCACGGCCGCGAAGGGGCTGGGAAATGGTTGGCCCGAATACGGACATGGGGTATATGAAAGGTCAACCAGCGCAGAGGGAGGAATTTCTGGCGCGTCCCGTTATTGACGCCGGTGTCAGGAAGTTCGTCCACCGTTGATGATCTTGAGCGAAGGATTTTCGGCGGGTGGCCGCGTCAGGTGACGCCTCTCACGATGTAAACGTGACGTGAACAGAACACTGCACCGTGTGATCAGGCCACGCGGGACCGATCACACGGTGCGGATCAGGACGTTCTGCGGCTGCGCGAAGCGCCCGTGATTACGCGAAGTGCCCGCGCAGCCGCGCGTACGCCGCCGCCGGCGCGGCGACGTGGTCGAGCGCCAGCAGCGCGGCGCCCAGCACCGGCGGCGCCGTTACGACCCTGGGCGCGGCCCTCGGGGCGCGGGCGGCCAGTCGCGCCACGAGCCGGTCGTGCAGCAGGGGGTGTCGGGCGGCGAGGACGCCGCCGCCGAGCACCACCGGCACCGCGGCGTCGAGCAGTTCCAGCCGGGTCAGCGCGGCCACCGCCATCGCGACGACCTCGTCCGCCTGCCGGGCCACCAGTGCCCGGGCGACCGCGTCCCCGGCGGCCGCCGCGGCGAAGAGCACCGGCACCAGTTCGTGCCGCCGGGCCCGCGGGATGTGCCCCAGGTGCAGGGCCTCGATCAGCTCGGCCATGCCCGCGAGGGCGAAGTGGGCGGGCAGGTCCCGCGCGAGGGCGGTGGGCTCGCCGCGGCCGTCGGCCGCCCGCGCCGCGCACCACAGCGCCTCCTCGGCCAGGTCCCCGCCGCCGCCCCAGTCGCCGGAGATCCGGCCGACGGCGGCGAACCGCGCGACGCGGCCCCCGGGCGCCACCCCCGAGCAGTTGATGCCCGCGCCGCACACCACGGCGACCCCGGCCGGCTCCCCCCGGTCGGCCAGCCCGGCGCGCAGCAGGGCGAAGGTGTCGTTGGCGACCGTGACCGTACGACCCCAGGCGTAGGCGGCGATCTCCGCTGCCAACTGCTCCTCCTCCACGGGCAGGTCGGCGTTGGCCAGGCACGCCCGCACGTGCTCCACGCGCGGGGCGTCGGACAGCCCCGCCTGCCGCGCCGCCGCCACGACGACGGCCGCCAGCTCCTCCACCGCCCGCGCGGGACCGACGACGTGCGGCTGGAAACCCCCGCCGCGCGCCGCGCCCAGCACCGTGCCGCAGGCGCCCACCAGCGCCACGTCGGTCTTGCTGTTGCCCGCGTCGACGGCGAGCAGCGCACCGCTCAGGTCCACGCGAGGTGCTCCCGGTTGTGCGCGACGAGGGCGTCGGTCAGCTTCTCCGCCCGGTCGACCTGGCCGATCAACGGATGGGCCAGCAGCGCCCGGAACACCCGGTCGCGCCCGCCCCGCAGCGCGGCCTCCAGCGCGAGGTGCTCGTACGCCGTCACGGCCGCCACCAGCCCCGCGTACAGCGGCTCGAGGGGGCGTACGGGCAGGGGGTGCGCGCCGCCGGTGTCCACCGTCGCGGGCACCTCGACGACCGCGTCGTCGGGCAGGAAGGGCAGGGCACCGTTGTTGAGGGTGTTGACCACCTGGACGTCCTGGACCCCGCCGGTGCCGGCGCCGAGCAGCGAGGCCGTCAGCGCGACGGCGGCCTCGGAGTAGAAGGCCCCGCCGCGCCGGGCGAGCAGCTCCGGCTTCTCGGTCAGCCCCGGGTGGGCGTACATCTCCAGCAGCCGGCGCTCCATCTCCGCGACCTCGGCCGCGCGCGAGCGCTTCCCGCGCAGCTCACGGACGACCTCGTCGTGCTGGTAGAAGTAGCGCAGGTAGTAGGAGGGCACCACGCCCAGCCGGTCCAGCAGGGCGCGCGGCATGCGCACGTCGGCGGCGACGGCGTCGCCGTGCTCGGCGAGCAGGTCGGGCAGGACGTCGCGGCCGCCGACGCGCACGGACCGCTCCCACGTCAGGTGGTTCAGGCCCACGTGCTCCAGCGCCACCTCGTGCGGCGCGACGCCGAGCAGCGCCGCGAACTTCCGCTGGAAGCCGATGGCCACGTTGCACAGCCCGACCGCGCGGTGCCCGGCGGTCAGCAGGGCGCGGGTGACGATGCCGACGGGGTTGGTGAAGTCCACGAGCCAGGCGGAGGGGTTGCGGCGGCGCACGCGCTCGGCGATGTCGAGCACCACCGGGACCGTGCGCAGCGCCTTGGCGAGGCCGCCGGCGCCCGTGGTCTCCTGCCCGACGCAGCCGCACTCCAGCGGCCAGGTCTCGTCCCGCTCGCGGGCCGCCTGCCCGCCCACGCGCAGCTGGAGGAGGACGGCGTCCGCGCCGTCCACGCCCGCGTCGAGGTCGGCGGTCCAGGTGACCCGGCCGGGGTGGCCCTGGGCTGCGAGGATCCGCCGGGCGAGCCCGCCGACCACCTCGAGCCGCTCGGCGGCCGGGTCGACGAGGACGAGCTCCTCGACGGGCAGGACGTCCCGCAGCCGCGCGAAGCCGTCGACGAGTTCGGGGGTGTACGTGGAGCCGCCACCCACTACTGCGAGCTTCAACCCTTGACTCCTGTCAGTGTGACGCCTTCGACGAAGGCCTTCTGGGCGAGGAAGAAAACGAGGACGACCGGCGCCATGACGAGCAGCGTGGCCGCCATGGTGAGGTTCCAGTCGACGCTGTGGGCGCTCTTGAAGGACTCCAGGCCGTAGCTCAGCGTCCACGCGCCCGGATTCTGGGCGGTGTAGATCTGCGGCCCGAAGTAATCGTTCCAGCAATAAAAGAACTGAAACAGCGCGACGGCCGCGATGCCGGGCCTGGCCATGGGGACGACGACGCGCAGCAGGACGCGCAGTTCGCCGCAGCCGTCGAGCCGGGCCGCCTCGAGGTATTCGGTGGGAATGGTGAGCAGGAACTGGCGCAGCAGGAAGATGGAGTACGCGTCGCCGAACGCCATCGGGATCACCAGTGGCCACAGCGATCCCGCCAGGTGCAGCTGTTGCGCCCACACCAGATACATCGGAATGACGACGACCTGGGGCGGCAGCATCATCGTGGCGATCACGAGGAGCATCGCCGTGCGGCGGCCACGGAAGCGGAACTTCGCCAGCGCGTAGGCGACCGGCACGGACGAGCACAGGGTGAAGAGCGTGCCGAGTCCGGCGTACAGCAGGGAATTCCGCCACCAGTCGAGGAATCCGGGGGTGCGGAACACCGCCGCGTAATTGGACCAGTCCCATTCGTGCGGCCACAGATCACCGCTCAGCGCCTGTTCGTCGCTCATGACGGAGGTGAGGAAGACGAAGACGAACGGCAGGGTGAAGAAGAGCGCCGCCGCGACGGCGGTGGTGTGCACGGCTATCCACTGGAGAGCGGCCTTCGAGGCGGGTCTTTTCCTCATCGGAAATCAGTCCTCCGCCGAGAGCAGCCCGGCGCGCCGGCGCATCAGCAGCGAGGTGACGGCCATGGCGATGACGAAGAGCACGAGCGAGAGCACGCACGCCGCACCGGTGTTGAAGTTCTGGAAGCCGAGCGAGTAGACGAGCTGGGGCACGGTGAGCGTGGAGTGGTCCGGATAGCCGGGCTGGACGACCGTGCCGGGGCCCACGCCGACGCCGGAGGCGAGCTTTCCGGCGACGAGCGCCTGCGTGTAGTACTGCATGGTCTGCACGACGCCCGTCACGACCGCGAACATCACGATCGGGGTGATCGCCGGCCAGGTGACGTAGCGGAAGCGGGCCAGGGCCCCGGCGCCGTCGAGCTCGGCGGCCTCGTACCGCTCCTTGGGCACGTCCAGCAGGGCGGCCAGGAAGACGACCATCAGGTCGCCGATGCCCCACAGCGACAGCAGCACCAGCGACGGCTTGGCCCAGTGCGGGTCGTTGAACCAGCCGGGGGCGGGCAGGCCGAGCCGCGACAGGATGCCGTCCACCGGGCCCGTGCCCGGGTTGAGGAGGAAGACGAAGGCGACGGTCGCGGCCACGGGCGGCGCGAGGTAGGGCAGGTAGAAGGCGGTGCGGAAGAAGCCCGCGCCCGACTTCACCTTGGTGACCAGCAGGCCGATGCCGAGCCCGAAGGCCACGCGCAGCGCCACCATCACCACGACCAGCCACAGCGTGTTCCACAGCGCGGGCCCGAACAGCGGCATCTGCCCGAGCACGTACGTCCAGTTCCGCAGGCCCACGAAGGTCGGTGGGCGGATCTGGTTGTAGTGCATGAAGGAGAAATAGACGGTGGCGATCAGCGGGTAGCCGAAGAAGACGGTGAAGCCGACCAGCCAGGGGGAGAGGAAGCCGAGGGTGCGCAGCCGCCGGCGCAGGTGCTTGCGGCGCAGCTCGGGAGCGGGGGCGAGGGGGGCCATGGCGAGGGCCTTCGTCAGGGGGCGGCGGACTGGACGTCAGAGGGCGGACCGGAGGTCAGCCGGTGGACTGGAGGGTGTCGGCGTCGATCTGCCGGTCGAGCCGGCGCAGCCCCGCGGCCAGGTCCCGGACCCGGCCCGCCTCCACGTCGTACGCGAAGTCCTGCAGCGCGACGATGTACATGCCGCCGTTGACCGAGGGCGGCATGGAGACGCTGTGCCGGTCGCGGGCGATGTCGAGGAACGTCCGGAAGGCGGGGTCGACGTCGAGCGCGGGGGAGGCGAGCGCGGCCTTGGTGGAGGGCACGTTGTGGAGGGCGTTCGCGAAGGCGACCACCTGATCGGTGTCGGTCGTCAGGAACTTCACCAGTTCCCACGCCGCGTTCTGGTGCCTGCTGCTGTGGGCGACCCCCACGACCGTGCCGGTGAGATAGCCGCGCCCGTACGTGCCGGCCCGGTCGTCCGGGACCGGCAGCGGCGCGGTGCCCCAGCGGAATCCGGGCCCCGCCTCGGCGAGCATCGGGCCGCGCCATTCGCCGTCGAGGTGCATCGCGAGCTTTCCGGTGAGGAAGGCGTTCTGCGAGGACATCTCGTCGCCGAAGGTGGTGCGGAATCGTTCCAGCGGACCGTAGCCGCCGAGCGCGTCGATCAGCTCCCGCTGGACGCCGAAGAACTCCCGCGCGGCGGACTCCCGGGAGAGCCGGGCCTTTCCGTCGGCGTCGAAGTACCGGGGTCCCCACTGCGCGAAGAGACGGTCCGGACTGTTCTCGTACAGCCGGAAGTTGGGCATGAATCCCACGCGCCGGTACGAGCCGTCCCGCTCCCGCCGAGTGAGCCGGACGGCGGCGTCCTTGAATTCGGACATGGTGCGCGGGGGCCGGGAGATACCGGCCTCCTCGAAGGCGTCCTTGTTGTAGTACATGCCGTACGCGTCGGCCAGCAGCGGCAGGGCGCACTGGACGCCTTCGTAGGCGCTGTAGTCGAGCAGGACGCGGGGGAAGACGGCGTTCTTGTCGATGCCCGACTTCCGCAGGAACGGATCGAGGTCGGCCCACATGCCCGAGGAGCAGTACTGCCCGACGTTGTGGGTGGTGAAGGACGCCACGACGTCGGGGGCGTCGTCGCCGCCGGCGCGGAGCGCCTGGTTGACCGTGGCGTCACCGACGTTTCCCGTCGTGCGCACCCGGATGTGCGGGTACTTCTTCCGGAACCGCGCGAGCGCCGCGTCGACCGCCGCCACCTCGCGCTTGTCCGACCATCCGTGCCAGAGCCGGAGCGTGACGGGCCGCGTCGGGTCGTCGTCGGCGCTGCCGGTACGGGGGTTGGCGCAGCCGGCCAGGCCGGCGAGGAGCAGCGCCGCGACGGCGAGCAGGGCGGGCAGCTGTCGTAATCGGGGCATGGCCGACTCCTTCGGGGCTTCCTCGGGATCCTCGGGGCTTCCACGGCGGTACGGCCGAGGCCGTACCGCCCACGCCGTACCGCCCACGCGGTCAGGCGGTGTCGAAGACGGTGTTCCGGGCGTCCGTGAGGGCGGTGCGCAGCGCGCCGATGAGGATGGGGGAGCCCTCGACCGTGCTCAGCCGCAGTCGCGGCCGGGGCAGCGCCAGCCCGGTGAGGCCGGCCTCCACCAGGGCGCGCAGCCGCTCGCCGCCGGCCTGGCAGACCTCGCCGGAGAGCACCACCAGCTCGGGGTCGACGACGGCGACGACCGCGGCCAGCCCGGTGGCGATGCGCTCGCCCAGCTCGGCGAGGAGCGCGTCGCCCGCGCCGGGCGTGCGCGCCGCCCGCTCCAGCGCCTCGGGCGCGGTGCGGGCGTCGATGCCGTGCTCGTGCGCGAGGCGGATCACCGTGGGCGAGCCCACGAGCTGCTGGAAGCCGCCCCCGCCGTCCGGGGCCGCGGTGGCCTCGACGCCGCCGCGGGCCAGGGGCGCGCCGGGCAGCGGCATGTAGCCGATCTCGCCGGCGCCGCCGGTCGCGCCGCGCAGCGGCCGCCCGCCGA
>KL569434.1:19743-22952 GCA_000715685.1 Streptomyces lilacinus
TGTCTCTTATACACATTAAGAGACAGGGACGTAGTCCTCGGTGTCGTGCGCGGCGCCGGAGTGCCGCTCGGCGACGGCGGCGAGGTTGACGTCGTTCTCGATGACGACGGGCGTGCCGATGAGCGCGGCGAGGTCGTCGCGGAGGGTGCGGGAGTGCCAGCCGGGCAGGTGCGGGGCGTAGCGCAGGGTCCCGGTGCGCGGGTCGAGGGCGCCGGGGGTGCCGATGACGGTGCGGCGCAGGGCGTCCTGGTGGAGGCCGGCGGCGGCCAGCGCGCCCTCGACGGCCTCGACCACGAGCTCCGCGGTGCGGTGCCGCACCGGCTCGGCCATGGCCTCGGCCTCGACCCGGTGCTCGCCGACGACGGCGCCGGTGATGTCCGCGACGGCCGCCGTGATGCCCAGCTCGTCGACGGCGAGGGCGGCCACGTGCGCCACGGCCGGATTCACCTCGTACAGCTGGGCGTTGGGCCCGGGGCGGCCGGTGACGTTGCCGACCTGTCTCTTATACACAGAGACAGGCTGGGAGGCGGTGGGCTTGGACAGGCCGGTCAGCTCGCCGAGGCGGGTGCGGGTCAGGGGGCCGTGGTCGACGAGCAGGTCGAGTGCGGAGCGGTCGTTCATGGCCCGCAGGACGCGCGGCGTCCCGGGGATTCCGGTTCCGGCCATGGCTGTGTGTCCCGCCCTCGCTCAAAGATCTGTAAAGAAAGTTTCCTACTGGTCAAGGGGACCGTATGCGTCCGCCTGCGGGGGCGTCAATAGGCGGGGAACGGCGGGAAACGGCCGGGGTCGGCGGGCGGGCCGGAAAGTCGCGAAAAATCACGCGACGCCGGCCGGTCGACGCTGTTAATTTCCGGCGCATGGAACCACTCGCCGACGACGACATACGCGCCTCCTTCGTCAACTGCTCGAAGGGCGAGGCCCGCCGGATCAGCCTGCCCCGCGGCCTCGCCGAGCTGCCCTGGGCCGACCTGGACTTCCTCGGCTGGCGGGACCCGGGCGCGCCGGACCGCGGCTACCTCGTCGCCGAGCGGGCCGGCGAGCTGGTGGGCGTGACCCTGCGGGTGCCGCAGGGCGGTCCCCGCAGCTTCACCAAGACCACCATGTGCTCGCTGTGCCTGACCGGGCACCCCGGCTCGGGCGTCTCCCTGCTGGCCGCCCGCAAGGTCGGCGCCTCCGGGCGCGACGGCAACACGGTCGGCGCCTACATGTGCGCGGACCTGGCCTGCCCGCTCTACGTGCGCGGCAAGAAGGTGCCGCTGATGTCGATGCGGTACAAGGAGTCCCTCTCGCTCGAGGAGCGGCTCGAGCGCATGCGCGACAACGTCGACCAGTTCCTGGACAAGGTCTTCCAGGAGGAGCGCCGCGCCGGCTGAGACGCCTGACATGGCTGACACGGCTGATACGGCGAAGGGCCGCCCCCGTCGGGGGCGGCCCTCGCATCGTCCTCGGCCCGCGCTCACTTCCCGAGCGTCGCCCCCGGCGACACCGTCGTGGGCGGTACGGGCGGTATCGGCGCGGTGGCCTGCGACTGCGGCGACGTGGGGTTGTTCAGCGCCGAGGGCGCGGCCACGGCCGCCGTGACGTCCGGGACCGGGACCGCCGCCGGCTCCTCCTCCGCCGCGGGCAGCGGGACGCCCATGCGGATGCCCGCCGCGTCCAGGGCCTGCTTGATCCGCCAGCGCAGCTCGCGCGCCACGCCCGCGGCGTGGCCCGGCATGGACTTCGCCTGCACCCGCACCACGACCGAGTCGAGCGTGACGGAGTCCAGGCCCATGACCTCGACCGGCTCCCAGATCTTCTCGGTCCAGGCCGGGTCCTTGGCCATCTCCTCGCCGGCGGTCGCGATGATCTCGCGGGCCCGGTCCAGGTCCTCGTCGTAGCGGAGCGTGACATCCACCTCGGCCATGGCCCAGCCCTGGCTCAGGTTGCCGATCCGCTTGACCTCGCCGTTGCGCACGTACCAGATGGCGCCGTTCGCCCCGCGCAGCTTGGTCACGCGCAGGCCGACCTCGACGACCGTGCCCGTGGCGACACCGGCGTCGATCTCGTCGCCGACGCCGTACTGGTCCTCGAGGATCATGAAGACGCCGGAGAGGAAGTCCGTGACGAGATTGCGGGCGCCGAAACCGATGGCGACGCCCGCCACACCGGCACTGGCCAGCAGCGGGGCCAGATTGATCTTCAGTACGGAGAGCACGGTCAGGGCCGCCGTACCCATGATCACGAACGAGGCCACGCTGCGCAGCACCGAGCCGATGGCCTCGGAGCGCTGCCGCCGCCGCTCGGCGTTGACCAGCAGGCTGCCCAGGGCCGTGCCGTCGACCGCCTGGGCCGTGCGGTTCATCCGCGCTATCAGCTTGGTGATCGCGCGGCGGATCAGGGACCGCATGGCCACGGCGATCACGATGATCAGGATGATGCGCAGGCCGTTGCTGAGCCAGATGGACCAGTTCTCCTCGACCCAGCCGGCGGCGTCGTTCGCCGTCCGTTGCGCCTCGTCCAGGGACGGGGCACGGGGCGTCGAGTCTGCGGCCAGGGCAGCGGACCAGAACACAGCAGGAACCCTCCGGTGTGGGACAGGCCCCGCGCCGAGAGGCGGCGCGAGGCGACTTCCCACACTAACGGGGGCGACCGGGTGTCCCGTTGCTCTGTTCGAGAAGGGGCAGGTCTTGCGCGTGGTTGACCGGAGCAGACGGCGGACGCCTGGGGTGTGCGCCAAAACACCTGAGACCCGTTACCCGGTGATGGTGGCGCTCGTACCGGGGGCCAGGGGACACTTGCAGGAGATCGTCCCGGCGCGAGCCACGCGCCGCCGGCGTACAAGGAGGCACCCGTGCCGCATGTCCTGGTCCTCAACGCGTCGTACGAGCCGCTCGGCGTCGTACCGCTCCGCCGCGCGCTCATACTCGTCCTCAATGAGAAGGCCATCAGCCTCGAGGACTCGGGCGCCTATATGCACAGCGCGACCTGCACCATCCCCGCACCCAGCGTCGTCCGACTGAAGCGCTTCGTGCGGGTTCCCTTTCGAGGCCCCGTCCCGCTCACCCGCCGTGCCCTCTTCGCCCGTGACGGCGGGCGCTGCGCGTACTGCGGTGGTGTCGCAACCAGCGTCGACCACGTCGTCCCGCGCAGCCGCGGCGGTCAGCACAACTGGGAGAACGTGGTGGCCGCCTGCCGCCGCTGCAACCACGTCAAGGCCGACCGCCACG
>KL569434.1:23281-23463 GCA_000715685.1 Streptomyces lilacinus
CCAGCCGGCTCCGCCGACGGGGCTGGCGTGGCGGATCATCGGCACGGGGCACAGGGACCCGCGCTGGCTTCCCTACCTGGAGGCATACGGCGCGGAGGACGCGATGGCCCGGATCGACGGCATTTCCGCCTGACGATTCGGGCCGCTTGTTTTTCAAGCGCCGGGCGGGCTGAAATCAGCCC
>KL569434.1:23768-24646 GCA_000715685.1 Streptomyces lilacinus
ACGGGAAGGGGCGGGATCGGGGAAAGCCCCCGCAGGGCCCCTACCCGACCGCGTACGCCTCCACCTGGCCCAGCGCCGTGCCGCCCCCGACCCGCACGAAGCGCGCGTCCGGCGCGTCCAGGCGCACCGTCTCCGTTCCCGCCCCACTGCCCGCCGGCGAGGTCGCCGCATCCCGCCACACCCGCCCATCCCCCGACACCTGCACCCCGTACCGCGCCGGCCGCCCCTGCCGCCAGTGCAGGACCAGGCGTCCCAGCCGCACCGGCCGCGCCAGCTCCAGCTGCCACCACGCGCCGTCGACGCGGGTCGTGGCGCCCCGGGCCAGGTCCGGGCCCGGCGGGCCCGCGGCCGCCGGGTGGGCCCGGACCGTCAGCGTGCGCTCCTGGCCCGCCAGCCGCACCGGCACGGCGTACGTGCCGGCCGGGGTGCCCGCCGGCACCGACAGCTCGACGCGGGCCGTGGTCACCCCGGCCCGCACCGCCGTGAGCTCCGCCGGCGCGCTGACGTTCACGCCCTTGGGCGCCCGTACCGCCAGCGGCTCCCGTACGGTCTCCGGCCGCTGGTTGATCATGCGGACCTCGACGACCGCCGGTCGCCCGCCGATCTCCGCGTCCGCCTCGCTCCGCGCCAGCTCGAACGTCGCCGGGGCGGTGTCCGCGAACCAGGGCGCGATCTCGTGCACGGCCGGCGGCGTGGCGCCGTCGTTCCAGACGACGCGCAGCGCGTCCGCCCGCAGCCCCTTTCCCGCCACCTGCGTCCAGCCGCTCTCCGACACCGGCCCCAGCGGCTGCCAGCCCGTCACCGGATCGTGCGCCTCCACACTGCCGCCGCCGGAGTTGTCCGCCGTCAGGAGCGTGACCACGGTCAGCGGCCGCGGC
>KL569434.1:24926-26461 GCA_000715685.1 Streptomyces lilacinus
CGTCACCGCGGTGGTCGGGTCGCCGTCGGTCGCGCCGCCCGCCGTGCCCAGGGGCCGGTCCGCGCCCGTCCAGCCGTTGGCCCGGGCCAGGGCCCGGTCGAGGAAGGGGGCCAGCACGCCCTTGCCGACGGTCGCCCGGCCCGCCGCGATCCGCTCGCGCAGCCGCTGCACGTCGAGCTGGGCCCGCCAGGCCTCCGCGCCGTCGCCCCGCGCCTGGGCCAGCAGCATCTCCACGGCCCGGCCGCCCGCCTCGCCGTACCGGCCGAGCTGCTCCAGCCACGGCCCGACCTCCCCGCCGAGGGAGGGGGCGAGCCGGCCGCGGGCCTCGCTCATCGTGCGGAAGGCGCCGCGCAGCCGGTCGCCGGCGGCGGCGAGCCGGGCGGCGTCGGTCCCGGACAGGGCCGCCCAGAAGTCCTCCAGCAGTGGCCGCAGGTACGCCGACTCCTCGCCGCCCAGCACCGACGACACGTCGTTGCCGGCGAGCGCCGCCAGCGCCTCGCGGGCCTGCGCGTCACCGCCGGCGAGGTCCTCGACGGCCGCTTTCCAGGACTCCTCGGGCCGGTAGCCGCGCGGGTTCCAGGCGAAGTCGGCGGCGGTGAAGAGCGGGATGCGCGAGGTGGTGGGCTGGGCCGAGGCGTTGGCGAGCAGCGCCGCCGACCCGGCGGCGACGGCGGGCTCCCGGCCGGTGTACGGGCCGAGGAAGATACGGTCCTGCGCGAAGTCGTTGACCGGGTAGTTGTCCATGGTGACCAGCGGGTGGTCGAACGCCGCCCGGGCCTGGGCGACTTCGCCGCCGGTGATGGTCCGGGGCACCACGCCCACGCCCGTCCAGGCCACCTCCACGCGCCGGTCCAGCGCCTCGGCGAGCGCGCGCCGGAAGGCGGTGCGCCCGTCCTGGTAGTACTCGGTGGGCAGCAGTGACAGCGGGGCCGCCTCGGCGCCCTTGGCGGCCAGGTGCCGCGCCAGCTCGCCGGCGACCTTCGCCTGGGCCCGCGCCGCCGCCTTCGGCCCCGAGCCGAACGCGTCGGCGTCCGCGTCGCAGTGCCACTCGCTGTAGCTGACGTCCTGGAACTGCAGCTGGAAGGCGCGCACCCCCAGCGCCCACATCGCGTCGACCTTGCGCTTGAGCGCCCGCAGGTCGTCGCCGGAGGAGAAGCACATCGCCTGCCCGGGCGCCACGGCCCAGCCGAGCGTCACGTGGTTGCGGCGGGCCCGCTCGGCCAGCTCCCGGAACTCCGCGCGCCGCGCGGCCGGGTAGGGGTCGCGCCACCGGGCCTGGCGGTAGGGGTCGTCGCCGGGCGCGTAGAGATAGCGGTTCAGCTTGGTGCGGCCCATGAAGTCGAGCTGTGCCAGTCGCTGCCCCGCCGACCAGGGCTGTCCGTAGAACCCCTCGGTCAGGCCGCGCACGGCCGTGACCGGCCAGTCGCGGATCACCGCGCCCGCGAAGGCCTTGCCGCCGTCCCGGTCGACCGCCAGCTGCCGCAGCGTCTGCACCGCGTGGAAGAGCCCGTCCGCGTCCGTGCCCGCCAGGGCCG
>KL569434.1:26753-36049 GCA_000715685.1 Streptomyces lilacinus
GTATAAGAGACAGACCCGGGGCAGGTCGTCCGCGGCCGGCGCGCCGAGCGCCCGCAGGGCGGCCTCGGCCGTGGCCCCGCCGGCGTGGACGATCAGGCCGCCGGGCGGCGGGGTGCCGCCGGGCTGGGCGTCGACGACCGTGCGGGCGCCGAGCCCGCGCAGCAGGTCGCGCAGCGCCTCGACGGCGTACTGGTCCGTGCCGGGCTCCGCCATCACGGTGACCTCGTCGCCCACCCGGGCGTACCCGCTCAGGGCGCGCGCCGTCTGGGGGCGCGGCCATACGGGCGGCAGGGCGCCCGCGCTCTCCCGGTCCGGGGCGCCGGACGCGCCGGCGGCGGCCCGGTCCTCGCCGGGCCCCGGGTCGGCCAGGGCGTCCCCGGCGCCGCCGAGCAGCCCGCCGAGGAGGGCGGCCGCCAGCACGGTGACCCCGGCCCGCCGGGGGCGGCCGAGCCGGCCCGTGCCCAGCGCGCGCCCGGACTGCTCCCGGCCCTCGCCGCCGTCCGCGTCGTCTCCGTGGGAGGGGTCGTCGCCCGGGAACCGCACCGCCTTCTCCTCGCCCCTAGCTGTCGCGCCGTGGGCGTCGAGCCCATCACCAGGGGCGGGGCGTGTCAACGGAGCTGCCCGAACTGCCGGTAATGACCCGCGCGTCGTGGACGGAAGGCGAAGCGGAAACGCCGTGAAGTCCACCGAAGAGACGTCAAAACGACATCGGGGAACGCAATGTGTCGGCAACCGCCGCGCATGGGTAGGGCAGAGGCGTTCGGTACGCGGCCGACCACGGAGGTATCGATGGGCAGAGCGCGCCTGGCCGAGCTGCACGGCGTCGCCACCACCTACGAGCCCGCGCCCGGCCGCACCGCACGGGTCCCCGAGGACACCGTCGTCGCCGTCCTCGCCGCTCTGGGCGTCGACGCCTCCACCCCCGGGGCGGTCCGGGCCGCGCTCGACGCCCACGCGCTGGCCGCGCGCGGTCGGTTGCTGCCGCCCACGGTCGTGGCGCGGGGCGGACGGCGGCCCTCGCTCGCGCTCCCCGAGGGCACGGTGCTGCGCGTCGACACCGAGGACGGCCGCTCGCTGCCCTGGGACGGTGACGGCGGTGGTGAGCCGCTCCCGCTGGGCGGCCACGTCCTGCGTGCCCACGCCCCCGACGGCCGCACGGCCGCCGTGCCCCTGATCGTCGCCCCCGAGCGGCTGCCCGCGCCGCCCGACCGCGGCCACGGCTTCCTCGTCCAGCTCTACTCCCTGCTGTCCCACCGCTCCTGGGGCATGGGCGACCTCGGCGACCTCGCCGAGCTCGCCGCCTGGTCCGGCCGCGCCTTCGGCTCGGACTTCGTCCAGGTCAACCCCCTGCACGCGGCCGTGCCCGGGCCGCCCACCGACCCTTCGCCGTACCGTCCCTCCTCCCGCCGCTTCCCCGACCCCGTCCATCTGCGGATCGAGGAGATCCCCGAGTACGCCCACCTCGAGGGCGCCGCGCGCGAGGAGGCGCGGCTGCTCCTGGAACGGGCCGCCGCGCTGCGCGCCGGCGTGCTGACCGGCGGCGCCCTGATCGACCGCGACGCCGTCTGGGAGCTCAAGCGCGGGGCGCTCGAGCTCGTCCGGGCCGTGCCGTGCGGCCCCGGCCGCCGCGCCGCCTACCACGCCTTCCTGGCCGACCAGGGGCAGGCCCTCGACGACCACTCCACCTGGTGCGCCCTGGCCGAGGTGCACGGCGCCGACTGGCGGTCCTGGCCCGCCGGGCTGCGCGACCCCCGCTCCGCCCGCACCGCCCGCGCCCGCGGCGAGCTGCTGGACCGGGTCGACTTCCACTGCTGGCTCGCCTGGCTCACCGATCAGCAGCTGGCCGCCGCCCAGCGGGCCGCCCGCGAGGCCGGCATGCGCGTCGGCCTCGTCCACGACCTGGCCGTGGGCGTCCACCCCTCCGGCGCCGACGCCTGGGCCCAGCAGGACACCTTCGCGGCCGGCATGTCCGTCGGCGCGCCCCCCGACGCCTTCAGCCCCCACGGCCAGGACTGGGGCCTGCCCCCCTGGCGCCCCGACGCCCTGGCCGCCACCGGCTACGCCCCCTACCGCGAGCTGCTGGGCGGCCTGCTGCGGCACGCCGGCGGGCTGCGCGTCGACCACGTGATGGGCCTGTTCCGGCTGTGGTGGGTGCCGCAGGGCCGGGAGCCCCGGCACGGCGCCTACGTCCGCTACGACGCCGAGGCGATGCTCGGCGTGCTCGCCCTGGAGGCGCACCGCGCGGGCGCCACCGTCATAGGGGAGGACCTCGGCACGGTCGAGGACGGCGTCCGCGAGACGCTCGCCGAGCGCGGGGTGCTGGGCACGTCGGTGCTGTGGTTCGAGCGGGACTGGGCGAACGGGAACGGCGCCGCCCCGCCCCTGGAGCCGGCGCGCTGGCGCACCGGGTGCCTGGCCACCGCCACCACCCACGACCTGCCGAGCACCGCCGCCCGGCTGACCGGCGACCACGTCGAGCTGCGGCACCGCCTCGGCCTGCTCACCCGTCCGCTCGAGGAGGAGCAGCGCGAGGACGCGACCGGGACGGCCGAGTGGCTGGCCCTCTTCGGCCGGCTCGGCCTGCTGCCCGAGGGTCCCGGCGACGAGGAGGCGGCGGTGGGGGCCGTCCACCGCTTCCTGCTGCGCACCCCCGCCCGCCTGGTCGGCGTCTGGCTGCCGGACACGGTCGGCGACCGCCGCCCGCAGAACCTGCCGGGCACCTGGGACCAGTACCCGAACTGGCGGCTGCCCGTCGCCGACGCCTCCGGCCGCCCGCTCTCGCTGGAGGAGCTGGTGGACTCGCCCCGGCTGCACACCCTGATGGAGGAGGTCGCGGCCGGCCTGCGCCGGGCCGGGGGAGGCCGATAGGCCACCCCGGGCGCGCGCGGGCCGCGGGTGTCCGATACGTTGAGGCCGTGAGCAATAAGGTCAACAAGAACGCCGTGCGTGCCGGTGCCATCTCCGCCGGCACGATGCTGATGCTGCTGATGTCGTCCCCCGCGTTCGCGCTCACCCGCGACGACGGCGACGACCCGGGCCCCGGCCTGAGCGTGATCAACACGCTCGGCCTGTACGTGGCCGCGCCGATCGTCCTCTTCCTGGTCATCGCGGGCCTGACCATGGTCCTCGCCAGGAACTCCGACAACACCCGCACGCACAGCGCGCAGACGCACTTCCCGCGCAGCACGCGCTGACGTTCCACCGTCTGACAGCACCCCGAAGGCCGGCACCGCATGGTGCCGGCCTTTTTGCTGCCCGATTCCGTGTACGGGCCATCGGCTTTGGCGTTTGCCGGACCGCTAACTTACGGTGTCGTAACCTACGGAGCCGTAGGTGATGATCGTCCAGGAGCCGCACGTGACCCTCGCCCCCTCCCACGACGGCCTGGCCGTCTGGAGCGACGCCCGCCTGCTGTACGCCCTCGAAGAGGTCGTCGAGACCGAGCTCAACCGGCACCTGAAGGTGGCCAAGGAATGGATGCCGCACGAGTACGTGCCGTGGAGCGACGGGCGGAACTTCGACGGCCCCCTGGGCGGTGAGGCCTGGGCGCCCGAGCAGTCGAAGGTCTCCGACATCGGGCGCATCGCCCTGGTCGTCAACCTGCTGACCGAGGACAACCTGCCCAGCTACCACCACGAGATCGCCACGCTCTTCGGCCGCGACGGCGCCTGGGGCACCTGGGTCCACCGGTGGACGGCGGAGGAGGGCCGGCACGGCATCGTGATGCGCGACTACCTGCTCACCTCGCGCGCCGTCGATCCCGTCGAGCTCGAGCGCTTCCGCATGCGGCACATGAGCGAGGGCTTCGAGTCCGACAACCGCCACAGCATGCTGCACTCGGTCGCCTACGTCGCCTTCCAGGAGCTGGCCACCCGCATCTCGCACCGCAACACCGGCCACCACTCGGGCGACCCCGTCTGCGACCGGATGCTCGCGCGGATCGCCACCGACGAGAACCTGCACATGGTCTTCTACCGGAACCTGCTGGCCAAGGCCTTCGAGCTGGCGCCCGACCAGACCATGAGCGCCGTCCGGGACGTGGTCACCGGCTTCCGGATGCCCGGCCACGGCATCCCCGGCTTCGAGCGGGCCGCCGCGCAGATGGCCATCGGCGGCATCTACAACCTGCGCATCCACCACGACGACGTGCTCCAGCCGGTGCTGCGCTTCCTCAAGGTCCTGGAGATCACCGGCCTGGGCCCGGAGGGGCTGCGCGCCCAGGAGGAACTGGGCCTGTTCATGGGCGGCCTCGACGACCAGGCGACGAAGTTCGACGAGCGCCGCGAGGCGCTGCTGGCCCGCCGACGGGAGCGGGCGGAGAAGGCCTGAGACGCCGAAGGGACGCCCCGGACTCCCGGGGCGCCCCTTTTTCGTCCTCGACGTCAGGAAGCGGCTGCCGCGTCCGCGGCCTGCGCCTTCAGGGCCCGCTCGACGCCGGCCCGGCACTCCGTGACCAGACGGCGCAGCGCGGCGCTCGCCTCGGTCGAGGCGAGCCAGGCGTCGGTCGCGTCCAGCGTGGCCTGCGAGACCTCCAGGGCCGGGTAGAGGCCGATCGCGATCTGCTGGGCCATCTCGTGGCTGCGGTGGTCCCAGACGTCCTTGACCACGGCGAAGTACTTCTCGGCGTAGCCGGCGAGCAGCTCGCGCTGGTCGGCCTGCTGGAAGCCGCCGATGACCGACTCCTGCACCGCGTTGGGCAGCTTGTCGGAGTCGATCACCGAGGCCCACGCCTCGGCCTTGGCCTCGGCCGTCGGCCGTGCGGCCCGCGCGTACGCGGCGTGCTGCTCGCCCGCCGAGGTCCGGTCCCGCTCGAGCTCGGCGGCGATGTCCTTCTCGTCGGCCCGGCCGGTGGCGGCGAGGCGGACGAGCAGGTCCCAGCGCAGCTCGGTGTCCACGACCAGGCCCTCGACGCTCTCGGTGCCGGCCAGCAGGCCGGCGACGAGGTCGAGCTGCTCGTCGGTGCGGGCGGTGGCGGCGAACGCCCGGGCCCACGCGAGCTGGTGGTCGCTGCCGGGTGCGGCGGCGCGCAGGTGCTCGAGCGCGGCCTCCGTCCACTTCGCCAGGCCCGTCGCGCGCCACGTGGGCGCGGCGTACAGCTCGAGGGCGGTCTTGACCTGGCGGTGCAGCGACTGCACGACGCCGATGTCGGACTCCTTGGCGACGCCGGACAGCACCAGGTCGAGGTAGTCGCGGGTGGCCAGCTCGCCGTCGCGGGTCATGTCCCAGGCCGAGGCCCAGCTCAGGGCGCGGGGGAGGGACTCGGCGAAGTCGCCCAGGTGCTGGGTGACGGTCGCCAGGGACTCGGCGTCGAGGCGGACCTTGGCGTACGACAGGTCGTCCTCGTTGAGCAGGACCACCGCGGGGCGGCGGACGCCGACCAGCTGCGGGACCTCGGTGAGCTCGCCGTCGACGTCCAGCTCGATCCGGTCCTTGCGGACCAGCTTGCCGCCCTCGAGCTCGTAGAGGCCGATCGCGATGCGGTGCGGGCGCAGCGTGGGCTCGCCCTTGGCGCCGGCGGGCAGGGCGGGGGCCTCCTGCTTGACGGCGAAGGAGGTGATGACGCCGGCCTCGTCCGTGGCGATCTCCGGGCGCAGGATGTTGATGCCGGCCGTCTCCAGCCACTTCTTCGACCAGGTCTTCAGGTCGCGCCCGGAGGTCTTCTCCAGCGCGCCGAGCAGGTCGGAGAGGCGGGTGTTGCCGAAGGCGTGCGCCTTGAAGTACGCCTGCACACCGGTGAAGAAGGCGTCCATGCCGACGTAGGCGACGAGCTGCTTGAGGACGGAGGCGCCCTTGGCGTACGTGATGCCGTCGAAGTTGACGAGCACGTCGTCGAGGTCGCGGATGTCCGCCATGATCGGGTGGGTGGAGGGCAGCTGGTCCTGCCGGTAGGCCCACGTCTTCATGGAGTTGGCGAACGTCGTCCACGAGTGGGGCCACTTGCTGCCGGGCGCGTACGCCTGGCAGGCGATGGAGGTGTAGGTGGCGAACGACTCGTTCAGCCACAGGTCGTTCCACCACTCCATGGTGACCAGGTCGCCGAACCACATGTGGGCCAGCTCGTGCAGGATCGTCTCGGCGCGCACCTCGTAGGCGGCGTCGGTCACCTTCGAGCGGAAGACGTACTGGTCGCGGATGGTGACCGCGCCCGCGTTCTCCATCGCGCCGGCGTTGAACTCCGGCACGAACAGCTGGTCGTACTTGGCGAAGGGGTAGGCGTAGTCGAACTTCTCCTGGAACCAGTCGAAGCCCTGCCGCGTGACCTCGAAGATCGCGTCGGCGTCGAGGAACTCGGCGAGCGAGGGCCGGCAGTAGATGCCGAGCGGGACGCTCTGCCCGTCCTTCTCGTAGCTGCTGTGCACCGAGTGGTACGGGCCGGCGATCAGCGCGGTGATGTACGTGGAGATGCGCGGCGTCGGCTCGAAGCGCCAGACGTTGTCCGCCGGGCGCTCGGGCGTCGGCGAGTTGGAGATGACGGTCCAGCCCTCGGGGGCCTTCACCGTGAACTGGAACGTCGCCTTCAGGTCCGGCTGCTCGAAGGAGGCGAAGACGCGGCGGGCGTCGGGGACCTCGAACTGCGTGTACAGATAGGCCTGCTGGTCCACCGGGTCGACGAAACGGTGCAGTCCCTCGCCGGTGTTGGTGTACGCGCAGTCCGCGACGACCTTCAGCTCGTTGCGCCCGGCGAGCAGGCCCGGCAGCGCGATCCGGCTGTCCTGGAAGACGGCGGCCGCGTCGAGGGCGGTGCCGTTCAGCACGACCTCGTGCACGGTGGGGGCGACCAGGTCGATGAAGGAGTCACCCGCCTCGGCGGCCTCGAAGCGCACGACGGTCTCGGACCGGTACGTGCCTCCCTCCTGCGCGCCGGAGAGGTCGAGCTCGATCTCGTACGAGTCCACGGTCAGCAGCCGGGCACGCTGCTGCGCCTCGTCGCGGGTCAGATTCGTACCGGGCACGTGGGCATCTCCTTAACGTCGCGATGTTCCGGCCATCCTTCCACGCCGTCGCTGTCCGTGGCGGTGCGTACGCTGACGGCGGATGCGCGAAGGGGGCGGGCCCGCGGGCCCGCCCCCTTCACCGGGATGCCTGTCGGCGTCAGCCGCGCAGCTCCGCTGCGACGAGCTCCGCGATCTGGACGGCGTTGAGGGCCGCGCCCTTGCGGAGGTTGTCGTTGGAGAGGAAGAGCGCGAGGCCGTGCTCGACGGTCTCGTCGACGCGGATGCGGCCCACGTACGAGGCGTCCTTGCCCGCAGCCTGCAGCGGGGTGGGGATCTCGGAGAGCTCGACGCCCGGCGCGTCCTTCAGCAGCTCGTAGGCGCGCTCGACGCTCACGGGACGCTCGAAGCGGGCGTTGACCTGCAGCGAGTGGCCGGAGAAGACGGGGACGCGCACGCAGGTGCCGGAGACCTTGAGCTCCGGGATCTCGAGGATCTTGCGGGACTCGTGGCGGAGCTTCTGCTCCTCGTCGGTCTCGAAGCTGCCGTCGTCGACGATCGCGCCGGCCAGCGGCAGGACGTTGAAGGCGATGGGGCGCTTGTAGACGCCCGGCTCCGGGAACTCCACGGCCTCGCCGTCGTGGGTCAGCTCGCTCGCCCGGTCGACGACCTCGCGCACCTGCCCGTCGAGCTCGGCCACGCCGGCCAGGCCGGAGCCGGAGACCGCCTGGTAGGTGGTGGCGACGAGGGCGGTCAGCCCGGCCTCCTCGTGCAGCGGCTTGAGGACCGGCATGGCGGCCATCGTCGTGCAGTTCGGGTTGGCGATGATGCCCTTGGGGCGGTTCTTGATCGCGTGCGGGTTGACCTCGGAGACCACCAGCGGCACCTCGGGGTCGCGACGCCACGCGGAGGAGTTGTCGATCACCACGGCACCCTGCGCGGCGACCTTCTCGGCCAGCGCCCGGGAGGTGGCCCCACCGGCGGAGAAGATCACGATGTCCAGCCCGGAGTAGTCGGCCGTGGCCGCGTCCTCGACGGTGACCTCGCCGTCGCCCCAGGGCAGCGTCGTACCGGCGGAACGGGCGGAGGCGAACAGGCGCAGCTCGTCGACCGGGAATTTCCGGTCGGCGAGGATCTTGCGCATGACTCCGCCGACCTGACCGGTGGCTCCGACGATTCCGATCCTCACGAGGGCTCCCTACTCACGTTCAGCACGTACGTCCAACGACGGCTGACCTGGCTCTACGGTTCCCATCATGCGGGGGGACCCGCCCCAAAAGTCCAATCGATTGTTCGAGGGGTGGGGCGGGACGGTTGTCAGCAGGTGGTGTCCGCAGGCCAGTGCTGAACCCGCACGATGAGGACCGTGGCGAGTCGACGGTGCTCCTGGTACCAGACGATCAAGCGGTCTTCCGCGATGTCGAACAAGCGGGATACTCCGGACTCCTCGATGGGCGGATCGCCGAAATATCTGACTGAAGCCGCATCGGCCAGGCGGCCTGCCAGTCGTTCGACGTCGCGCTTGATCTCGGGCTCGAGGCCCCCAACGACATGCTCGGCGTTCGGCAGGTACTCCCACGTCCAGTCGGTCACTCGCCGACCTCTCGCGCGGCTTCGTCCAGCATGACGGCGATTTCCGATGACCGGGCGATGGCCTCCTCGCGGGTACTCGCCTCGGCGACCGCCCTTTCCAGCTCCGCAAGCCTGGCGGCCCGGGCCGGGCGGCGGCGCAGCGCCACGAACACTCCCCACCTGTGCAGGAACGTGTGCATGGGGACGGTACTGTCCGTCTGCACGGCCTCCTGCCACGCGGCGTGGAATTCCTGTTCGAAACGGACAGCTGCGGCCAGGTCGAGCTTCGTCACCGCCACACGCAGCGCCGCCTCCGTGAGGGGAGGCATGGGGAACCAGGGTTCGTCGGGACCATGACGTTCTACGGGCTGTGCGCTCACGAAGCGGATCTCCTTCGGCGTCTACGCTTCACGCCAGTCTGCCGCATCAGCCAGGTTGCGCATGGGGGTTCGCCGCACGAACGGGGCGGGCACCCTGCCGGGTGCCCGCCCCTTGTGCCGTGTGCCGTCGGACGGCTACGGAACGACCTTCTCGATCTTCACGCTGCCGCTCCCCGCGACCGTGCCGGCCGCGTTGACCAGCTGGACGTCGCCGAAGAAGGTGCGGCCCTCGGGGGCCGCGCCCGCGACCAGGATCTGGGCCGTGAGCTGGGCGGATCCGCCCGCGGCGAGCTTGATCGGCTGCTCGGCGGTCTTGATCTCGCCCAGGGACGGGGCGAAGTAGACGTCGCGGTAGTCGTAGGCGGTGCTGCCCGCCGGGACCGAGTAGCCGATGACCTTGATGGTGTACTCG
>KL569434.1:36311-41680 GCA_000715685.1 Streptomyces lilacinus
ATGTGTATAAGAGACAGATACTCGCCGGCGGCCGGCTTGGTCAGGGTGACCAGCTCGTCCGAGCCGCCGCTGGTGGAGGAGCCGACGGGCTTGCCGTCCTTGAGGACGGTCAGGTCCAGGTCGGCCTTGGGGTCGGCCGCGGCGCCGATCGCGGCGTCGAAGCGGGTGACGCCCTCGCCGAGGGTGACCGTGGTGGTGAGGGTCTCGCCCTGCTTGATCGTCGGGCGGTCGGTCTTCGAGGAGCCGAGGCGGCCGCCCTTGAGCGTGCCCTCGAGCGCGGCGAAGCCGTTGGTGGCCTTCCAGGCGACGGCGGCGGGGGTGCCGACCTTGGCCTCGGCGACGGTCTGGACCGCCGGCTCGAAGGTGGTGCCCAGCACCGTGGCCGTCAGCGTGTAGGGGTTCTCCAGCAGCGGGGAGGTGCGGCGGGACTCGACCTCGAGCTCCCAGACGCCCGGCAGCGGGTTCGCGTAGGAGCGCAGGTCGGGGCGGCAGGTGTTGGCCGGGTTGGTGTAGTTCGGGTAGCAGTTGACCGTGGAGGTCGGGTCGACCGGGACGCCGTAGGGGTTGATGGCTATGAACCGGGTCTGGCTGCCGGCGGCCAGGCCGCCGAGCGCGACCTCGAGGGTCTTGGCGCCCTTGGGCACGGTCACGAAGTACGAGGTCGTGGCGTTGCGGACGGCGGTGGCGGTCTTCTTCACCACGTAGGTCGGCTGCGCCAGCGGCTCGGCGACCACGACGGTCGTCATGATCTGCTTGTCGACGCCCTCGGTCCTGTCGTCGTCCACGGTGAGGATCGCGCTGTGGATGCCGGCGGTCTTGGCCTTGGCCTTGACCTTGACGGTGACCGGCTTGTTCAGCGGCAGCTTCACCTCGTGGTCGCCGACGAGCGAGAAGGTGCCGTCGTTGGTGCGCCACTTCAGCTCGTGCCACACGGGCTTGTCCGGGCCGGTGGTGCGGGTGACGGTGACGTCGTAGGTCCGGCTCTCGCCGGCCTTGAGGCCGCCCTCGCGGTCGTAGAGGCCCGTGCCGAAGCCGGGCGTCTTCAGCGCGCCGGACAGCGCGGTGGAGACGGGGGCCTTGACGGTGTACTCGTGGGCGGTGGCACCCTCGCGCAGGGCCTCCCAGGCCTCGTTGATGTCGATGAGGCCGGAGCCCTGCTCGTACGCCTGGAAGCCCTTGATCTGCTTCGCGGTGCTGGTGAGCGCCGTGCGCAGGTCGGCCGGGGCGAGCTTCATGCGCTTCTGCTTGGCGGCCGAGATCAGCAGCGCGGAGGCGCCGGCGGCCTGCGGGGAGGCCATCGAGGTGCCCTGCAGCATGCCGTAGCCGGGCGGCAGGGCGTAGCCGGACTCGGCGACGGGCGCGCCCGGCTCCCAGGTCGGCGTGGTGTTGATCGACGCGCCGGGGGCGCTGATCGTGGGCGTGAAGCCGCCGTCCTCGCGCGGGCCGCGCGAGGAGAAGGGCATCATCGCGTACTTCGTCTTCACCTCGGAGCCGTAGTTGGCGGCCCAGGTCTCCTTGGAGACGGCCGCGCCGACGCTGAGGACCTTGTCGGCCAGGCCGGGGTCGCCGATGGTGTTGGCGCCGGGGCCGCTGTTGCCGGCGGAGATGACGAGCTGGACGCCGTAGGTGTCGATGAGGCGGGTGTAGAGCTCGGAGCGGGCGTTGTTGCCGTCGTTGAGCGCGGGCAGGCCGCCGATCGACATGTTGACGATGTCGACGCCGCGGTTGACCACGAGGTCGATCATGCCCTCGGTGAGCGCGACGTTGGTGCAGCCGCCCGACCAGGTGCAGGCCCGGGAGGAGACGAGCTTGGCGCCGGGCGCCGCGCCGTTCATCTTCCCGCCGAAGAGGCCGTGGGCCGCGGTGATGCCGGCGACGTGGGTGCCGTGCTCGGACTCGATGACGCCGATGTTGACGAAGTCGGCCTTCTTGCCGACCCAGGAGCCGCCCTTGGGGCCCATCGGCACGTCCTTGCGGATCTGCACGACGAAGGGGATGCGCTCGGCGATCGGGGTGTCGGGGTTGTCCTTGCCGAAGTACCCGACCTGGAAGCCGTCCTTGTAGGGCTTGAGCTCCTCGTCGTTGCCGAAGTTCCCGTCGTCGTCGAGGTCGACGCGGACGGTGCCCTTCGCCTTGTCGTAGAGGACGGCCCAGGAGTCGGTGGTGTCGCCGTCCCGGTTGAGGTCGCCCTTCATGTCGCCGCCGGTGGTGGCGCTCTCGCGGAAGAGGGCGACCTGGTAGGCGGAGCCGCCCGCGGGGGCGGTGTAGGTGCGGCCGTTGAAGGAGAAGCTCGGGCCGGAGACGTCGGAGGTCATCGGCAGCCAGGTGCCGTCCGCGTCCGTGAGCGGGTCGGTGGCGGTGACCCAGTCGACGATCTTGCGCTCGCCGGTGGTGGTCTTCTGCAGCGCCGGGTGGCCCAGGTCGATGCCGGAGTCGAGGATGCCGATGGTCACGCCGCGGCCGTCGGCCTCGGGGTGGTCCTCGACGAAGTCGACGGCGCCGGTCTCGAAGGCCGGCTGGTACGGGTTCTTCGCCGGGGTCCGCGCGTCGGGTCCGGGGTACTTCCGGTCCTTGGCGAGCGAGCGGGCGCCCTGCGCGGCGTCGGCCCGGGGCGTCGGGTCGGGCAGCGGGACGTCCTGCTTGAGGTCGATGCCGTGGACCGAGGCCAGCTTCTTGGCCTCGTCGATGGCGGCGTCGGCCTTGGCGGTCGGCACGGTGGCGCGGACGTAGCCGAGCTTGTCGTAGGCCTGGCCCACGGAGGCGCCGTCGATGGCGCCGAGCCTGCCGGCGACCTGGCCGGTCTGGCCGGGCGCGGTGGCGATCATCATGGTGACCGTCCGGTCGCCCTTCGCCTTGGCCTTGGCCAGCAGGTCCGCGTCGTGCGAACCGAGCTTGTCGTCGGGCGACTTGGCCGTCTTGACCGGGCCCGGCGCGGGCCGCGGGTCGTCGGCGAAGGCGGGCGCGGCACCCGCCGTGGTGAGCGCGGCCACGAGCGAGGCCGCGACGGCTATTCGGGCCGTGCGTCTCGCGCCGCCCGCGGGCGCGTGGACGGCGCCGGGGGCGCCATCGGAGCTGGGGTTCATGACCATCCCTGGCTGAAAGTGATGAACAGGTGGAAAAGGCCGACCTCGGGGCATAACAAAGGGCACAACAAAAAGGCCGGACCACGGTGGGTGGAGCGCAATGGGGCACGACGACGCGGCGTCCGGAAATCGGAGGCCGGATGACGGATCACTTTGATGGAAGTGGTGCGGGTTTGGGGAGAGTTGCCGGGGCGCGAAGATAAGGATGGCGTAAACCCGCCACGCGCCACGCGGGATGAAGCGGGACGGAGGCCATGAAGCGGTCAGGGCTATTCCCGCAGCTCAGCGGCTGTAGGACAAACGGACTAAAGGACTGGCCCGCTGAGCGGCTCCAGGGTTCCCTCGCGGGTGAACGCTGAGTGAGCGTCAGCACACCAGGGGACGAGTGGTGTATGTCAGTTCGCAGTAGCCAAGATCCATGTGAGGTGATCGGCGGCGACCGTTGCGGCCCAGTTCACGCCCAGGTCACTCGCGCTGCCAACGATCCTCGTTGACGAAGCCCGCAGCCCGCCCGCCGTCCCGCTTGCCTTCGCGTTCGCACTCGGGGAGACCGCCATGCACCGCAGATCCCGCAGAACCGCAGACTCGCACCTCGACCGCCGTGCCTTCCTGGCCGCCGCGGGCGCCGTCACCACGGCCGCCGGGCTGGGCCTGGTGGGCACCGACGGCCGCCCGGCCGCCGCCGCGCCGCAGGAGCCGCCGCCCGCCCCGGCACCCCAGGCGGCCACGCCCACCACCCCCGCGACGGCTGCCGCGAAGGCCCCCACCGGGGCCGGCACCACCCTGGTGTCCGTCGCCGCGCCCCGCGGCAGCGGCGGCTACCGGCGCCTGGGCGACGGCCCGGGCTGGCCCCGGCAGATCCGGGCCGAGCTGGCCGAGGCGCAGGGCGGCCGCGAGGACCGGCGCACCACGCTGGCCTCCTTCGTGCAGTTCACCGACCTGCACCTGACGGATGTGCAGCACCCGCTGCGCTACGAGTTCTTCCGCTCCGGCGAGCCCGGCGGCTGGCGCCCGCACGAGGCCCTCACCCTGCCCGGCGTGGTCTCCCTGGTGGAGCGGGTCAACAAGGTGCGCCGGGGGCCGGCCACCGGTGCCCCGTTCGCATTCGTGATCACCACGGGCGACAACGGCGACGAAAACGCCAAGATCGAGGTGGAGTGGTTCCTCACCGCCCTCAGCGGCGGCCGGATGAACCCCAACACCGGCGACCCGCGCCACTACGAGGGCGTTCAGAACAGCGGCCTCACGCTCTACTGGCACCCCGACAGCGACCTGCGCGACCAGGACAAGGCGCTGGGCTACCCGAGGATCCCCGGCTACCTCGACGCCGTCTGCCGCCAGGTCGCCAGTCCGGGCCTCAACATCCCCTGGTACTCCACCTTCGGCAACCACGACCTGCTCTCCGGCGGCTGCTACCCCGCGGCCGGCTCCTTCATCGCCGACGTCTGCGTCGGCAACCGCAAGCTGCAGTACATCCCGCCCGCCGAGGCCAAGTGGCTCATGCAGGGCGAGGCCGGAGGCGCCGACCCCAAGGGCAAGCGCATAGAGGCCATGCTCGAGTCGCACAAGAAGGAGATGCGCACCGTCACCGCAGACCCGCGCCGGGTGCCGCTGACGGCGCGTCAGTACGTGGCCGCCCACCTCGATCCGGCACACGCCGGGCGCGGACCCGTCGGCCACGGCTACACCCGCGCCAACCTCGACTCCGGCACGCTCTACTACAGCTTCCGGGTCTCGGACAAGGTCATCGGCATCAGCATCGACTCCACCGACCCCGGCGGCCACTACCAGGGCTCGCTGGGCACCGCCCAGCTCAACTGGCTGGACCGCACCCTGCGCCAGCACCGGGACGAATACGCGCTGATCTTCAGCCACCACCCGAGCTGGAGCATGAACAACATGACCCCCGACCCCGCCGCCCCGCGCGACAAGCGGCACGGCGGCGAGGAGGTCGTCGCCCTCCTGCAGCGCCACTCCAACGTCCTGGCCTGGATCAACGGCCACAGCCACCGCAACCGCATCCGCCCGCGCGGCACCTTCTGGGAGATCGCCACCGCCTCCCACGTCGACTACCCGCAGCTCGCCCGCATCATCGAGATCACGGACAACCACGACGGGACGATCTCGCTGTTCACCACCCTGATCGAGTCGGCCGCCCCGTACCGCACCGACTTCCACGACCTCTCGCAGACGGGGCTGGCCTCCCTCTACCGCGAGCTGGCGTTCAACGCCCCCGGCTCGGACACCTCGCTCGCGGGCCTGCCGAGCTGTCTCTTATACACATCT
>KL569434.1:41973-42549 GCA_000715685.1 Streptomyces lilacinus
GCGCCGGCCCCGCCGGCGCGTCACCGCGGCAGCACCACCACGTACGCCGCGCGGTCCCGGTCGGCCGACGCCACCAGGGCCGTGCGGACCACCGTCGCCTGCTGCGCCAGCGCCGCCGCGTCGCGCAGCTTCCGCGGCGTCGGACGGATCAGTGTGATGCCCAGCCGCTCGAGGTGGTCGTGCCTGCGGGTGGCCTCCGACCACAGCACCCCCGCATCCTCGCGCGGCGGGTGCGTGTCGATCTCCAGCGCCACCCCGTGGTCGGGCCAGTAGGCGTCCACCGTCCCCAGGCACGGGCCGCCCGGCAGCCGCAGGTCGACGTTCCACAGCGGCGCCGGCAGCGCGTGCTCGCGCACCATGGCGTAGAGCCGGTCCTCCGCGAGGGAACGGCCCTCCGCGAGCAACGCCTCGACCGCCTCCACCACGCACGGGCGGGTCAGCAGCCGGCCCCGGGACAGCTCCCGCACCAGCGCCGTGGGTTCGCAGTGCCCGCCGCGCACCGCCTCCGCCAGCAGCCGGCGCACCTCCCCGGCGTCGGTCAGCCGGGCCGCGGCGTCGGCCCTGTCTCTTATACAC
>KL569434.1:42839-44034 GCA_000715685.1 Streptomyces lilacinus
CGGGCGCAGCCGGCGGGTGCGCGGCACGAGCACGTCGATGTGCTCCAGGGCGAGCAGCGAGGGCACGGACGTGAAGCGGTACAGGGCGAGCGCGGCCGCCCCGGTGATCATGGCCGGGCCGTACGGGGCCGCCGCGTCCTGGCGGTCGCGCTCGCGGTCCGGGCCGGGCTGCCGGGGCACCTGGGCGCGCGGCAGGGTGTACATCAGCGCCGCGTGCAGCCGCTCCTCGCTGGTGGCGGGGCCGGTGTGGAGCAGGAAGACCCCCGGCAGCAGCCGCCGCCAGGGGCCGCCGGGGCGGCAGCGTTCGCCCGCGACGGCCCCCGTGACACCGTGCTCGCGCAGTTGACGTGCCGTCATGACCCGGTGGCGGACGTCGGAGAGATGGTGGAGGGGGCGTGGGGAGAGGGGGGTGTTGGGGTTCATGCCCCGGCCCTTCCCGCCCCGCCACCGCCCCCTAACCGCTGTTACGGACCCGTCGGCAATTCAGGACAACGCGCTTTCCAAACCAGTGGCGTTGACACGAAAACGTATCGGATCAAGCCGTAACCGCCCGCGCGTCGCACTCCTGTGCGCGCAGGGCGCGCGCCAGGTCGTCGCGCGCCTCGAGCACCAGCCGCCGCAGCGCCGGCGGCGCGTCCGGGTGCCCGGCGAGCCAG
This sequence comes from Streptomyces lilacinus, assembly GCA_000715685.1. Lineage (GTDB taxonomy): Bacteria > Actinomycetota > Actinomycetes > Streptomycetales > Streptomycetaceae > Streptomyces > Streptomyces lilacinus. The sequence goes on from KL569434.1 coordinate 43,496, forward strand.
GCGTCGGTGGCCGCCAGGGTCTCCGGCCGGTCCTGCAGCGCCGGGAACAGCCCGCGCACCACGGCCATGCCGATCTCGATCGACCGCTCGCGCCACACGCGCTCGATCACCTCGAAGTAGCGCGGCGCGTACGGGGCCAGCAGCTCCCGCTGACCGGGCTGGTCGAAGCCGGCGATGGTGGCCTCGGCCAGGGCGTTGGAGAGCGTGTCGGAGTCCACGACGGCCGCCCAGGCCTCCGCCTTGACCTCGGCGGAGGGCCGGGAGGCCAGGCAGCGGACCTGGTGGCGCTTGCCGGTGGCGGTGTTGTCGCGGGCCAGCTCGGCGTCGAGGACGGCCTCGTCGGCGGCGCCGCACGAGGCGAGTGCCACGAGGAACGCCCAGCGCAGCTCCTGGTCGACGTCCAGGCCGTCGATCTTCGCGGTCCCGTCCAGCAGCCCGCGCAGCAGCCCCAGATCGGCGTCCTCGGTGGCGAGGTGGGCGAAGAACCGCGCCCAGGCGAGCTGGTGACCGCTGCCCGGCTCGGCCAGCCGCAGCTCGCG
>KL569434.1:44270-46988 GCA_000715685.1 Streptomyces lilacinus
AGAGATGTGTATAAGAGACAGCGGCAGCTCTCCTCGCGCCGGTCGGGCACCGTGAAGTGCGTCAGCGCGCCGGCGGCCCACGTCTGCACCATCTGCAGCACGCCGATGTCGCTCTCCGCGCCGGCGAAGCGCTGGACCAGGTCCAGGTAGTCGCGGGCGGGCAGCAGCCCGTCGCGGGTGAGGTTCCACAGCGCCGACCAGCACAGGGCGCGGGCCAGGGGGTCGGTGAGGTCGCCGAGGTGCTCGCGCAGGGTGGCCAGCGACCCCTCGTCGAAGCGGACCTTGCAGTACGTCAGGTCGTCGTCGTTGACGAGGACCAGCTCGGGCCGCTCCGCCCCCGCGAGCTCCGCCACGACCGTGCGGGCACCGGTGACGTCGACCTCGGCGCGGGCGTAGCGGACCAGCGGCCCGCCCGGCGCCTCGCGGCGGTAGAGGCCCACGGCCAGCCGGTGCGGGCGCAGCTCCCCGCCCGGCCCGGCGGGCTCCTGCAGGACGGCGAGCTCGGTGATGCGGCCGTCGGCGTCGTGGGTGACCGACGGCGTCAGCGCGTTGACCCCGGCCGTCTGCAGCCAGGACCGCGACCAGGAGGCCATGTCGCGGCCCGAGGTCTCCTCCAGCACCGCCAGCAGGTCGGTCAGGCGGGTGTTGCCGTAGGCGTGGCGCTTGAAGTAGCGCCGGGCGCCCTCGAGGAAGGCGTCGCGGCCCGCGTAGGCGACCAGCTGCTTGAGGACCGCGGCGCCCTTGGCGTAGGTGATGCCGTCGAAGTTGAGCTTGGCGTCCTCCAGGTCGTGGATGTCCGCCGTGATCGGGTGGGTCGAGGGCAGCTGGTCGGCGCGGTACGCCCAGGCCTTGCGCTGGTTGGCGAAGGTGATCCAGCCGTTCTCGAAGCGGGTGGCCTCCACCAGCGAGAAGGAGCCCATGAAGTCCGCGAAGGACTCCTTGAGCCACAGGTCGTCCCACCACTCCATGGTGACCAGGTCGCCGAACCACATGTGCGCCATCTCGTGCAGGATGACGTTGGCCCGCCGCTCGTACGACGAGCGGGTGACCTTGCCGCGGAAGACGAACTCCTCCCGGAACGTCACACAGCCCGGGTTCTCCATCGCCCCGAGGTTGTACTCGGGCACGAACGCCTGGTCGTACTTGCCGAAGGGGTACGGGTAGTCGAAGGCCTCGTGGAAGAAGTCCAGGCCCTGCTTGGTGACGGTGAAGATGTCGTCGGCGTCGAAGTGGGGGGCCAGTCCCTTGCGGCACAGCGCGCCCAGCGGGATCTCCAGCACCGAGCCGTCGGGCAGCGTGCGGCTGTAGTGGTCGCGGACGACGTGGTACGGGCCGGCGACGACCGCGGTGATGTAGGTGGAGATCGGCTGAGTCGGTACGAAGCGCCAGGTCGCCGCGGAGGCGTCGGCGGCCGTCGGCTCCGGCTCGCCGTCCCGCTCGCCGTTGCTCAGCACGGTCCAGGACGCGGGCGCGGTCACCGTGAAGGTGAAGGGTGCCTTGAGGTCCGGCTGCTCGAAGTTCGCGAAGACCCGCCGGGCGTCGGCGGGCTCGTACTGCGTGTAGAGGTAGACCTCGCCGTCCTCCGGGTCGACGAAGCGGTGCAGCCCCTCGCCGGTGCGGCTGTACGCGCACTGCGCGTCGACGACCAGCACGTTCTCGGCGGCCAGGTCGTCCAGCGCCACGCGGGTGCCGTCGAAGACGGCCTTGGCGTCCAGCTCCCGGCCGTTGAGCGTGACGGAGGTGACGGACGGGGCGAGGAGGTCGGCGAAGGTCGACGCGCCGGGCTCGGCGCAGCGGAACCGGATCGTCGTCACCGAGCGGAACGTGCGCGGCTCGGCGGCCGGTCCCACCGCGGACCGCAGGTCGAGCGCCACGTCGTAGGCGTCCACGGTCAGCAGCCGGGCACGGAGCCGGGCTTCCTCTCGGGTCAGGTTCTCACCGGGCACGACGCGGCTCCCTCGTCTCGTCTCGACTTTCGAACACCAGGAATGATGGCACGGGGCGTGTTTGTTGAATCGCTGACTGTCCGTCTCGTCAGAATCATCGGAATCGTCAGAGGAGATCCGTGTGACCGCGGAGCGAGTGACCGCAGACTTCTGGTTCGACCCCGCCTGCCCCTGGGCCTGGATGACCTCGCGCTGGATGCTCGAGGTCGAGCGGGTGCGGCCCGTCGACGTGCGCTGGCACGTCATGAGCCTGGCCGTGCTCAACGAGCACAAGCTCGAGCGGATCCCGGAGGACTTCCGCGCCTTCATGCGCACGGACGCCTGGGGTCCGGTGCGGGTGTGCGTCGCGGCCGCGAAGGAGTTCGGCGACGAGGTGCTCGGCCGTCTCTACACGGAGATCGGCACCCGCTTCCACCCCGGCGGCATGCCGCGGGACCGGGCGACGGTCGCCGAGGCGCTCGTCGCGGCCGGGCTGCCGGAGCGCCTGGTGGAGGCCTACGACTCCACCGAGCACGACGCCGACCTACGGCTGTCCCACAAGGAGGGCATCGAGAAGGTCGGCGAGGACGTCGGCACGCCGATCATCGCCGTCCCGGGCCCGGCCGGCACCGAGGTCGCCTTCTTCGGCCCCGTCGTCACCCCCGCCCCCAAGGCCGAGGCCGCGGGCCGCCTGTGGGACGGCACCCTGCTGGTGGCGAGCACCCCGGGCTTCTACGAGATCAAGCGCACGAGGACCGAGGGCCCGATCTTCGACTAGTGGGTTTGTGGGCAG
>KL569434.1:47288-47436 GCA_000715685.1 Streptomyces lilacinus
TGGGCACAAACCCACCACGGCCCGCACCCGGCCGTACCCCATGCGCCACCGCCGACAGGCGACAGGGCCACGGCTCCCCTAGCGTGCCCCGTATGGGCCAGACCGACCTCACGCGGCCGCTCGGCCGCAGTGGCGGCTGGGCCGAGGC
>KL569434.1:47729-54164 GCA_000715685.1 Streptomyces lilacinus
GTGGCGGCTGGGCCGAGGCCGAGCCGCCGTGCGACAACGCCGCGTACGCCGAGCTGCCCGTACGCCCGTACGACCTGCTGACGCTCGCGGTGTGTCGCGCGCTGCCCCCGCTGTGGTCCCTGCTGGGGCTGCGGAACGCCGCCGGCATGCTGCGGCACTACCTGCGCGGCACCGGCACCCCGCGCCGGGTCGACGCCGGGGCGCTGCTGGCGCTGCCCGTGGTGCGGGCCGTGGTCGACGCCCAGCTCGAGCGGTGGCGCGCCGAGGCGCTCGAGCGCTGGCGGACGGGTCCGCGCGCCCCCGCCGCGTACCCCGCCGACAGCGGCTGGCGCGATGTGCTGATCACCCGTGACGTCAGCCCGGACTGGTGGCTGGCCCTGCGGGGCGTGGAGGTCCGGCTGACGGGCACGGTCCGGGTCGACGCCGCGGGCGAGGCCGTCGTCGACTACCGCTGCGCGGTGCACAAGGCGTACAACTTCGACCGCGGCGGCTCGGAGCTGGGCGTGCCGTTCACCCCGCTGGCCCGGCTGCACGAGACGGGGCTGGCGAGGGAGTTCGCGGTCACGGGGGAGGCCTTCGGCCACGCGTGAGCCCGCGTGCGTCCACAATGGGCGCGAGGCCCCCGCGCGATCCGACCGCGCGGGGGCCTCCGCCGTGCCTGCCGCGTGAAGGGTGAGAAGACGATCACGAGCAGGCGGTACGGGGGGTGGCGACCCGGATCAGGGGGCCAGCAGGATGCTGTTGCCCTTCGCCTTGGCGGCGGCGTAGCGGGCGGCGACGTCCTGCCAGTTGACGACCTTCCACATGGCCTCGATGAAGTCCACCTTCTGGTTCTTGTACTGCAGGTAGAAGGCGTGCTCCCAGGCGTCGAAGACCAGGATCGGGACCGAGCCCTGGCCCACGTTGCCCTGGTGGTCGTAGACCTGCTCGACGATCAGGCGGCCGCTGACCGGCTCGTACGCCAGCACGCCCCAGCCGGAGCCCTGCGTGGTGGCGGAGGCCTTGGACAGCTGGGCCTTGAACTTCGCGAAGGACCCGAAGGACTCGGCGATCGCGTCGGCGAGCTCGCCCACGCCGTCCGTCTCCAGCGGCTCGCCGCCGCCGTCGCCGGTCATGTTGTGCCAGTAGATGCTGTGCAGGATGTGGCCGGAGAGGTGGAAGGCGAGGTTCTTCTCCAGGCCGTTGACCGCGCCCCACTGGTCCTTGTCACGGGCCTCGGCGAGCTGCTCGAGGGTGTCGTTCGCGCCCTTGACGTACGCCGCGTGGTGCTTGTCGTGGTGCAGCTCGATGATCTCGGGGCTGATGACCGGGGCCAGCGCCGAGTAGTCATAGGGAAGTTCAGGAAGTGTGTAGATGGCCATGCCGAGCCCTCCGACTGCTTATTGCAATTAGCTTGCAGCTAGACGCTATCAGCAGAAGCGATCAATGATCAGTACGGGAGGGGTGACTTCGGTCGAAAGACGGAGGCGGGGTAGGTCCTGAAGATCAGGACCTACCCCGCCTCGTCCGACTGGAGGGGGTTGCCGGTGCGTCAGCCCGGCCGGTGCGTCAGCTCCCCGCCGTCACCGACCGCGCCGCCACGGCCCGCTGGCGCAGGTAGCCGACGAGCGCGAGGACGACGGTGAGGCCGCCGGTGAAGTACAGCTGGATCCGCGTCTCCTCCTCGCGGAGCATCAGCGCCAGCACGCCGACGATGCCGGCCAGCGCCGCCCACGTCAGGTACGGGTAGAGCCACATCTTCACGAGCAGCTGGTCCTGCGGGGTGCGCCGACGGCCGCGCAGCTGGGAGACGGCGATGAAGCCCCAGACCACCAGGGTGGCCGCGCCGACCATGTTGAGCAGCCACTTGAAGATGGTGTTCGGCCACCAGTAGCTGAGCAGCACGGCGACGTAGCCGAAGGTCGCCGAGGCGATCACCGCGTAGCGCGGCACGCCGCCGCTGACCCGGCCGAGGAGCTTGGGGCCCTGGTTGCGGGCCACGAGGGAGTAGGCGATGCGCGAGCAGCCGTAGATGTTGGCGTTCATCGCCGACAGCAGGGCGACCAGCACGACCACGTTCATGATCTGCCCGGCGCCCGGGATGTCCAGGTGGTTGAGGACGGCGACGTAGGGGCCCTTGGTCTTGACCGAGGGGTCGTCCCACGGGATCAGGGTGACGACGACCAGCAGCGAGCCGACGTAGAAGAGGGCGATGCGCCACATCGCGGTGCGCACGGCGCTCGCGACGCCCTTGCGCGGGTGCTCGGACTCGGCGGCCGCGATGGTCACCGTCTCCAGGCCGCCGTAGGCGAAGACGGAGGCGAGCAGGCCCACGACCAGGCCGTTGCCGCCCATGGGGAAGAAGCCGCCGTTGCCGGTGAGGTTGTCCGTGCCGGGCGACGCGGTGCCGGGCAGCAGGCCCAGGACGGCGAGGACGCCCAGGACGAGGAAGGCGGCGATCGCCGTGACCTTCAGGGTGGCGAACCAGAACTCGAACTCGCCGAAGTTGCCCACCGCCGCGAGGTTCGTGCCGGTGAACAGGACCATGAACAGCGCGACCCACATCCACGAGCTGGTCCCGGGGAACCAGCTCGTCATGATCGCCGCAGCGCCGATGCCCTCGGCGGCCACCGCCACGCACAGCAGGGTCCAGAACACCCAGCCCGCGGTGAAGCCGGCCCAGGGGCCGATCATCCGCTCGGCGTGCACGGAGAAGCTGCCGGAGGCGGGGTTGGCCGCCGACATCTCACCGAGCATGCGCATCACGAGCATCACGAGGATGCCGGATGCCGCATAGGCCAGCACGATCGAGGGGCCGGCCGCGGCGATGCCCGCACCGGACCCGACGAAGAGCCCGGCGCCGATGACGCCGCCGAGCGCGATCATCGACAGATGGCGCTGCTTGAGGCCGTGCGACAGCGATGGTCCCGCCTGGGTGTCCGGGGTCGTGTCGGGGGCCCCGCACTCCGGCGGGGAGGGTATACCAGTCATGATCGTAAAAGCCCCGTTGGGTGTGAGCGGAAAAGTTGCCTCAGTGTGGAGGGCAGTTTGGCTGAGGACAACACCCCTCACACATCTGTCCGATATTCAGACAGACACGTGACCTTCCGCGCCTGACATTTCGGCAGAAACGAAAATCCTCAGCCGTTCCGCGCCTCGGACCGGCGCAGACGCAGCTCCCGCAGCCAGGCCACGGCGACCACGGCGGCTGTCGCCCCGGCCGACCACAGCAGCTGCGGCCGGGCCTCGTCGTCGCTCAGCATCAGCGCCAGGATCCCGGCCATGCCGGCCAGCGCCGCCCAGGTCAGATACGGGAAGCACCACATGCGCAGGGTGAGCCGCTCGGGCATCTCGCGCTCGATCCGCCGCCGCAGCCGCAGCTCGGAAACCGCGATCAGGCCCCAGACGAAGAGCAGCACCGAGCCGACGGCGTTGAGGAGATAGCGGAAGATGGAATCCGGCCACTCCAGGTTGAGTATCACCGAGGCGAAGCCGAAGGCGACCGAGGCCAGCACCGCCCGCCACGGCACGCCGCCCCGCGAGATGCGCAGCAGCGAGCGCGGCGCCTCGCCGCGCTCGGCGAGGGAGAAGACCATCCGCGACGAGCCGTAGAGGTTGGCGTTCAGCGCGGACAGTAGGGCCACGAAGACCACGATGTTCATGATCTGCCCGGCGGCCGGCACGCCGACGCGGTCCAGCACGGCCACGTACGGGCTCTGGCCCGGCGTGAGCGACGACCAGGGCAGAAGGGTGACGATGACGAGCATCGAGCCCACGTAGAAGAAGAGGATCCGCCACATCGCGCTGCGCACCGCCCGGCCGACCGCGCGCGCCGGGTCGTCGGACTCGGCGGCGGCGATCGTGAGGACCTCCAGGCCGCCGAAGGCGAAGACGACCGTAAGCACGCCGGAGATCACCCCGCTCCAGCCGTTGGGCAGGAAGCCGCCCTGACCGGTGAGGTTCGCCATACCCACGGGCTCGGTGTCCGGCAGCACGCCGAAGATCGCAAGAAGGCCCAGGGCGAGGAAGAGCACGATCGCGCCGACCTTGAGCGCCGCGAACCAGAACTCGAACTCGCCGAAGTTCTTCACGGCCGCGAGGTTGGCAGCCGTGAAGACCACCATGAACATCAGCACCCAGGCCCACTGCGGCACGGCCGGCAGCCAGCCGTGCGCGATCTGCGCGGCGGCCGTCGCCTCCACGGCGAGCACGACCACCAGCAGGAACCAGTAGAGCCAGCCCACCGAGAAACCGGCCCAGCGGCCCAGCGCCCGCTCCGCGTGCACCGAGAAGGCGCCGGACGCGGGCATGGCCGCCGACAGCTCCCCGAGCATCCGCATGACCAGCATCGCGAGGGTGCCGGCCAGCAGATACGAAATGATGATGCCCGGGCCCGCGACCGCGATCCCGGCGCCCGAACCGACGAAGAGGCCGGCGCCGATGACGCCGCCGAGGCCGAGCATCGTCAGGTGCCGCTGCTTGAGACCCGCGGCAAGCGGTTCCCTCTCGCCGACGAGGGACTCGGCGGCAGGCGGTGCGTCGTGCATGGAGCTCGTTCTTTCGATCTGTGCGCAGGTGCAAGGGCGCAAACGCGCGCAACGCGTAGGGACCAGACTCTCCCGGGCGGGCGTCCCGGGCCAAGCCTCGCCCGTCTCTCGTGACGAGCATCACGTTTTGGGGCGCAACCCCCTCCAACGGCGCACACGCGATCGGAACCCGCCAAGACCGGCCCTCCGCGTTTGTCACTGCTGCCCCGTGCCCAGGGCGTGACGCTGGGCTAACGTCGGCGTGTCCCTGATCCCTCACCCCGCGGAGTACCGATGGCCACCGCCGCCCCCCTCACCCGGACCGGTACGGTCCTCGCCGATCTGCTCCCCGCGACCTCCGCCGGCCGCGCCCGCGTCCGCGACGCCGCCCTGGTCCTCGGCGGCGCGGCCCTGACCGGCCTCACCGCGCAGATCGCCGTGCCCGTGCCCGGCTCGCCGGTCCCCGTCAGCGGCCAGACCTTCGCCGCGCTGCTCGTCGGCACCGCCCTCGGCGCCCGCCGCGGCTTCCTCTCCCTCGCGCTGTACGCCGTGGCCGGCATGGCCGGCATGCCGTGGTTCGCCGAGGCCAAGTCCGGCGCCGCCTTCCCGTCCTTCGGCTACGTGCTGGGCATGCTGCTCGCCGCGACCGTGGTCGGCGCCCTCGCCCGCCGCGGCGCCGACCGCTCGGTCCTGCGCACCGCGGGCGCCATGGCGCTGGGCTCCGCGATCATCTACGCGGTCGGCGTGCCCTACCTGGCGCTGGCCACCCACATGCCGCTGAGCCAGGCGGTGGCGGTGGGCCTGACGCCGTTCCTGATCGGCGACGCCCTCAAGGCCGCGCTGGCCATGGGCGCGCTGCCGACCGCCTGGAAGCTGCTGGGCCGCCGCGGCTGAGGCCGCCGGGCCGCCGTGGGGCGGTTCGCACGCGACGGGCCGGGCCCGCACCCACCACGCCGGGTGCGGGTCCGGCCTTTTGCGTTTTTCGCCTTTCGTCGGGATCGGTCAGTGGCGGCCCCGCCGACGGGCGGTCAGCCACAGGCCGGCTCCGCCGGCGGCCAGCAGGGCCGCGGCCGCGGCGCCGAGGAGGGGCAGGGAGGACGGGCTGCCGGTGTGGGCCAGCTCGTCGTCCTTGTCCTTCGAGGAGCCGCTCGGGACGACGTCCTTGCCCTTCCCCTTGCCGTTGCCCGTTCCCTTGTCGTCGTCATCGTCGTCGGCGTCGTCATCCCGGTCCTTGCCACCCGGGGTGGCCGTGGGTGTCGAGCTGCCGGCGGTCCTGCCGGGCGAGGCGCTCGGCGTACCGCTCGGGGTGGGCGCGCCGGTCGTGCCGGAGGCGGTCGGCGTTCCTCCGGTGCTCGGCGTTCCTCCGGTGCTCGGTGTGCCCGAGGTGTCGGGGCCGGACGGCACGTTCTTGGTGCCGAGGAGCAGTGGCGTGTCCGGCGCGTCGGAGCTGGTGTCGGTGGAGCCGAAATGGACGGGCCCCTGCTGCCAGAGCAGGGTCTTGGTGGTGCCCAAGGTGACCGGCAGGCAGATCTGACCCTCGCTCTTCAGGTCGAAGCTCGCCGAGACGCGGTACGTACGGCTCTGGCCCGCCGCGAGTTTGTCGATGGCGCAGGCGAATCCGCTGTTCGAACCCTTCGGCAGTTCGCCGGCCGGGATGGCCGTGCAGCCCTCGACGGACTTCACCCGCAATCCCTTGAATCCGACGATTCCCAGCCGCACCGCACCCGTGTCCTTCGACCCGGCATTGTGGACCGTCGCCGTCAGACTGGTGTTCCCCGACTTCTTGTTCACGGAAATCCTGCCCGGCAGTTCCGTGGTGATCCGGTGGTCAGCCGGCGCGCTCGGCCCCGGACTTCCGCCCTGGCTGCTGCCCGGCGACGGCTCGGCGGCCCCCGCGCCGGCGGCGCCGAACGGCAGCAGCAGGATGCCC
>KL569434.1:54416-55648 GCA_000715685.1 Streptomyces lilacinus
CCAGCCCCAGGAATCCCCGGCGTCGATTACTTCGGAACATTTTCGTTCCCCCCTATCTCCACTCCCCGCAGAAGTATTTGAATAGGTACCACAAGATTCCAATGTCCGAAGGTGCGGAAAACCAATTCCGCAATGGGGGCGGGCCTGGTGGGGAATTCGGGTGACGAGATGCAGGGGCGGCTCGTGGTGGGGCGCTACCGGCTGCTGGATCTGATCGGGCGCGGCGGAATGGGGCGGGTGTGGCGGGCCACCGACGAGGTGCTCGGCCGGCGCGTGGCGGCCAAGGAGATCCGCATCGGCAGCCTCATCGGCGAGGAGAGCGCGGTCCAGCGTGAGCGCAGCCTGCGCGAGGCGCGCGCCACCGCCCGTATCGACCATCCCAACGTGGTGCGCGTCTACGACGTCGCCGAGGAGGACGACCGGCTGTGGATCGTCATGGAGCTGGTCGACGGCAGTTCCCTGGACCGGGTGCTGGCCCGCGGCGGCCCGCTCGACCCCCGCGAGACCGCGCGGATCGGCCTGGGCCTGGTGCGCGCGCTGCGCGCCGTGCACGCGGTCGGCGTGCTGCACCGTGACATCAAGCCCGGCAACGTCCTGCTCACCGCCGGCGGCCGGGTCGTGCTGACGGACTTCGGCATTGCCTCGATGCAGGACGCGGCGGCGCTGACGATGGCGGGCACGCTGGTGGGCTCGCCCGACTACATGGCGCCGGAGCGGATCGAGGGCCGCCGGCAGGGACCGCCGTCGGACCTGTGGTCGCTCGGCGCGACGCTGTGCGCGGCGGTCGCCGGCCAGTCGCCGTTCACGCGCGCGACGACCATGGCGACGCTGCACGCGGTGCTGTACGAGGAGCCCGGCATTCCGGAGGCGGCCGGGCCGTTGCGGGACCTGCTGACCGCCCTGCTGCTCAAGGAGCCGGACCGGCGGCCGACGCTGGACACGGTGAAGGGCGCCTTGGCGTCGCTGGCGGAGCCGCCGCAGCCGACGGTGCGCACGGAACAGCCGCCGCCGGTGCCGCCGCCCGGGCCCGTACCGCCCCCGCCCGGGCCCGTACCGCCGCAGCCGCCCCCGCCCCGACCGCCGGAGCGGCGCGGGCGGCGGAGGGCGGTGGTCGCCGCGGGGGCGGTGGCGGCCGCCTCGCTCGTCGTGGTCGCGATCGTGCTGGCGGCCCGGGGGAGCGGGGGAGCGGGCGCGGAGGCGGACGGGAGCGGCGGCAGCCCGTCGGCCGGTAC
>KL569434.1:55888-63969 GCA_000715685.1 Streptomyces lilacinus
ATGTGTATAAGAGACAGGGCTGGAACCGTACGCAGAAGGCCGCGAGCGACGTCACGTACACCGCGAAGGACGGCAGCATCGAGCTGTCGGCCAAGCAGGGTCTCAAGACGGAGGAACTGCTGCCGCACTGGCAGCGCTTCGAGCAGGACTTCCACGGCACGCCGGGCTATCAGAAGATCAAGCTCGAGCGCGCGACGTACGCCGGCAATCCGGCGGTGGTCTGGGAGTTCACCTTCCTGCAGGGCGGCCAGCCGTGGCACGGCCGGCAGCTCGGCTTCGAGAAGGGCGGCAGGACGTACCAAATCAGCGTTTGGTACGCGGACTCCGTCCAAACAACGGCGCTGGACGTCTACCAAAACGTGAAGGAGTCGTTCCGTACCGCCTGACCGACGGTACGGAACGACTCCTTGTCCTGTGTCCCCGCTGTCCTTACTTCTGGACGGCGGCGGCCGCGGCCATGTTGCGGCGACGACGGTCCAGGATCACGCCGATGCCGAGGACCACCGCGCCCACCAGGGTGGAGAGCAGGACCTGCTCGCGGTTGTCACCGCCGTCCACGACCATGTAGCCGAGGACGAAGACGATCATGCCGATGGTGGCCCAGGTGAGGTACGGGAAGAGCCACATCTTCACGCGGAGCTTCTCCGGCGACTCGCGCAGGATGATGCCGCGCATCTTCAGCTGGGTGAAGCAGATCGCCAGCCAGACGAAGAGGGCGACCGCACCCGAGGCGTTCAGCAGGAACTTGAACACCGTGTCGGGCCACATGTAGTTGAAGAAGACCGAGATGAAGCCGAAGATGACCGACCCGATGATGGCCGCCTGCGGCACACCGCGCTTGTTGGTGACGCCGAAGGACTTCGGCGCGTCGCCGCGCTGGCCGAGCGAGAAGGCCATGCGGGAAGCGGTGTAGAGGCCGGAGTTCAGGCAGGACAGGACGGCCGTCAGAACGATGACGTTCATGATCTGGCCGGCGTGCGGGATGCCGATCGAGTCGAGCGCCGCGACGTAGCTGCCCTTGTCGGCGATCTCCTTGGAGTCCCACGGGAGCAGGCTGACCACGACGAAGATCGAGCCGAGGTAGAAGACCGCGATGCGCCAGATGACGCTGTTGGTGGCCTGACGGACCGCGCGCTGCGGGTCCTCGGACTCACCGGCGGCCAGGGTGACGATCTCGCTGCCCATGAAGGAGAAGACGACCATCAGCACACCGGTGAGGATGGCGCCGGGACCGTTCGGCAGGAAGCCGTTGTGCGAGGTGAGGTAGTCGAGGCCGGCGCCCGGGTTGTCGGAGCCCGGCAGGAGGCCGAAGACGGCCAGGCCGCCGACGACGATGAACGCGGCGATCGCGACGACCTTGATGCCGGCGAACCAGAACTCGAACTCACCGTAGGAGCTGACCGAGGCCAGGTTGGTGGCGGTGAGCACGACCATGACGATGAGCGCCCAGCCCCACTGCGGCACCGCCGGCATCCAGCCCTCGAGGATCTTGGCACCCGCGGTCGCCTCGACCGCCAGCACCACGACCCAGAAGAACCAGTACAGCCAGCCGATGGTGAAGCCGGCCCAGCGGCCCAGCGCCCGGTCCGCGTAGGCGGAGAAGGAACCGGAGGTGGGGTTGGCGGCCGCCATCTCGCCGAGCATCCGCATCACGAAGACGACCAGCGCGCCCACGAGGGCGTACGAGATCAGGATGCCGGGGCCGGCGGCGGCGATACCGGACGCGGAACCCACGAAGAGGCCGGCGCCGATGACACCGCCAATGGCGATCATGGACAGGTGCCGGTTCTTGAGGCCGGCCTTGAGGCCGTCCTCGCCCGACGCGGGGGCGTGGCCGGGGTTGCCGGCCGTCGTCGCCTTCGTCGTGGTCGGCGGTGTCGCGCTCATGTGCACGTTCCTTCGGGTTGTTCCTTTGGTTCTCGGGTTACGAGCCAACGCATTAGAACTTTTCGAAGGTGTCTTTCGGAAGACCCGAATCCATTTCGTTGTATTCACTCAGCGTCACCATGGCGGCCGGTGACCGGCCAGGGACCGCGTTCGTGCCACACTCGGACGCATGCGCGTGTACCTCGGCTCCGACCATGCCGGCTACGAACTCAAGAACCACCTCGTCGAGTGGCTCACGGCCCACGGCCACGAGCCCGTCGACTGTGGTCCCCACATCTACGACGCCCAGGACGACTACCCGCCGTTCTGCCTCCGCGCGGCCGAGAGGACGGCTGCCGACGAGGGCAGCCTCGGCATTGTGATCGGCGGCTCGGGCAACGGCGAGCAGATCGCCGCGAACAAGGTCGAGGGCGTCCGCTGCGCCCTGGCCTGGAGCGAGCAGACGGCCGCGCTCGGCCGCGAGCACAACAACGCCAACGTGGTCAGCGTCGGTGCCCGCATGCACACGGAGGAGGAGGCGACGAAGTTCGTCGAGATCTTCCTCGCCACGCCGTACTCGGGTGACGAGCGCCACACGCGCCGCATCGACATGCTGAGCCGCTACGAGAAGACCGGCGAGCTCCCGGCGATCCCGGCCCACCACCCGCAGCAGGACTGAGCGAGGGCGCCCCGCGCGCAAGCGGGGCACCCCACCTCGTATGCCCACCCACCCCCACCCGGTTCCGGGCAATCGGGTGGGCGGGTGGGCGATCCTCGCCGCGAAGCGGCGGAAAACCCCGGCCCGCGGCCGAATCCGAAACCCGTCGGAGGACAGACCCCCATGCCCGAAGGGCATACGATCCACCGCCTGGCGGCGGACCACCGCGAAATGTTCGCGGGCCACCCCGTCCGCGCCACCAGCCCCCAGGGCAAGTTCTCCGACAGCGCCGCCCTCATATCCGGCCAGGTCCTCGAGACCGCCGAAGCCCACGGCAAGCACCTCTTCCTCGGCTTCGCCGACCTCGGCTGGGTCCACGTCCACCTGGGCCTCTTCGGCAAGTACACCCTCGGGTCCGGGGTCACGGCCCCGCCCCCCACCGAGACGGTGCGCCTGCGCCTCGCGACGCCGGAGGCGTACGCGGACCTCCGCGGCCCCACCGCCTGCGAGCTGATCACCGACGGCGAGAAGCAGGCGATACACGACCGCCTCGGGCCCGACCCGCTGCGCCCCGAGCACGACGGCGAGGCGGCCTTCGCCCGTATCTCCCGCAGCCGGACCACGGTCGCGGCACTGCTCATGGACCAGAAGATCGTCGCCGGCGTCGGCAACGTCTACCGCGCGGAGGTCCTCTTCCGGCACGGCATCGACCCGTACCGCCTCGGCCGGGACCTGGCCCGGCGCGAGTGGGACGCGATCTGGGCCGACCTCGTGCTCCTCATGCGCGAGGGCGTGCGCAACAACCGCATCGACACGGTGCGGCCCGAGCACACCCCGGAGGCCATGGGCCGCCCGCCGCGCGTGGACGACCACGGCGGCGAGGTGTACGTCTACCGCCGCACCGGCCAGCCGTGCCTGGTCTGCGGCACCGAGGTCCGCACCGCGGGCCTGGCCGCCCGCAACCTCTTCTGGTGCCCGGACTGCCAGAGGGCGTGACCGGCGCGCCGCGACACCCGCCGCGCGCCGTACGCGCGGCCACGGGCTCCGACAAGCGTGGCCGCACCCCATCCGCTGCGTATGAGCCCTGTGTGCCCCCTGGTGCGGACAACCACCCGTGTGATGACCTCCGGCTGACGTCATGTCACCGAGTGGGGTAATCGGACGCGCGCAGTAGACGCCACTCCGCCGTCATAACCATGCCCGACGCCACATCCCCGTTCAGGCGAACGAATTTCGCATACTGTTGCTCTCCGGGTGCGCGCCGGGCGCTCCTAGGACGGCCGTGTCGGCGCGGCGTGAATCGACGCACCGCCGAATGGGTGGATAAGGTCCCGAAGCAATGACTGGCGGTGCGGAGACCCCGACGGCCCGGATGCGCAAGGCACTGCACCGGGCCCGCACGAGCATGCGCAAGGCCGGTGTCGACTACTTCCGCGGCGACGGCTCCGACTCGGTCGCCCTCACCGCTCTGCTGCTGTCCGTACCGGCCCTGGCCTGGGGCACCGTCGTCCAGCCCGAGTGGTGCGCGCCGGCGGCGCTCGTCCTGCCCATCGTCGCGGGCGGTCTCCTGCTGCGCCCCGCCAGCCTGCTCGGCCTCTACGCCGCGGCGGCCGCGGCCCTCATCGTCGAGTCGGCGATCCTCGACGACCCGAACCACCACGGCACGGACCGGGTCACGCCCGGCACCATCCTCGTCGTCGCGGCGGTGGGGTTCTTCGGCCTGCTCATCGCGCAGTTCCGCAGCCGCGTCGGGGTGCCGTGGCGGCGCGGCGGCACGATGCTCTTCGACCTGCGCGAGCGCATCCGCGTCCAGAGCAAGCTGCCCAAACTGCCGCGCGGCTGGCACCGCGAGATGGCCCTGCGCCCGGCCGGCGGCCAGTCCTTCTCCGGCGACTTCGTCGTCGCCGCCCGCACGAACGGCGGCCGCACGCTGGAAGTCGTCCTCACCGACGTCTCCGGCAAGGGCATGGACGCCGCCTCCAGAGCCCTGCTCCTCTCGGGCGCCTTCGGCGGCCTCCTCGGCTCCCTCCCGCCCCACGACTTCCTCCGCGCCGCCAACGGCTACCTCCTCCGCCAGGACTGGGACGAGGGCTTCGCCACCTCCGTCCACCTCGTCCTCGACCTCGACACCGGCGACTACGAACTCCTGTCCGCCGGTCACCTCCCCGCCCTCCAACTGAGCGCCGGCACGGGCCGCTGGGAGGAAAAGGCCGCCGACGGCCCCCTCCTGGGCGTCTACGACGGCGCCCAGTTCCACCCCGTCAAGGGCACGCTGCGCCCCGGCGACGTCCTCATGCTCTTCACGGACGGCCTCGTCGAGACCAACGAACGCGAGCTGACGGAGGGCATGGACCGTCTCACGGGCGAGGCCGACCGCTACGTGACGTCGGGCTTCCACGGCGCGGCCTGGCACTTGATCGAAGCGGTGGCGAAGGACGTCAACGACGATCGGGCGCTGCTGCTGATTTGCCGGGACTAGGGGGCGGGGCGCGGGTATCGTCGTCGCCGGATCCTGTCACGCGTCATTGCCACGTTGCCGCATGGTCACATCGCCACGAGGAAGGTCGTGCCCGTGGAGCTGCCCGACATCCCCCGCACCATCGGCGGCATCGCCGGCGCCCTCCGCCCCGAACTGCAGGCGCGGTTCTGGGACGACGTGCGGCGCATCGACAACCCCGACGCGGCCCGCCTTCTGCTGGACGACTGGTGGCGCCAGGCCGTCGTGGACACCGCCGGGGACAATGAGGCCGCCCGGTCCGCACTGGAGGACGCCGCGGACCTCCACCTGATCGAGGTGGCGCGTGCGGAATCCGACGGCCGCACGATGACTCACGACGAGGTCATGGCGATGCTCGACGAGGCGAAGGCCTCGTGAGGTACACCCTGATCTGGGCGAACAACACCGCCCGCTCGATGCGCGCTCTGCGGCAGCGCGACGGGGACGCGGTCAAGCCGTTCGCCGACGCGATCAATGCCCTGACACGCAACCCGTCTCCGCCCGAAGCGGTGCAGCTCGGCGGTACGGGTACGTGGCGGCTGCGTGTCGGCAGATATCGCGCGATGTACGAGGTCGACGGCGACCGCGTGTCCGTCACGCTGCTGCTCATCGGCAGCGCACCCGTTGCATGAGGCTGCCGCGGACACCCGGTGTCCTCAAGCGCCGGACGGGCTGACGCCCCGCGCTCCCGGGAGTCCTCGGCCGCTGCGCCGCCGCCGACTCACGCAGAGGTGATGGCCTGCTCCAGCAGGCCGTGAAGGACGCGCTGCTCCTGCGGGGAGAGGCCGGACAGCGGGGAGTCCACGGCGAGGAGTTCGAGGAGACGTTCGCGCAGTGCGGTGCCCTCGGCGGTGAGGACGAGGTGCTTGGCGCGGCGGTCGGTGGGGTGCGGGTGGCGCTCGACCAGGCTCTGCTTCTCCAGCTTGTCGACGACGAAGGTGGTGTTGGAGGGCTCGCAGCTCATGCGTTCGGCCAGCTCCCGCATGGTCATCGGCCCGCTCATCTCCCGCAGCGCGGTCGCCTGGGACGCGGTGAGTCCCAGGGCGGCGGCGCGCTCCCGTACGTGCTCGCCGATCCGCTGAGCCAGTCCGTTCACCAGACCGCACAGCTGTCGCTCGGCGATGGCCTGCTGGTCGGGGGACGTCGTCATGCCACCACCCTAGCCTCCGCAAGTCCGTCAAGGCCAAATATTTACAGCTTGAATAATTCGAACTTGATGCTTATGGTTGCGTCGTCGCTGCGGGAACGCGGCGACGGTCTGATGACGACTTGCGGGAGAGGACACCCATGGCTGACGTGACGGTGGATCAGGACGGGCGACTGAGCCGGCCGGCGGGCATCCGCTCGATACAGCTGGGCGACACGAAGGTGTCGTACGTGCCGGACGGCGATGTGCGGCTCCGGCCGCTGCCACTGCTCCAGGACACCACCGACGAGGTGTGGGCCGCGCACCCGGAATACCTGGACGCCACGGGCCACCTCGTGGGGAGCGTCGGCGGTCTGCTGGTGGAGCACGGCGACCGCGCGCTGCTGATCGACGCGGGCTTCGGCCCGCAGAAGCTGGAGGCTCCGGAGGGCCCCCTCGGTGTGCTCCAGGGAGGTGCGCTCCCGGAGAGTCTGGCCGAGCTCGGCCGCGCCCCCGAGGACATCGAAGCGGTGGCCTTCACCCACCTCCACTCCGACCACCTCGGCTGGGCCTGCCGGCCTGTGTTCGCCCACGCCGACTACCTGATCTCCGAGCCGGAGTGGGAGGGGCGCGACGTCCTGGAGGCCCAGGGCATGAGCGAGCAGGTCGCGGCCCTCGCACCGCGCGTTCGCACGATCAAGGACGGGCAGGAGATCTTCCCCGGCGTGCACGTGCGGATCACTTCGGGCCACACCGTCGGGCACGCCGAGTACGTCATCACCGGGGGCGGACGACGTCTGATCGCCTTCGGTGACGCCATGCACTCGCCGATCCAGGTCGACCACCCCGACTGGTCGGTGGCCTTCGACCACGACCGCGTTCGGACCGCCGAGCACCGGCGCCGCCTTGTCGCCGAGTTGGCGGAGCCGGGCACGATCGGTTTCGGCGTCCACTTCGCCGACGTGGTGTTCGGGCACGTCCAGCAGGACGGAGACGGCCCGGCCTGGCGGCCCCTGGACGCCTGACCCGCCGGGGGCCACCGGCGGATCGGACGGCGACGGTAGGGTCCCGCGCAGGTGGGAGGGGCTGGACATGCTCGACTGAGCCGCGTTGACGCACAACTACGGGTCCGCCGTAGACGTACACGGCTTGCTGCGCCGCTGCGCCGCCCCGAACGTGTCGAGCCGGGGCACGGTGCTCGAGCTGCGCCGCGTCCTCACAGCGAGGGCGCTGTTCAGTGCCTCGGTAGAGTGACCACCGTGACGCACCAGGAATGGGACTGTCTCTTGATGTGTATAAGAGACGCACGACGTCCTCGCCGTGCTGTACCGGGAGGTCCCCGACCCCCGAGGCTGGGTCCGGCTGGACGCGGACGGCACCGACATCGCCCGTTACGGGCTCCCCGCCTACCCCTTCGACCCCCCGGCCGCGGAGGCGATGCCCGGCCTCCTGTACTG
The DNA here is from genome assembly GCA_000715685.1 of Streptomyces lilacinus. Classification (GTDB taxonomy): domain Bacteria; phylum Actinomycetota; class Actinomycetes; order Streptomycetales; family Streptomycetaceae; genus Streptomyces; species Streptomyces lilacinus. Next base: position 63,493 of record KL569434.1, read on the forward strand.
CCTGGAAGCCGAGGCGGCGGTCGCCGCGCTCGCCGTCATGGGCGAGGAGTGGCAGGCGGAACCCGCTCCCGTCCGCACTCGCCCGGACCGGGAAGCCGTGCTGGCGGACGCCCGGACCCTGCTCGGCAGGTACGGCCCCGCCGCGCAGTACTGGACCAACGCGACGGCCGCCGCTTCGGACCCCGCTCCGAATTTCGTGGCGGCGGGCCTGCAGGGCACGTGCTCCCACACCTTCCTGACCTCCGCGTACCTCTACGGCCGCGACCTGTTCTACGACCTCGGTCTGATCGCCGTGTCCGGCGACGAGGTGGGGGTCTTCTGGTCGATCGGGGCGTTCTGACGCCCGGCGCCGCGGCACACTCCCCTTCCGCGCTGCTGCCCTGGGTCAAGGGTGCGGGTTACGGCTGGTGTGCGGCTCCGCTTCGCTGCGCCTGGTGGGGCCGCTCCGCTTCGCTGCGCGGGAAGAGCGGTGCGGAG
>KL569434.1:64271-64526 GCA_000715685.1 Streptomyces lilacinus
GCCGGAAGGGCTGGGCCGGCACGGGGGCGTTGCCCTGGAGCTGGCTTGCCCGTCGCTCCGCTTCGCTGCGCGGGACCGTAGCGGTGGTCCGACGCTTCGCGCCGGAAGGGCCGGGCCGGTACGGCAGCGGTTTGCCGCACTCGTAGGCGGCCTGTTCCGCTTCGCTGCGCGGGATGTTGCTGTCGGGAGCGGGGGCGCCCACGAGCGAGGGAAACCGCTGCCTTGCCGCAGGCCCGGTGCCGGGCATCCACTCAG
>KL569434.1:64800-66320 GCA_000715685.1 Streptomyces lilacinus
GGTGGAGGAAGGGAACTCCCCTACTTGGCCAGGTCCTTCGAGACGAACGAGCCCATGCCGGGCTCGGTGTAGATGAGGCCCTCGGCGCGCAGCGCACGGTGCACCTTGTGGGCCGTGACGCTGGCGATGCCGAACTCCTCGGTCAGTTGGAGCACCGACGGCACGCGTGTGCGGGGCTGGTAGGTGCCGTCGTTGATGCGCTGACGGATCACATCGGCGACTTGGCGCCAGCGCGGGATATCCGGAGCGAATTCGATCACATACGTAAGGTATGCAAGCCATGGTGCTCTAGTCGAGATACATAACGGTCATCGCGATGCAGCCTGCTATATCACGCTCTACGCTCCGTGCGTGATGTACCGGACCCCGGCGACCGCTGTCACGGCCCCGGGGCATGGCCAACGCTGCTAGAGGAGCGTCGACATGCGAAACCTTATCCGCCGCCTCACCGCCTGGACGAGGCCCCGTCGCCACCAACGGCCCCCGCCGGCCACCCCATGACCGCCGTCGTCACCGCCCACGGCATCAACCTCATCCCGGCGGAGGCCACCCGATGAACGGCAACGGCGACTGCTACCGCCTCACCATCCCCGCCGCCCCCACCGCCGCCCGCCTCGCCCGAGAGTTCGTGACGGCGGCCCTCGTCGCCGCCGACCAGCGCACGCTGATCGAGAACGCCCGCATCTGCGTCTCCGACACCGTCGCGAACGTCGTCCGTCACGCCCGCGTACCGGAGCTCACCGTCGAGCTGACGGACCTCGAGCGCCGGGTCCTCGTCGCCGTACGCGACGACGACCCGACCAGGCTGCCGTGGCCGCGCCAGGCGGACGCGAACGACGAGGGCGGCAGAGGACTCGCGCTCGTACGCCGCCTGTCGCACGCGGCGGGCGTGACGTGGGTGTGGGACGGCCTCGAGCTCGTCGGCAAGCAGGTGTGGTTCGAGCTGCGCCGCGAGCCGACGGACCCCGTACGGGCGGCCATGGCATGCGGAAGGACCCGGCCTGTGGCTTGATGATTCCGAGGAGGCGGGAATGGCGAGAGTGCGGCAGCGCGTCAAGGCGCACGCGCCCATGGAGCCGGTGGAGCCCACCGAGCCCGTGGACCCGCTCGAGCCCGTGGTTCCCGTCGGCCCGCACGAGCCCGTGGAGCCGTACCAGCCCGACGAGCCGGTGGAGCCCGTCGAGCCGGCGAGGCCGGTGGAACCGGACGAGCCGTCCGGGCCGGTGGAGCGGTACGTGCGACCGGGTCGGCGGGGTGTCCCCGCCGACCCGGTCGCACGCCGGCCTGTGTCGCCTCCGGCCCGCCGGCTCCGGGGCGATGTCAGTGCCCCTTGGCACACTTCACAGTGCGGTGACGCCGGCGACGACGACGAAACGACTGGCACACGTTCGTAACAGAGTGCCCGTCAGCCCGCTCAGGGCTTTGTGGTCACGTTGGCGATGTTGATAGACATGTTCGAGTAGCCAAGTGACACATGAGACATGACGGGGGTGAGCTCGTGAAGTTCGACATGGGCAATA
>KL569434.1:66584-67547 GCA_000715685.1 Streptomyces lilacinus
CATGTGAGTTGACGGGGGTGAGCTCGTGAAGTTCGACATGGGCAATACGGCGCTGTCTGGGCTGGTTTCGAAGACGCGTGGGTCGAGTGATGACCTGGGTGGTTTGATCCGGCAGCTGATTGCGGCGGCGCAGCCGCTGGAGGGGAAGTTCAACGGTTCCGGCAAGGCGGCGTTCGATCAGTTCAAGTCGCACTCGGACGAGGTGACGGCTGCGCTGAACGGTTCTCTGGGCGCGATCCTGGGTGGTCAGTCGGGTATGGACTCGTCGTTCGGTCAGGGTGAGCAGGAGTCGGCGGACAACGCGCGTCAGCAGATGGCGGCGGCGAACTTCGATGCTGCCCGTTTCTCGGGCCGCTAGGGACTAGGGGGATTCCAATCATGGCTGGTGCAGGTGCGGACCGTCGTAGTTACGACACGGGTGCCTCGGGTGAGGTGCAGGGGTCTCTGCAGGGGATCATCTCCCGTCTTGAGACGGTGCTGGGTGAGCGTGACGCTGCGGTGAAGGCGGCGATGGCCGACTTCCAGGCCGATGGCGTGTCGGACGCGTACCACGACAAGGAAGTGCGTTGGAACCGCGCGGCGACCGAGGTGCGGCAGATCATCACGCTGCTGCGGTCGACGATGGAGAAGAACGACGGTACGGCGCAGTCGACGCTGGCCAAGGCGAAGGCCGCCGTCGACGCCATCGGCTGACAACACGTAGGTGAACGCGTTTGTGAACGCGTATGTGGGCACCCGCCGGGTGCCGTAGCCCCGACGTGTCCGTAGAGCGCGCGGGGCGGCAGGACCAGGGCACTGGAAAGGCGTAATTCGTGCTGGAACCGGGGGAGATACCTCAGTTCACGGGGGATCTGGGAGCGCTCGAGAAGGACGCGGCGGGTCTGAAGAAGGACGGCGGAAAGATCCGGGACACTGGAGGGGACATCCACTCCAAGTTCCAGGGTCTGTCCGCCTTCTACCACG
>KL569434.1:67558-74943 GCA_000715685.1 Streptomyces lilacinus
GGCGAAGGCCGCCGTCGACGCCATCGGCTGATGTCGGGGCACTGAGCGGTAGGAACGTTTCGTAGGACGGGGGAGGCTTCATGTCCAAGTGGGACATCAAGCCGGACGGCGTGCGGTCGGTGCTGAGCAAGACCGCTGAAGTCGCCGGCAAGTTCGAGAACGAGTTCACGGCGTACAGCGAGGGCCTGGTCGGCTCGGCGACGTCCGCAGGCACGATGATCCTTGGCGGGGCGGAGGTGCCCAAGGGTGGCGCCTTCGGCCCCGTGGCCCAGGCGTTGCAGGAGTTCCAGCAACGCACCGAGGACGACGTGAAGTTCCTCCCCGTCCGTACGGGCAAGTCCATCAAGGGCGCGCGCGAGGCGACCGCCGCGTATCTCCAGGGTGACCTCGAGATGGCTCACAACAAGCAGGAAGAGGCCGCGAAGGCGCCGACTCCGGAAGAGCTCGCGGGGAAGGCCCCCAAGAAATGATCGATCTGGGGAAGATACCTACTTATACGGGCAATCTGGAGCACCTGGAGTCGCACGCGTCGGCGTTGAAGACGACCGCCTCCAACATCCGTACCACCGGTCGGGACGTCCACAACACCTTCCAGGGCCTGGACGCGGTCTACGACGCCCCGGAGGAGGGAGACCTCCTCCGGACCACGATCCCCGTGCGGGACAAGGCGGACGCCTTCGCGAAGAAGCTGGAATCCGTCAGCGGCGCCCTGACGAGTTTCGCGTCGCAGGCGAAACCGCTGGTCGACAAGATGAACCGGTTGCGCGAGGACGCCAGGAAGTTCGTCTCCGAGAACAAGCACGACGACGACTGGAAGAAGGACCAGAAGAAGGTCGACGAGAACGAGCGTCTCGTCCACGAGGTCGGCGCGACGTGGGTGGCCTTCCAGGGCGTCGAGCGCGAGGCGGCGAACAAGATCACCGCTCTGGTCGGCGGTACGCACTTCGTCGTCGACGACGGCTCGCACAAGACCGGCATGTACGGCTTCAGGGCGAGCGACGTCAAGGACGCGAAGGAAACGCCGTGGGGCACGGTCGACGAGCGTGAGTACACGGGCTGGCGGGCCGCGTGGGAGTGGACGAAGGACAACGTCGGCGGTGCGCTGAAGGGCTTCTTCGTCGACGGCGTCTGGGGCACCATCAAGGGCCTCGGCAGCATGGTCAACGTCTTCGACTGGGACAACTTCAAGAAGACCTGGTCGGGCATCGGCGACGTCTTCGGCGGCGTCAGCGCGTACCTCATGACGCCGTACGACTGGGCCCTGGACAAGATGTTCGGCCCGGTCGACCACAGCGACACCGACAAGCAGAAGGCGGCCCTGCGCAACTTCGGCAAGTCGTTGGTGGCGTGGGACGAGTGGGGCAAGAACCCCTCGCGGGCGTTCGGCAACGTGCTCTTCAACGTCGTCACCATCGGCTCGGGCTCGGCCCTCAAGCTCGGCAAGGCCGGCCAGGCCGGAAAGCTGGGCGCGGGCGCGGAGGCGCTGACCGCGGTGGGCAAGTTCGGCGCGATCGCCGACCCCATGACCTGGATCAGCAAGGGTGCGAGCGTCACGAAGCTCAAGGTCGGCGACTTCTTCAACGGACTGAAGGCGAGCCAGGCGGGCCTCGACGACCTGGGCAAGAACCTGCCGACCGGTAACGGCGTCCACCCGGGCGACGTGCCGTCCGCCCCGTCGACCCCGTCCCACCCGGCCGAGACCCCGGCGCCCCCCGCGCAGGGGAGCCACGCGCCCTCCACCCCGTCGCCCCACAATCCTGGCGACATTCCCTACACCGACCCCAAGGGCAACAAGCGCGTCCTCGGCGGCGACGGGTACATCAGGGACGAGCACGGCAACGTCGTCCCGGACGCGCCTGCCCGCAAGGAGCCGCACAAGGACGACCTGCCCAACACCACGCAGCCGCACGAGCACGAGCACCAGACCGCGCCGGCCAAGGAGAAGGCCAAGGTCCTCGAGGGCGCGGGCGGCCCCAGCCACGTGGAGCAGCCGGGCTCGTCGCACCCCACGTCACCCTCGTCCCACACACCCTCGCAGCCGACCAACATGCACCCCGGCGACGGCGCCCACCCGTCGGGCGGCGGCGGCCACGGCGGCGCGAACACCACGCCCCACACGGGCGGCAGCGGCCACGTGTCGGACCACCCGACCGGTGGCGGCGGCGGTGCGGGCTCGCACGGTTCGTCGGGCGGAGGGTCCCACCTGCCCCCCTCGGGCGGCGGCGCGGGCTCGCACACGCCCTCCGGTGGCGGTTCCGGTCACGGTGCCGACGGCCACGGTGGTGACACACCGGGCACGGGGCCCGGCTCCGGCGGGCACGGGGAAACCCCGTCCGGCGGGCACAACGACGGTCCCGGTGGCCACGACGCGGGCAACGAGAACCCCGCGCCTGGTTCCGCTGAACACGAGCCTGGCAGCGGTGCCGGCGGTGAGGCGGAGAAGCCCGCCTCCGGCGGCGAGACGCACGAGCCCGGGGAGACCGGAAAGCCGGATTCCTCACATGAGACGAATACGCCGCCTGGCGAGCGCGCGAACGAGCCCCTTCCGGCGCTGACTCCGGCGGAAAAGGCAGCGCACTGGGATCACCTCAAGGAAGTGGAAAATCGGGCCCCGGAGGAGTTCGATCACCTGAAGCACGACCCGGACCACAAGGGCGAGATCAACGAGAAGTCGATGGACGAGGCTCATGTCGGCCTCGACCTGCGGGAGCAGGGGCGCCTCCCGGCCGATATCCGTCGTCCGGAGCTGGCCGATCGCGGTGAGTTCTATTCCGAGACCACCGGTGAGTACTATGACATCAAGGGTGTCCACTCCGACTGGCCGCCGTTCAATAACGTGCGTGACAAGTCGCAGCCGTTCAAGGGTGCGTTCGACCCCGCCAACAGTGATGGTTGGGTCAACAAGCAGTTGGCGAAGCAGATCGAAAAGCGTGGACGTATAGTCATTATTGACGTTCGGAACGCAGATCAAGCGGCAATCGACTGCCTCAAGGATGTTGTTGAAAAGCGTGGTTGGGGAGATCGTGTCATCTGGTACCCGTAAGAACTGGAAGCCGAATGCGCTCCCGACCGACCCGGAAGCCGCGCGGCAACTGCAGGAATGGCTCGCCTCGGAGGAGTACAACCTCTACGGCGTCGAGCACGACTTCCGGGGCGCCGACCTCTCGGGCGGCAACTTCTCGAATGCGTGGTTCACCGAGGCGGTTCTCGCGGGCGTGCGATGTGTCGGCGCCTCTTTCTACCGGGCCGACCTTCAGTCGGCGGATCTGACCGGGGCGGATCTGACCGGGGCGGATCTCGTCAAGGCGAACCTGGACGAGGCCGTGCTCCGGTCGGCCCGGCTCGACGGCGCGGACATGGTCGGGGCTTCGCTGTGCGACGTCGACGCGTCGGGAGCCGGCTTCCGCGGAACGCGGTTCCTCGGTGCTTCGTTGCTCGACATCGACATGAGGGGAGCGGACCTGACCGATGCGGTCCTGGACGAGAACTTCTTCGAAGTCAAAGTCGACGACACCACGGTGGTGCGCGGCCTGACGGGCACCGTTTTCGGACCGATCACGGTCTTCAGCGGCGAATCGTCCCGAGAGCTGGCCGGCGCGGAGCTCGAGGCGTGGATCGGCGAGCGGGGCGGACAGGTCCGAGTGATTCCCCCGCGCCGCGCGCCGAAGTAGGGCCATGGCCTGCCCGCTTGCGCCGAACGCTCGGAAGCCGACTGCGTTCCCGGCCGATTCCGAGGCGACGCGCCGGCTGCAGGAATGGCTTGCCGAGGACGGTCGCAGCCTCTTCGGCGTCGAACACGACTTCCGGGGTGCCGACCTCTCGGGCGGCGACTTCGCGAAAGCGTGGTTCACCCGGGCCGTCCTGGCCGGTGTGCGATGCGTGGGCGCGTCGTTCTACCGCGCCGACCTCCAGTCGGCGGATCTCACTGGGGCCGATCTCACCGGTGCCGACCTCGTCAGGGCGAATCTGAACGAGGCCGTGCTCCGGTCGGCCCGGCTCGACGGGGCCGACATGGTCAAGGCGTCCCTGTGCGATGTCGACGCGTCGGGAGCGAGCTTCAGAGGAACGAGGCTCATGGGGGCCTCGCTCCTCGGCGTCGACATGAGGGGAGCGGATCTGACCGATGCGGTCCTGTTCCAGAATTCCTTCAAGGTCGCAGTCGACGACACCACGGTGGTGCGCGGCCTGTCCGGCACCGTTTTCGGGCCGATCACAGTATTCAGCGGTGCGTCGTCTCGAGAGCTGGCCGGCGCGGACCTCGAGGCGTGGATCGGTGAACGGGGCGGGCAGGTCCAGGTGATTCCTCCGCTTCGGCAGCCGGCGGTAGGAGCGGTAAAGGCATGACCACAATGGCCCCCCGCATCGACACCCTGCTCGGCACCGATTTCGACGGCCGGCCCGTCGACGATCCGTACGACGTCATCGACGGCGGTCTCGACGACCCCCGGCACCGGGAGCGCGTGCCGGGGCTCGTCGCGCTCGTGCACGACCCCGCCGAGTCGGAGCACCACCGCTTCACGGCGTGCGTCGCCCTGCTCGAGTGGGGTGAGGCGGCCGGCTACGAGGCGGTCGTCGCGGCTGCCGCCGCGCCGCGGCAAGTGGCCTGGTACGACTGGTCGATCGACCGGAAGTTCTCCGTCGACAACACCTTCGGCCTGCTCGCCAGGGCCATGGCCTTCGACAGCGGCCTGCCGGCGGAGAAGGGCACCCGGGCCGCCCGTACGGAAGCCGTCCGGGCGCTCGTACGGATCGCCGACAGCGAGTACTTCGACGAGCAGCTCGAGGGCGTCCTCGAGAGCTGCGTGGCGGAGCCGGGCGTCCTCGACGACGTCGAGGACGTCGTCCGGCGCGGTGTCCGGATCCTCGCCGGCGACGCACGCATCGGCTTCGATCTCGCCACCCAGCTCGTCGACCTGGCCTGTGCCGTGTCGACCGTCGACAGCCGCCGAGCCATGCTCCTCGCGGCCGACGTCCTCGCCGTCGCCCCGAGCGACCGCGCCCTGGAGCACGCGCGCGTCATCGCGCTGCGCGCGGACGGCGCGGCGAAGGAGCTCTTCGAGGGGCATCTGCACAGCGCGCGTGAGGCTTTGCATTCCCTCGTCAAGATCCGACAGGGTGCGCGGTGGAGAGAAACGTCGACACCATGACGTCGACAACATGACGCCGACACCATGACAGCGCACAGCCGGAACGGGGACAGGAACACCGCATGACCAAGGACGTGATCGCGCTCACCGAGCGCATGCCGGACGCCAAGAGCGTCCTGGCGGGGCTGCTCGCGGGCGGTCCGGACCTGCGGGTGGACTCGACCGGCGACGGGGCTGTCATCCAGCTGTGCGACGCCGAGGGCCGGCCGCTCGTCGCCATCGAGGCACCGATACTCGTCCAGGTGCCCGGAGAGGCGGAGCGTCTGCTGGGCCCCGCCGACGAGGCGTCCGAGGCGACCGAGGCGGCAGAGGCGTCCGAGACGACCGAGGCTTCCGGCTACGGGCCGAAGTGGTGGATGGAGGCCCGGGCCACCACCGGCGTCCCCGAGGCCGAGCGGCTGGCCGGGGCGTTCGCCGCCCGCCTGACCATGCTCCTGGGCGGCCGCGTCTGGCCGCCGAACGCGCCCGGAACGGTCGGTGCCGCCCGCCCCGTCGACGTATCGGGCGTCACGGCCGTACCGCAGCCCGCCGCGGCCCAGCCGGCCGTGGACATGCTGACCGAGCAGGCGGCCGTCGTCCTCCAGGACCGCCCGGTCATCCCCATGACCAGCTGGCTCTCCGAGGCGCTGCGGGCCACCGTCGAGAGCGACCGGTCCCTGCAGATCATCACCCCGCCGCACTGCCGTCTCTCCCTCCCCACCCGTCTCCTGCTGCAGTCCACGCCCTCGCGCTGGGTGGTGCAGGACGAGCGGTGCGGCTACTACGACGGGCTGACCGGCGCGGTGCTTCACTGGCAGGACGAGGCCTTCGTCCCGGACCGCGACGCGAGCGGCGACGCCCTGGTGGCCGACTCCTTCGCGGACTTCCGGCCCACCGACGAGCGCCAGCTCGTCGTCTCCTTCCGCACCTCGCACCAGCCCGACGCCGACCTCGTCCTCGGCGGCGCGCTCGAGGCCGCCTGGCAGGCGCTGACCGGCGGCCTGCCGGCCGGCTGGGGCACGTCGGAGCCGGCGGGCCTGGCGTGGTCGCGGCAGCAGCTGACCGACCTGGCGTACCAGCGCGCACCCCAGCCCACGTGGACGGTGGTCGTCGGCACCCCGGACCGGCCGGCCATCGCCACCCTGCGCGTGGTGCGCACCCCGGAGGGCGTCGAGGAGGACATCACCCTCACCATCGGCTACGGCGCGGGAGAAACGCTTCCTCTGGACGCGCTGCCCGACCTGGCCGGCGAGCTGGTGACCCGGTACGGCCTGAAGACGATGATGTGCCAGGTCCGCGAGGCCCGCCGTGACCTGACCGCCCCAGCCCACTTCGAGCGCCCTCCGATGCCCTACGCCTTCGTCCTGGGCCCCGCGGAGGTCCAGGAGGCGGGCATCGAACTCGCGAGCAGGACGCCGCTGCCGGACGCTCCCCTGAGGCTCGGCCCCGCGGTCAGGCCGGGCTACTACTACCCTCTGGGGAACGGCGAGTCGGAAGAGAGCTGGACGGCCTTCGGCCGGCTGGTACGACACCTGCGCGGCGCCGAGGCGAGCTGAGCAGCTGACACGAGGAAGGAACGGGGGTCGACATGGGCAAGTGGGACATCGACGTGAGCGGTGTGAACTCGGTGCTTTCCGGCACCGGCGAGGTGGCCGGAAAGCTGGAGGGCGAGTTCACCTCGTACTCCTCCAACATGGAGCACGCGGGCACGCACGCCGGCACCATCGCCAAGGGCGGCAAGGCACCGGAGGGCGGCGGCGGCCTGGTCGCCGTGGCCCTGGCGCAGTTCGCCCAGAAGACGAAGCCGGAACTGCAGTTCATCGCCGCGCGCACGGGCAAGTCGATGAAGGGCGCGGTGGAGGCCACCAAGGCGTACGTCCACGGCGACGAGCAGATGGCCGCGGACGCCCAGCGCCACGCGATCCAGGCCCCCACGCCGGAGGAGCTCAAGGGCTCCCAGGGCGACAAGGGCGGCGACGGGAAGCACGGCGGGAACACGAAGCAGGCCTGACGGCGACGGTCCTCGGCCGGTCGGCTGACGTGTACGTCTGTACGTCGCGACATTGAGCTTGAAGCAGAGAACATCGAAGGGGGAACGCAGCAGCCGTGTTGGAACCGGGGGAGATACCGCAGTTCACGGGGGACCTGGGCGCGCTCGAGAAGGACGCCGCGGGTCTGAAGAAGGACGGCGGGAGCATTCGCGACACGGGTGGTGACATCCACTCGAAGTTCCAGGGTCTGTCCGCCTTCTATCACGCT
>KL569434.1:75211-75387 GCA_000715685.1 Streptomyces lilacinus
CACGCTCCTGAGGCGGAGCACCTCTTCCAGACGACGTTGCCGGTGCGCGACAAGGCGAAGGACTTCGGCGAGAAGCTGGAGAAGGTGTCGTCTGCGCTGACGGAGTACGCGTCGGATGTGAAGCCGTTGGCGGAGAAGCTGAAGTCGCTGAAGTCCGAGGCCGAGAAGTTCGTGAG
>KL569435.1:0-162 GCA_000715685.1 Streptomyces lilacinus
CCGCCGCTCCGAACGCCGTGCCGCCGGCGCCTTCCGCCGTGTCCCCGACTCCGGCCGTCGGTGCCGGGCCGTGGGTGGCTTCTGTCGTGCCGCCGGCTTCAACTGTCCCCGCTCCAAGCGCCGTGCACCCGGTGCCTGTCCGATGTCTGTCTCTTATACACA
>KL569435.1:475-644 GCA_000715685.1 Streptomyces lilacinus
GTCGGCTGCCGGCGTGGCGACTTCCGCCGACGCCGTGTCCCAGGCCTCCGGCGCCGTGTCGCCAGCGCTTACTCCGGCCCCCACCGCGCCGCCGGCCCCGGCCGCGACCCCGGCTCCGGCCGAGGCCGTACCCCCGGCCCCGACCGGCGAGGCCCTGTCTCTTATACAC
>KL569435.1:898-5276 GCA_000715685.1 Streptomyces lilacinus
GGCTTCCGCCGTGCCGGGGGGCGACGCCGCCTCGCCGGTGCCCGCGCCGGCCCCCGCCGAGGCCGCGCCCCCGGCCGGCGCCGGTGTGCCGCCGCGGCCCGCCCGAGGGCCGGGCGCCGAACGGCAGGTCGCCGGCCCGCGGTCGGCCGGTCGGTCGCAGGCGCAGAAGAAGTCGTTCGCCAAGAAGCCGGGCGCCAAGGCCGGCACCGCCCGCGCCGCCGCGGCGGAGCCGTCCGCCGCCCCGGCGTACGCGCACGGCCCGTTGGCCGTGCTCGACGGTGACGGGAGTGCGTACTGCGTCGACGGGCTCGTTCTCGACTGTCCCGCCCGGGACGTTCCCGCGCTCGTCGAGTGGGTGCTCGCCGAGACGGAGCTGGGCGCGCCTCGGCTGCAGCGGTACGGGATGGATGTCGATCCGCTCGTGGTGCTCACGGCGGCCGCGGCGGAGCGGTTCGGGTTGCCGGCGGAGTTGGAGGATCGGCGGGAGTTGCGGCTGCCGTCCGACCACCCGGTCGTCCGGCAGGTCACCAAGGCCAAGTGGCAGCTCACCAAGCGCGGTTTCGGGCCCTGGGCTCGTATCTACCGGTCCGCCGAAGGCGACAGGCGGCAGTGCGTGCGGCTCGCCGTGCTGCCCTGGGGTGCGCTCGAGGCCCGGGCCTGGGGCGACGCGGACCGGCTGCCGCCGGCCGAACTCGCCCGGGTGCTCGGCGACTACGCGCGGCGCGTCATCACCCCGCTCAGCTCGGCCGCCGCGGCCGGGCTGGAGCTGATGGTCGCGCTGCGGCCGCCCACGCGCGCCGTGCCGGTGGGGGAGAGCGGCGACTGGGAGTCGGGGCCGGTGCAGGGCTCGCTGCTCGCGCCGGTCGACCCCGCGCCGCCGGAGGCGCCGGACGAGCACCCGGTCCTCGTCGGCGCGTACCCGCCCGGTCACGTCCGTACGCCCGCCGAGATGCTCGACGAGGAGGCGTACGACTGGATCCGCGACCCCGAGCTGCTCACGGACGCCGAGTGCGCGCGGCCGTTCGCGGTCGGCCTGGACGTGAACACCGCCTTCCTCGCCGCCGCCAACCGGCTCGTCGTCGGCCTCGGGCCGGCCGAGCACCGCACGCGGCCCGTGTTCGACGAGAAGGTGCCGGGCAGCTGGCTGGTCGACCTGTCCGGCATCCGCCTCGACCCGCGCCTGCCCTCGCCGTTCACCCCGCACGGCGCCGCGCCCACCGGGCCCGCCTGGTACGCGACGCCCACTGTCGCGTACGCGCGCGAGCTCGTCGACAAGCTCGGCCTGGACGCGCGGATCGAGCCGATCGAGGCATGGCTGCGTCCCGACTGCGGCCCCTACCTCGACCCCTGGTACAAGCGCCTGAGCGAGGCGTACAAGACGACGATGGCCGCCCTGGGCGTCGCGGCGGGCATGGAGCCGGCCGCGTTCCTCGCGGCGATGGAGCACCACAAGGAGGCGGACGCCGGACAGGCCGCCGTCCTGTCGGCGATCAAGGCGACGGTCAAGGGCGGCATCGGCAAGCTCCGGGAGCGGCCCCAGGTGTGTATAAGAGACAGCATCTCGACGGCGCGGGTCAACATGCACCGCAAGATGCTGCGGGCCGCGCAGGCCGGCCTCTTCCCGCTCGCGGTGCTGTCCGACTGCGTGGTCTACGCGTCGCCCGGCCCGTCCCCGCTCGACTGCCTCCCGCGCGCCGCGGACGGCGGTCCGCTGCCGGGCACGTTCCGGCTCGGCGTCAGCCCCGGCATGGTCAAGCTCGAGGGCGTGCAGTCCTTCGTCTGGGCCGCCGAGCTGCTCGACCAGGGCCACAATCCCGCCCGGCACATCAAGGGCACCGACGCCGCGCTCGAGGGGGAGTAGGACCCGGACATGGGCATCATCGGCGACAGCCTCGAGAAGGCCGCGCAGAACACCGCCACCCGGCCGATCCCCAGGTCCGCGCCGGCCCAGATGCGCTTCCTGCTCAAACGGGAGAAGAGCACCCTGGCCGTCGCGCGCCGCCTCGGGATCTCCCAGCGCACGGTCGAGCGCTATGTGAAGGGCACCTTCAAGAGGCCCCGCAAGGACCTCGCCGCGCGCCTGGAGGCCGAGGTCCGCAAGGACTGGCAGCCGCGCGTCCGCCGGCGCGCCCAGGAGCGGGCGGCCACCGCCACCGGCCTGGTCATCGAGGCCCGCGCCCGGTTCGGGTTCACCGCCGCCCCCGGCAGCACCGACGACGGCCGGATCCGGCGCGTCACCCAGCACCTGCCGCCCGACTACGCCCGCCGCCTCTTCGAGGCGCAGGCCGCAGGAGCGGCGGAGCAGCGGCTGCGGGAGATCGCCGCCGAGGGACTGCAGGAGATCTACTTCAAGGACCGCGGCCGCCGCGCGGACGGGCTCCGGGTCGAGTTCACCGACATCGACTACGTCGAGATCGACTTCTGACGTGACGCACGCACGTCCTTCCGACGTGACGCACGTCATGGGCCCGGCGCGGACCGACGGCTAGCCTGTCTGCTTCCGTCCGTTTCTCCTGCTTTTTCGCCGTTTTCCCGCGCTTCCCCCGCTGCCGTACGAAGGGTTCCCGGTCGTGTCCGCAGACCTCACCCCCCTCATAGCGGCCACCACCCAGTGGCTGACCCGCGCCTACGCCCCCGGGGACGACGGCGCCCTGGGCCCCGCGCTCGCCGAGGCGCAGGCCCGCCAGGCGGTGACCGCCGCCGCGTGGCTGCGCTACCCCACGGAGCTGGACGCCGCCCTCGTCATGATCTCCGGACCCGGCGGATCCGGCCGGCTCGACTGGCTCACCGGAGCCGACTGCGCCGCACCCGGCGCACCCGACGAGGCCGAGCACGCCTGGCGGACCTGGGTCGACGAGGTCGTCGCCAGCTGGGCGGTCTGCCTGCTCACCGACCCGGACCTGGCCGACGCCACCGCGGCCGCCGTCGCGGACTGCGAGCACGCCTTCGGGCTCCCGGTGCGCTTCCGCCGGGTGACCGCCCCCGACGAGCGCGACCGGCGCGCCGCGCCGCTGCTGCGCCACCCCGACCTCGTCGCGCCCCTCGCCGCCCTCCACCGCGCCGATCTGCTCGAGCGCCTCGGCACCGACCACGTACGCGCCGCCTGAGCCCGGCCCCTCGTAGGCCGGCCGCCCGCATCGTTCTCGCTCCAACGAATGAAAGGCGCCCGCACGCGCCGTCGCCGCACGCGCCCCTCGAGTGCGGGTGAGGCACTGTCGACGCACAGGTGCGGGTACGCGGTATCCGTCGATCGATCCGACAGGAGTGGTCATGGCAGAGCGGGCACGCGGCGGTGCGGAACGCGCGGACGAGGACGTCGTCCAGTTGCTGAAGCGGCAGCACCAGGAGATCCGGGACCTGTTCGCCGAGGTGGAAGCCGCGAGCGGACAGGGACGCCGGGAGGCGTTCGGCCGGCTGGTGCGGCTGCTGGCGGTCCACGAGACGGCCGAGGAGGAAGTGGTCCACCCGGCGGCCCGGCGCGCCTTCCCCAGCGGGGACAAGGTCGTCGACGACCGGCTGCGCGAGGAGCGGGAGGCCAAGGAGGTGCTCAGCGAGCTCGACGGCATGGACACCGACGACCCGGACTTCATGCCCACGCTGATGGCGCTGCGCGACGACATCCTGGCCCACGCCGACTCCGAGGAACGGCTCGAGTTCGAGCGGCTGCGCGAGTCCACCGAACCCCACAAGCTCGTCAGGATGGCCAAGGCCGTCCGGGCCGCCGAGGCCATGGCCCCCACCCATCCGCACCCGGGCACGGAGAGCGCGGCCAGGAGCATCCTGCTCGGACCGTTCGCCGCCGTCATGGACCGGACCCGCGACGCGGTGCGGAAGGCCATGGGCCACGACAAGTGAGCGCCGGCGAGACGGCGCGGGCCCACGTCGTTCCCCCCGATTCTCCCTGAACCGTCGTCCCCCTGATCTCGAGATGTGCGTCCTGGGGTTGTGTGCCAGCCTGCTGATGTGCCGAACCCCATCCCCCTCGCCCGCAAGGACCGGCCCGGCCGCCGGCCCGAGGAACCCGCCCGGCGCCGCCCGCAGCCGGCGCGCCCCGCCCGGCCGGGCCGGCGCGGCCGCGGGGACGAGGGCGGCCGGCCCGCCCGCCGCCCCGCCCGGCTGTGCGCCCCGCCCGGGCCCACCGCCCGTCGGTGAAACGGGCGATGACGCCCTGTCACCCCAGCGCGCTACCGCTGACCGGACCCGTCACCGGGGACCGCCCCCGCCTGCTGGTGCTGCGCGCGCTGGGCCTGGGCGACCTGCTCGCCGGCGTCCCCGCCCTGAGGGCACTGCGCCGGGCCCACCCGGGCCACGAGATCGTGCTCGCCGGGCCGCCGGACCTCGCCGGGCCCGCCGCGGCCTGCGGCGCCGTGGACACGCT
>KL569435.1:5504-7556 GCA_000715685.1 Streptomyces lilacinus
TGCTGCCCGCCGCCGCCCCCGGCCGCGCCGTGCCCCGCGCCCTGCCGTGGGCCGCGCCGCCGCCCGCGACCGCCGTCGACCTGCACGGCAACGGGCCGCCCAGCCACCGGCTGCTGACCGCCCTGCGCCCCGGCCGCGTCCTCGCCTTCGCCCACCCCGCGACGCCCGCCGTCGACGGCCCCGCGTGGCGGCCCGACGAGCACGAACGCGAACGCTGGTGCCGGCTGCTGCGCCACTACGGCATCCCCGCCGACCCCACCGACCTGGCCCTCGACCCGCCCGCCGGCCCCTCGCCCGCGCCCGGCGCCGTCGTCCTGCACCCCGGGGCCGGGTCCCCGGCGCGCCGCTGGCCCACCGACCGCTGGGCCGCGGTGGCGCGCCGGCTGCTGGCGCGCGGAGCGCGGGTCGTCGTCACCGGCGGGCCGGGCGAGGACGCCCTGGTCGCCCGCGCGGCCGTGCCCGGCGCCGAACCGTTCCCCGGCGGCCTGCCCTTCCCCGCGCTGTCCGCCCTGGTGGCCGGCGCCCGCGCGGTCGTCAGCGGCGACACCGGCATCGCCCACCTGGCCGTCGCCCACGCCACCCCCAGCGTCACCCTCTTCGGCCCCGTCGCCCCCGGCCTGTGGGGGCCGCCGCGCTCGCGCCGCCATCGGGTGCTCTGGCACCCCGGGCCGCCCGGCGACCCGCACGCGGACCGCCCGGACGGGCTCCTGCTCCGCATCACCCCCGAGGACGTCCTGGCGGCCCTGGCCGAGCTCGAGGACGTACCGGCATGATCGCCGGCTCCCGCCGCGCCGGCCCGGCACCGCACGCATAGGCTGAGAGAAAAGGGGAGATTTCGCAGGTCCGACACCTGGAGGTGCACCCGGTCATGCCCCAGAGCGACAAGCACGGTCCCAAGAAGGACGACCAGCTGAAGAAGGAAATACGGGAGCAGACCCGCACGCGCCGCCAGACGCGGACCGAGGAGTGGCGCGATCCCGAGCCGCTGACCTACGACGAGGAGCCGCCCCGCGAGGAGCCCGGCCGCGCAGGGCGCTGACCCGCCCCGGTGCCGCCGCGCGGCGGTCACTGCGCCACACCGGCGGTGTCCGGACGCCGTCTCGACGCGCCGCCGGGCGGACGTGGCGCATCGCACTACTGTGCCGCCATGGACAAGCAACTGCCCCCGGTCGTCGTCCACCCGCTCGAGGAGGGGACACGACTGGTGAGGATCCACGGTGAGTCGGTCGGCAAGGCGCACTCCCTCCGCGACCTGGAGGAGTTCATGAGCCACTACGGTCTGCGGGACATCGACGTCGACAATCCCGCGCTGGTGGAGTGGAAGGGCGGAGGCAGCAGCATCTGGGGCATCATCGAGTAGCCCGTCGACGCCCGGACCCGTCGATGCTCGGCTCGGACCTGTGGATGCTCGGCTCGGGCCCGTCGATGCTCACCGGCGTCCGCGCCTGGCGGCCTCCGTCGCCCGGGCGTTGGCCCTGCGAATGGCGTCGACCAGCTCCTCCTTGCTCATCTTCGAGCGCCCCTCGACGTCCAGCTCCCGGGCCACCTCCCGCAGATGCTCCTTGCTCGCCCGGGTGTCCACGCCCTCCGCCGACGCGTCGCTCGTGCCGCGCGGCCGGCGCGCCCGCTCGTCCGAGGGGCCCTTGCGGCCGTGCTCCTTGGGCTGCCAGTGGTCGCCGACCTTCTCGTGGGTGTGCTTGAGGGCGCCGAAGGCGACCCGATGGGCGCGCTCGCCCTCGCCGTACTGCTCGACGGCGGAGTCGTGCGCCTTGATCCAGGTCCGCTGGGCCTTGGCGTCGGAACGCCGGATGGTGTCGGGCAGTTCCTCCCGTCCCGGCATGACGTCACACCTCCCCGCTCGCGTTGTCTCGTGCGTCCGGCGCGTACCCCCGCCGCCCGTACGCCATGCGGACGGCAGCCGGGTGACGGGCGGTCGCTCAGGCGGCCCGCTGGTTGAAGCGGCCGGCGGCGCGGTCGCCCAGGGCGGTGAGCCGGCCCAGCGCGGGGGAGGCGACCTCGCGGGCGGCCTCGTGGCCTGTCTCTTATACACAT
>KL569435.1:7798-8328 GCA_000715685.1 Streptomyces lilacinus
CCTTGGCGAGAGCGGTGAGGACGATCTCGGGCCGCCGGCGCTCGGCGGCGGTCACGATCGCGCGCGCCGCCCGCTCGGCGTCCATCGACAGCAGCGGCACGCTCGCCGCCGCGGCGAACCAGGCGTACTCCCGCCCGGCCTGGCCGCTGAAACGGGCGGCCAGGTGCGAACCGGTGCGCATCAGACCCGGCAGGACCGTCGTCACGCTGATGTTCCGCTCGCCCGCGAGCTCGGCCCGCAGCCCCTCGGAGAATCCCGCGGCGGCGAACTTGGCCGCGTCGTAGGGCAGCAGGTGCGGAGCCGCGATACGGCCGCCGATCGAGGTGACGTTGACGATCCGGCCCTCGCCGCGCTCGCGCATGCCCCCCAGCGCGGCCAGCGTGGTGCGCAGAGGGGCGAAGTACATGAGCTCCATGGCGGCGCGGAAGTCGTCCTCCGTCATGGCGTCGAGCGGCCCGACCTGGATCACGCCCGCGTTGTTGACCAGCACGTCCAGGCTTCCGAACGTCTCGGTCTGTCTCTTATACACA
>KL569435.1:8599-12009 GCA_000715685.1 Streptomyces lilacinus
CCAGGAGCCGCTCGGGGGCGTCCGGCGCGGTCAGGTCGGCCGGGAGCGAGCGCACGCGCCCGCCCTCCTCGCGCAGCATCCGTTCGGCGCGCTCCAGCTCCGCCGCGTCGCGGGCGCACAGCATCACCCGGCACCCGCGGCGCGCGAGCTCACGGGCGATCAACAGGCCCAGGCCGCGCGAGGAGCCGGTCACCAGGGCGGACCGTCCGCGCAGACCGTCGGGACGGCGGCCGTCGGGACGGCGGCCTTCGGGAGGGCGGGAGGCCATCGCCTCACCTCCGAGCGTCGAGCGTCTGGCCCGGCCGTGCCGGGGGACTCCCTCCCGGCACGGCCGGGTGGTGCGCGGCCCGCGCCGTGCGGCGGCGCCGGGCGCCTACCAGCGGTACCAGCGGCCCCCGCCCGAGCGGACCAGGAAGCCCAGCAGCCACAGCACCAGGACGATGAGCGCGACCCACCACAGTGCCTTGACCGCGAAGCCGACCCCGAAAAGGACCACCGCGAGAAGCAGGACCAGAAGCAGCGGCACCACAGTGATCACCTCCAGCCGTTTCGTTCCTCATCCAGTGTGCCCCCGGTCCACCCGGAGCGCTCCTCGGCGCCGATCGGGGGGTCGGTGGGCGGCGGCGGGCAGGGTCAGGGCCTGCGCCAGGAGTCGTCCCTCAGGTGCGAGCCGGCCTGCGGGCCCATCCTGAGCATGCCCCCGTCGACGCTCCAGGAGGCGCCGGTGACGTAGCTCGCGTCCGGGCCGCAGAGGAAGGCGATCACCGCCGCCACCTCCCGCGCGTCGCCCGGGCGGCCGACGGGCACACCGGGCCGGTGCTCGGTGCGCACGTCGATGTCCTCCTGCCCGGTCATGGGAGTCGCGATCTCGCCGGGCGCGACCGCGTTGACGGTGATCCCGTGCTCGGCGAGCTCCAGCGCCATCACCTGCGTGAGCAGGCCCAGGCCGCCCTTCGCCGCGCAGTAGGGCGCGGCGCCCACGCGCGGCTGGTGCTCGTGCACGCTGGTGACGTTGACGATCCGTCCGCCGTCGCCCTGCCGGATCATGCGGCGCGCGGCGCGCTGGCCGCACAGCAGCGGGCCGACGAGGTCGACGTCGACGACCTCGCGGACCGTCTCGAGCGTCAGGTCAACGAACGGCGTCACCACGCCGACGCCCGCGTTGTTGACCAGCACGTCGAGGCGGCCGAGCTCCTCGGCCAGCCGGTCCACGACGTCCGCGGCGTCCGGCAGCAGCGTGAGGTCCATCCGAGCCAGAGCAGCCCGCCGGCCGAGGGCGCGCACCTCGGCGGCGGTGCCCTCGGCGCCCGCGCGGTCGCGGTGCCAGGTGATGCCGACGTCCATGCCCTGCCGGGCCAGGCGCACGGCCGTCGCCCGGCCGATGCCCGAGTCCGACCCGGTGACCACGGCGACCCGGGCGGCGGGTTCCCGCCGGCTCATGCGGTGTCCTGCCGGTTCATGCGGTGCCTCGCCCTCCGTGTCACGACGTCCCGCACCATCTGTGTCACGTCATCTATGTCACGTCCGGGCGCCGACGTTGCCTCCCGTCACCCGGGAGCCGTCGACCGGGCCGCCGCGCCGGGCGTGCCGGCGCGGCCGGTGGTCCTCCGGGCGCGCCCTGACCAGCTCCTCGAAGAGGTCCCGGGCCCTCACGAGCGCCTCGCGCAGCTCCTCCGTCGGGACCTGCCGGGTGCGGGTGCGCGCCGCGACGGCGTGCAGGCCCCGCAGCCCGTGGGCGGTGCGGGGGACGTGCACGGAGAGCGCGTCGATCAGCTCGTCCCACGAGTCGGCGGGGAAGCCGCGCTCCCGCGCGAGCTTCCCGGCCAGCGCGTCCGCGTCCGCGACGGCCCGCGCAGGGTCGTCGACGAACCGCTCCTGGACGCCCGTCCAGCGGGCCACGTACTGCTCGCGGGCCGCCGCCGACAGCGGGGCGATGCGCAGGTCCTTGTGGCGTCGCAGCCGTTCGGTCAGTTCCTTCTCGGCCGCCTTGTCGTCCCCGTCGTGCCGGGCGACGACGGTGTCGTACTCGGGTCCGAAGCGCCGCCGCAGTCCCGGGCCGCCGGAGCGCGCGCCGCGCCCGATGGCCCATACGGCCAGCGCGACGGCGACGAAGATGACGGCCGACGCGACGGCGACGGCGATCAGTGCGCCTGTTGACATGGGTTCCCCTTCCGTCCGTGCCGATGTCCGCGAGGGGCGGTGCTGTGCCGTTTAGCCCGCTCGGCCGTGCCCAAACACGGGCACGGCCGAGCGGGTGGGCGCACGCGCTACGCCGCGCGCCGCTCCTCGTCCTCGGACGGGGGCGGCTCGCGGGAGGGCAGCTCGGGTACGGCGTGCAGCCGGCGCTTGGGCAGGGCATGCCGCGGCTGGGCGACGAAACCATTCCGCAGGATGTGGTCCTCGTACCGTCCCAGGGCCAGGACCAGGCACAGCAGCAGGGGAGGCATGAGCAGGGCAACGGCGATCACGGGTGCTCCTTCCGGCACGGCGGTGGCCAGTCACGTGACAAGCAGCGGCTTGCCCCCGAGGCCCGGCACAAACACGAGGAACCGGCCGGAATCGACGAGTCCGCGGCGCTGCTCAGCGCAACGGGCAGGAGCAGCGCGTCGTGGTGCCGCCCGGATGGGTGTGGGTGCGGACGAGGTCGCTGAGGCAGTGGACGAGGAGGAGGCCGCGGCCTCCCGGGCGGTCCGGCGGGGGTGGGCGGCGGCCCGCCAGGGGGTCCGCGATGTGGCCCCGGTCCTCGACCTCCCACACCAGGTGGTCGCCTTCCACCCACAGCCGCAGAACGCCCGATCCGCCGCCGTGCACCACGCTGTTGGTGGTCAGCTCCGCTATGGCCAGGGCCAGGTCGTTCCGGCCGCCGGGCGCGAGGCCCAGCGCGGTGGCGCGCTCGAGGGCGACGTGACGGACGTCGGGCAGCAGGGCGCTGTCGAAGCGGAACGCGAAGGCGTCGACGGGCGGGCGGGGCAGCGGCCGGTTGTACGCGGCGACGACGTCCCCGGGGGCGTACGAGGTCGACGGCCGCTCCCGGCCGTCGGCGATGACGACCGGGTGGGTGGCGTGGGCGTCCGCCAGGGCCCGGGGCGTCAGCCGGGTCGCGTCGTACGGGCAGAGGATGGTCACCGGCCGGTCCGTGAAGGCGTGGTTGATGAGCGCCTCGTGCTGGGCGCACGCCGGGTACTCGGTGGCGGAGCGGCCTGCCCAGATGGGCTCGCCGATGATGCGGACGCGGCGCCCTGGGTGGGCGTCGGTGAAGGCGCGCAGCACGCGCGGAATGATGCGCCCGGGATTGCGACCGGCTTGTTCCATGTCGAGGAAGCGCACCGCCTCCCCGTCCGCGCCCAACTCGGCGCGGAGAAGCTTCAGATTGTCCGTGGGGACGGCGACGGCCCTGTCTCTTATACACA
>KL569435.1:12257-12725 GCA_000715685.1 Streptomyces lilacinus
GCCGGCCGCCAGGCCGGCGCGGACGAACGCCGCGTTGGCGGCGAGATAATCGTCCTGGCCCCGGTAGAACAGCGCCGGATGGCGGAACGGCCCGGTCCCGGCTGTCACGTCGCTCACGCCGTCACCTCGATCGTCCGCAGGCCGGACCAGAACGTGTCCAGAGTACGGCGCAGCGAGGGCGGCGGGCCCACGACGATGATGCGCCGGCCGTCGGCGAGCCGCTGGGCGGTGAACGCGAGCGCGGCGGCGCCGGCGACGTCGACGAAGGTGACGTCGGCCAACTCCAGACAGGGGTCGTTCCCCAGGCCGGGCAGCGACTCGAGCGCGCCCTCCCAGGTGGCACGGGTGTTCAGACTGACCTCTCCCGCCATGCGCAGGCCGGGTCGTTCCACCAGGCGTCTGACGTCCAGCGACGCCCGGACGCGCGGGCGGCTGCCTCCGCTTCCCATCGCGGCCTCCTCCCGCAGG